>NZ_JBHWEL010000001.1:274627-299467 GCF_042734135.1 Streptomyces sp. NPDC059668 | reverse complement strand
GGTCTGTGGGTGGGTCGCTTTGTGTTTGACCCCGGCGGGGGCCGCGCGGCCCCGCGTGACCCCGGCGGGGGGGGGGGGGGGGGGCGCGCCGCCGGCGCGGGTCAGTGCCCGTCCGCCGAGGTGACCGCCGCCCGAGCCGCTCGCTCCACCAGCGCGACACCGTCCTCCATCGAGGTGCTGCCGTCCGAGAGGACCGCGACGAGGTAGCGGTGTCCGTCCACCATGATCCGTCCCACGCTGTTGACGTCCCAGAGCCCGGACGTGCTGCGCTGCAGCCAGCCGTTCTTCAGGGCCCACCCGGAGCCGCCGCCCCCGGCCGCCGAGACACCCCACGCCTGCTCGTTCGCGACGCCGGCCATCAGAGTCCGGACGTAGTTCCGGGACTCCTGGTTCAGCCCTCCGGCGGCCGCGGCCGGCTTGCCCGCCGTGCTGAACACCGCGCGCAGCAGGCGGATCTGGTCACTCGCCGTCGTCCGGGTCAGCCCCCAGCGGGTGCCGGTCCCGCCCTTCGTCCCGGTCAGGCCCAGACGCTTGTTGGCCGCCTCCAGACCGGGCGCCCGGCCGATCTCACGCCACAGCGCGTTCGCCGCCGCGTTGTCGCTGTGCCGGATCATCGGTTCGGCACGCGCGCGTTCCTGAGCGGTGAGCCCGCGTCCGGCGTCCTGCGCCTGAAGCAGCAGCGTCGCGAGGATGTCGACCTTGATGATGCTCGCGGTGTCGTACGTGACGTCGTCGCCGTACACCGTGGGTTCCCGGCCCGTGCCGTCGAGGTCGAGCACCGCCGCCGTCACGCGTGTCGCGGCCCGGGGTTCGGCCGCCGCCGGAGATCCGGCGTCGGCTCCGGTCCGTGCGGAGGGCCTGTCGACGGCGGCAGGCGCGGGTGCCGCCTGCGCCGTGCCGCCCGCGAGGAGCGCCGTCGACACGGCCAGGAGTACACCGGCGCCGCCGAGGGCACGCCTGCCCCGGTGTCTCGCCGGGGGCTCGGCGTGCTGGAGGGGGCGCGGTCGGATCGGCATCTTCAAGCGAGCCTCGACAAGTGGTGTGGAAGGGTCACTGAAGAGCGAACATAAACAAATCACGCACCACGCGGGGTGACCGGGGTCACGGCGGGCCTCTTCCCGGGCTGAATGTGAAAAGAGCCATAGGCGGGTGCCATCACCTCGGACGATCAGCGGGACCGGGCTCCCCGCCCGAGTTCCCGAGCGTCCGCCGCCCGCGCGGACCGCCCCTGTCCGCCCGCGTCGCCCCGTCCGCCTCCCGGGGAGGGCGGTCCCGTACGGTCTTACGTCCCGCTCAGCCCGCAGGCGCCGCGTGCCGCACTCGGGCCGGCGTCACCTGCTCTCCGGTGCGGCGGATGGCGATGAGGGCGGCGTCGTCGCCGAAACGTCCGCGGGCGTGCGCGAGCAGATCGTGCTGCACCCGCTGGAGGAGCGCCTCCGGTGGATGGCCGACCCACTGGGCGACGCGCTCCGCGAGCGGGTAGAAGACACCCTCGCGGTCACGGGCTTCGACGACACCGTCGGTGAACAGGAGCAGCGTGTCGTCCACGGCGAAGGGCAGCTCGGCCACCGTGACGTCGCCGGGATCGGTGAGACCGACCCCGAGCGGGGGCGCGGGGGCCAGATCCGGGGCGCTCACCGCGCTGCCCGGCCGCAGCAGCAGGGGCGCGAGGTGGCCGCAGCTGACCACCCGGACGACGGGTTCGTCGTCCGGGATCTCCAGCAGGAGCGCCGTGACGAAGCGCTCGCCCGCCTCGTCCGTGGGTTCGAAGTCGTCGAGGTATCTGGTGAGGCTCCGCTCCAGGGAGCCGGCCAGCGCGGGCAGCCCGGCGTTCTGGTGCACGGCCTCACGGAAGGCGCCGAGCAGGAAGGCCGCCTCCCCGATGGCCGGCAGGCCCTTGCCGCGCACGTCACCGATCACGACACGGGTGCCCTGCTCGCTGCGGGCGGCCGCGTAGAGGTCGCCGCCGATCTCGGCCTCCTCTTCGGCTGCCAGATAGACGCAGGCGAGCCGCAGGGTGCCGAGCCGGCTCGGCAGGGGCCAGAGCAGTACCCGCTGTGCGGCCTCGGCGACCGACCGTACCCGGGCCAGCTCACGGCTGTGCCGGTCGCGGACCACGGACAGGATGACGATCAGCGCGGAGAGCACGGCCAGGGCGAACAGCTGCACCAGCACGTTGCGTGACAGGAGCTGGCCCGAGCGCCAGCCGATGAAGGCCTGGGCCGCCATCGCCGCGGCCCCGACGCCGCCCGTGACGAGGGGGCCCGCGCCCCATGCGGTGATCGCGGGCGCGATGACCAGCAGCGGCCCCAGCACGATGTCGGAGGGGGCGACGATGTCGCTGACGGTGATGAGGACGATGAGCGCCACCGGGATCAGCAGCAGCAGACGGCTGGTCCGGCCCGCCTGCGCAAAGCCCCGATTCCACGCCGTCATGGTTTCCACAGTGCACCGACGCGCGCCGGGTCGCGAACCCGGGGATCACCCGGGGCCGACGACGTCTTCCTGACTTCTTACCTCCCGTGACCGCTCGTCGCCCGACACGACCGCGCGCTGTCACCGCCGTGCGCTCCGCGCCGGGAACACGGCACACGGACCCAGGCGGGTCCGCTCCGATCCCGTCCGGCGGGGCCCGAAGGTAAGAGTCCGGTGAGGGCCGGTGCCGGCCGCCGGTCCGGCGGGGTGCCGGCCGGCCCCCGGTTCATGGTCCCGCTCGAAGGTGTGGGAACACCGTTCCCGAGGCTCCCCAGGGAAGGCCCCCGGACCGCGGGCGCGGCCAGGGCTGTCGACGTGTCGATGTACCGATGTACCGATGTGCCGATGTGCCGATGTGCCGATGGCAAGCGGCCGGGCCCACGCCCGCGCATCAGCTTCGCGTGAGGGCCGGCGCCCCGCCGGCGGTGTCAACCCGGCCCTCCTTGAGAGGAGTTGCGAGCGCCGTCGCCACGGGAGCCGGACCGGGCGGGCAAATTGCCGTGCGCGACCGGGCGAGCGCTCCGACCGGCGTACGGTGCGGCAGCGGCGCCCCAGCCCCTACCGCCGGGGCGGCCCGCACCCCCGCCGAGCGGAGCCGTATGGCTTCCCGCCCCTGTCCGTACTTCTCCCGGCAGACGCACCCGGGACGGCCCGCCCCCGTCGAGGGGGGGCGGGCCGTGGGCGTACCACTTCGCGTGGCGGCCGTGCCCCCGCGGGCCCCGGCCCACCGCCGTGCGACCGATTCCCGGGGACCGGCTCTCGGCTCTCGGCCACCGGCCGGCACGCACACCGAAGGTGCGCGCGGTGAACTACGGCTCAGCCGCCGCTCTTGCGGCGGAACGACCGCTGACTGGACGCAGGTCCGTGCGCTCCGCGGATCTTCGACGCGTCCGGTTTGCCGTTGCCGCCGGTGCCGTCCGTCTGCAACCCGCGCTTGCGCGCCAGGGCCTCCCGGAACTTGCGCTTCAGGTCGTACTGGCCGTCCTCGTCGGGCGTCAGTGCGGGGCTCTCGGCCTCGGCCTCGGTGGGCTCCGAACCTTCTTGTGGCTGTGACTCGGCAGTCATGCTGACCTCCTGGGTTCGGGCGCTGGAAGGTACAGCTTGTCATGCCGCCACCGCGGGGACCGCCGCCGCCGGGACAGGGCCGGCCGGGCTAGCACGTCGGGTCCCAGCGCGTCACCCGGGGAGGTGTGTGCCATCGGAGAACGAAGAGATGTGAGGATGTCTTCATGAGCGACAACGTCTACTTCGACATCACCATCAACGACGAGCCCGCGGGCCGTATCGTCTTCAAGCTGTTCGACGACGTGGTCCCCCAGACCGCGAAGAACTTCCGTGAGCTGGCCACGGGCGAGCACGGCTTCGGCTACGAGGGTTCGAGCTTCCACCGGGTCATCCCGGACTTCATGCTTCAGGGCGGCGACTTCACCCGGGGCGACGGCACGGGCGGCAAGAGCATCTACGGCGAGAAGTTCGCCGACGAGAACTTCAAGCTGAAGCACACCAAGCCGGGTCAGCTGTCGATGGCGAACGCGGGTGCGAACACCAACGGCTCGCAGTTCTTCATCACCACCATCGTGACCGACTGGCTGGACAACAAGCACGTCGTCTTCGGCGAGGTCGTCGAAGGCATGGACATCGTCAAGCAGGTCGAGGCCCTCGGCTCCCGCAACGGTTCCACCAAGGCGAAGATCAGCATCGCCAAGTCCGGCATCGTCGGCGCCTGACAGCCACCGTACGTCGCCTCCCCCGAGCCCGGCCCCGGACAGCTCGCCTGTCACACGCAGGCGCCGGGCTCAGGGGCGGCCGCACATCCCGGAACGCCCCGGCCGCGGCTCCGCAAGGCACCCGCACGGAGTGCCCGAGCCGTAGCGGGGAACCGACGCGCCCCGGCTCCCCGCACCCGCACCCGCACCCGCACCCGCACCCGCACCCGGAAGCATTCAAAGACGCGGGACGTGAGACACGAGGACCGGGACGCGGGGCGCGGGGCCTCAGGGCTCGATCGGATGACCGCCGTCGCCGTCGACGACGATACGGTCCTCGCCCGGCTCGTCGGCTCGTTCGACCATCGTGACGTCCACCTGCCCGTCTCCTGTCGTGTCGAACTGGTAGAGGTCGGCCTTGCCGTCTCCCGTGGTGTCGGTCATCCACACATCGGGCTTCCCGTCACCGTTGGTGTCGGCACTGAGGACGACATGGTGCTCGTCCCCCCGGGTTTCGATCGCATCCGCCTGATCTTCGCCGTTGTTCATAGCGGCCGGTTGCCCGCCTCCGCGTCTCCGAAACGGCCCGCGCCGGAAGATGGACCCCCGCTCACGGTGGACACCGAGGACGGCGAAGGCACGCGCGCGACTCCCGTTCGGGCGACAGGAATTGAAACCGTTCAATCGGTCGCCTCGCGAGCATCCCAGGAACCACCGCAAGCGCGTTCCACGGTGACGGCTCGTCAAGAAAGTCCCTGCACGCTCATTGACCCTCACCCCCCACGCCCCTACGTTCACCTAAGTCCACCCGATGTGAATCGATTCATCATTCCTGCGTGAGGGGCCGTAGTGATCAGTAGGAGGAACATCCTGGCGGGCGCGGTGGCCACGGTGGGTGCCGTGGTCGTCGGAGCCGGACCAGCCGTGGCCGCACCGACCGCATCCGCTCCGGCGGGGCCCCGGCACGGCGCTCCGCGCGTCACGGTGCCGACCGTCGAGTACGTCCAGCACCCATTGGGCCTCGACGTGCAACACCCCCGGCTGAGCTGGCCGGTGGCCTCGGACGAGCCGGGCATGCGGCAGAGCGCGTATCAGATCCGCGTCGCCTCCAGCGCCTCGGGCCTGTCGCACCCGGACGTCTGGGACAGCGGCAAGGTCACCTCGGGCGAGTCCGTCCTCGTCCCCTACGCGGGCCCCCGACTCGAGCCGCGGACACGCTACTTCTGGACCGTGCGGGTGTGGGGCACCGACGGCGGAGTCTCCGGGTGGAGCGAGCCGTCGTGGTGGGAGACCGGCCTGATGGACGCCGCGCAGTGGTCCGCGGAGTGGATCTCCGCTCCCCCGGCCCTCACCGACGCGCCGTCCCTGGAAGGCAGCGCCTGGATCTGGTTCCCCGAGGGTGAACCGGCCAACAGCGCCCCGACGGCGACCCGTTGGTTCCGTCGTAGCGTCGATCTCCCGGCCGGGATCACCGCGGCCACGCTGGCCATCACCGCGGACAACGTCTACGCCGTCTCCGTGAACGGCACCGAGGTGGCCCGCACCGATCTGGCGACGGACAACGAGGGCTGGCGCCGTCCGGCCGTCGTCGACGTCCTCCCCCAGGTGCGTTCCGGCACGAACGTCCTCGCGGTCGCGGCGACCAACGCGAGCGAGGGGCCCGCGGGCCTGGTGGCCGTCCTGACCCTCCACACCGCCTCCGGCGACCAGCGGATCGTCACCGACGCCTCCTGGAGGTCGACGGACAAGGAGCCCTCCGGCACCTGGCGCGAGGCCGGTTTCGACGACAGCGCCTGGCCGGCGGCGAAGGAGGCCGCCGCGTGGGGGGCCGGACCGTGGGGCAGGGTCGTCCCCGCCTCGTACGCCGCCAACCAGCTGCGGCACGAGTTCAGGCTGCCCCGCAAGAAGGTCTCCCGCGCCCGCCTGTACGCCACGGCGCTCGGCCTGTACGAAGCCCACCTCAACGGCCGCCGCGTGGGCCGCGACCATCTCGCTCCCGGCTGGACCGACTACCGCGAACGCGTCCAGTACCAGGCGTACGACGTCACCACGCTGCTGCGGTCGGGCGGCAACGCCCTCGGCGTGTACGTCGCGCCGGGCTGGTACGCGGGCAACGTCGGCATGTTCGGTCCTCACCAGTACGGTGAACGTCCCGCGCTGCTGGCGCAGTTGGAGATCGAGTACACGGACGGGACGAGCGAGCGGATCACCTCGGGACCGGACTGGCGGGCCACCTCCGGGCCGATCGTCGCCGCCGACCTGCTGGGCGGCGAGACGTACGACGCACGCAAGGAGACCCCCGGCTGGACCTCTCCCGGCTTCGACGACCGGGCCTGGCTCGCCGTCCGCGGCGCGGGCGACGCCGCCCCCGCCCGGATCGTCGCGCAGGTGGACGGCCCGGTCCGGGTGGCCGAGGAACTCGCGGTCAAGAAGGTGACCGAACCCGAGCCGGGCGTCTTCGTCCTCGACCTGGGCCAGAACATGGTCGGCTCCGTGCGGCTGCGGGTGTCCGGCAGGGCGGGGACGACCGTACGTCTGCGGCACGCCGAGGTCCTCGAACCGGACGGCACCCTGTACACCGCGAACCTGCGCACGGCCGCGGCCACCGACACGTACACCCTCAAGGGCGGCGGCGAGGAGACGTACGAGCCCCGCTTCACCTTCCACGGCTTCCGCTACGTCGAGCTGACGGGATTCCCCGGTACGCCCACGGCGAAGACCCTGACCGGCCGGGTCATGCACACGTCCGCCCCCTTCACCTTCGAGTTCGAGACGAACGTCCCGATGCTCAACCAGCTGCACAGCAACATCACCTGGGGTCAGCGCGGCAACTTCCTCTCCGTCCCGACGGACACTCCCGCGCGCGACGAGCGGCTGGGCTGGACCGGCGACATCAACGTCTTCGCGCCGACCGCTACTTACACGATGGAGTCGGCCCGCTTCCTCGCCAAGTGGCTGGTCGACCTGCGCGACGGACAGACCGCGGACGGCGCGTTCACGGACGTGGCGCCCATGGTCGGCACGGTCGGCAACGGCGTCGCGGGCTGGGGCGACGCGGGCGTCACGGTTCCCTGGTCGCTGTACCAGGCGTACGGGGACCGGCAGGTGCTGGAGGACGCCTGGCCATCCGTCCAGTCCTGGCTGAAGTATCTGGAGAGGAACAGCGACAAGCTGTTGCGGCCGGCCGGTGGATACGGCGACTGGCTGAACGTCGACGACGAGACGCCGAAGGACGTCATCGCCACCGCGTACTTCGCGCACAGTGCCGACCTGGCGTCCCGGATCGCCCGGGAGATCGGCGAGGACGACGCGCCCTGGCTCGATCTCTTCGGCCGGATACGCGAGGCGTTCCGCAACGCCTATGTCACCCCCGACGGCAAGGTGAAGGGCGACACGCAGACGGCGTACGTCCTCGCCCTGTCGATGAACCTGCTGCCGGACGCCCTGAGGAAGGCCGCGGCCGACCGTCTCGTCGCCCTGATCGAGGCCAAGGACTGGCATCTGTCCACGGGCTTCCTCGGTACGCCCAGGCTGCTGCCCGTCCTCACCGACACGGGGCACACCGACGTCGCCTACCGTCTGCTGCAACAGCGCACGTTCCCCAGCTGGGGCTACCAGATCGACAAGGGCTCCACCACGATGTGGGAACGCTGGGACTCCATCAAGCCCGACGGGAGCTTCCAGACGCCGGACATGAACTCCTTCAACCACTACGCCTACGGCTCGGTCGGCGAGTGGATGTACACGAACATCGCGGGCATCGCGGCGGGCCGGCCCGGCTACCGCGAGATCGTCGTCCGGCCCCGCCCGGGCGGCGATGTCACCTCCGCCCGCGCCACGTTCACCTCGGTCTACGGACCGGTCTCCACCGAGTGGCACCTGCGGTCCGGCCGCTTCGCCCTCACCTGCACCGTGCCTCCCAATACGACCGCGGAGGTGTGGATCCCCGCGGTCGGTCCTCGGGCGGTCAGCCACGACCACGGCACCTTCCTGCGTGAGGAGGACGGCTGCGCGGTGTACCGGGTCGGTTCCGGCACCCACCGCTTCAGCGCGTAGGACGGGTCCCCACCGCGCGGGGTGAAGGGGCCGGGGTCCGGTCCCCTCACCCCGTGCGGCCGCCGCCGCGTGAACGGCACGAACCGGCTCCTCCCGGGCAGCACCCAGAGGTCGAGTAGCCGTCCACCCCTCACGCAAATAGCCTGGTACCAGACGATCCGACCGGTCAGGACGCCGTGCGCGCCACAGGGGGGACGCCTTCTCGTCAGGAGTCCAACGTGATGTCCACGCTCCGCTCTCGCACCGCCCGCGCCCTCGCCGCGGGTGCCCTGTCCGTGGCTCTGCTGTCGGCCGGCACGGCCGGCGCCTTCGCCGCCGGGCAGAGCGCCGTCTCGAACCCCGGTCTCACCCGGGCCGACACCACGAAGGTCGCGGCGTCCGACAAGGCCTCGATCACCATCAAGGCCGGCAAGGACGAGGTGAAGGCGGGAGAATCGGTCACCTTCACCGGACACTCCAAAGGCCTGAAGATCCATACCAAGGTGACGCTCCAGCACAAGAAGGACGGCAAGTGGAACTCGCTGAAGGCGAGCACCACGGTCAAGAACGGCAGCGGCTACACCCTGAACGCGAAGCTGCACACCAAGGGCAAGGAACAACTCCGCGTCGTGGCGGGCAAGGCCGTCTCACCGACCGTCACCGTCACCGTGAAGTAGCCGGTCCCGGCCGCGGCGTTCACTCGGTCGATCCGACAGGCGCCGCACCCCGGTCCGACGCGACCGTCGACCCACTCGCCTCCGCCCGACCCCACCGGCACCGAACGCGCCAGTGGGTCACACGGCGCCGCCGGGCGCCGGTCGGCGGGCCGTGCCGAAGTCCTGGGTCCAGTAGCTGCCGGGCTGCGCGAGGCCGACCCCGATCTCCCTGAACTCGCACGTCAGGATGTTGTGTCTGTGGCCGGGGCTGGACATCCAGGCCGCCATCACCGCGGCGGAGGTGGGGTATCCGTACGCGACGTTCTCGCCGTAGGAACTCCAGTCGTAGCCGGCACGCGCGATCCGGCGGCCCGGACCCGAACCGTCGGATCCCCGGTGCGACATGTTCCGGTGGTTCGCCATGTCCGCACTGTGGCGCCGAGCAGCCTTCGAGAGCTTCGCGTTCAGGGACACCGGGGGACAACCGGCTCTGGCACGTGCTCTGTTGACCAGTGCCACGACACGGGCCACGGGCACGGAAGCCCGGGCCACCACGTCAGGGGCGGCCGGGGGTGCGACGGCCGTCCTGGAGCCGGCCACGCCGGCCGGTCGTGCGGCCGGCGCCGCCGGCCGCGGAGCCCCCCGTCCCTCCGGACACGCCATGGCCGCGGACGGTGTCACCAGCGTACTCAGCGCGATCGCGGCGATGGCCGCCTTCCGGTGACGCGTCTTCCTGCGGTACTTCCTCAAACGAACCTCGCTGCGTGGTCACGGGACGTCTCCGGTGGCGTCGGCCCGGCGCGGACGCCGTGGTCGCGGTACGGGGGCGGTGGGCGGGAACGTCGTGGTCGGATCCTGGGTGCGCGGGGGCGACGAGCATCACCCCTACCCGTCCCCGTGGCGCACGACGACGCCCGCGTCGGATGCGCGGGCGCGCGGACCCGGCTCACGGGAGCGTGCCACCGACCGGCTCGTCCTCAGGACACCCCGCACGCGCGGCGAGTGGTGCGATCCGCCACGGCCCACCGACCGGGCCGTAAGCCGGAAGCCGGAAGCGGGACTTGCCGCGGAGGCACACCACCCGGATGCTTCTACAGCACTGTAGATTTACGCTGCGGCGGCCGGTACGCCGTACCGTGCGACGTCCCTCACCGAGAGAGAGCAGACCTGATGTTCGGCATGAGCGAACTGGCCGTGATCCTGCTTGTCGTCGTCGTGGTCCTCGGGATCAGGAAACTGCCCGAGCTGACGCGGTCGGCGGGGAAGGCCACCCGGATCCTCAAGAGCGAGGCCAGGGCGCTGAAGGAGCGGGACACCCCCGGTGAACCGGCCGGTCCGGGCCGGGTCGTCCAGGGCACCGTCATCCGGGAGGACGCGCGGTCACCGCGTCCCTGACGGCGTGGGAGGGAGCGTGGCCGCGGCGAAGTCCGTACGGTCCACCGGTCGCAGGCGGGACCCGTGACCCAGCGGGCCCCTCGCGGCCACGACAGGGGCCGGAGGCACGGACCGCGGCACGGTCCTCACCTCCGGCCCCTGTCAGGACGTTCGTCAGACGTTGACGCCGAAGTCGGCGGCGATCCCGGCCAGACCGGAGGCGTACCCCTGGCCCACCGCGCGGAACTTCCACTCCGTGCCGTTGCGGTACAGCTCCCCGAAGACCATCGCGGTCTCCGTCGAAGCGTCCTCGGACAGGTCGTAGCGGGCGAGTTCGGTGCCGCCGGCCTGGTTGACCACCCGGATGAAGGCGTTACGGATCTGCCCGAAGCTCTGCCCGCGGGACTCGGCGTCGTGGATCGACACGGGGAAGACGATCCTGTCGACGTCGGCGGGTACGGCGGCGAGGTTCACCTTGACGCTCTCGTCGTCGCCCTCGCCCTCACCGGTCAGGTTGTCACCGGTGTGCTCGACCGAACCGTCCGGGCTCTTCAGGTTGTTGTAGAAGACGAAGTGCTGGTCCGAGACGACCTTGCCCGACGCGTTCAACAGGAGCGCGGAGGCGTCCAGGTCGAAGTCGGCACCGGTGGTGGTCCGAACGTCCCAGCCCAGCCCCACCAGCACCGCGGTCAGACCCGGCGCCTCCTTGCTCAGCGAGACGTTGCCGCCCTTGCCCAGGGAAACACCCATGGCCGATCCCTCCACGTAGTCGGTCGGTGCGGGCCCGCCGAACGGCCCCGTTCAGAATCTACAACACTGTAGAAATCAGCACGGGGGCGGTGCGCGCCACCCCGACGACAATACGGCGCCCGGGAGCCCCGGGGCGGCCGTCGGGTGATGAACGCCGCGCCGCCCGGGAGCGTAACTCCGTTGACAGCTGCGTAGAGTTCGAGGCTCACGTGGCCGGACGGTCGTGAACAGCGTGGCGTCGGAGCGGGCGATCGGGCCGGAGGTGGTCGGGGTGGGGCAGCGGGGCGTACAGCGATCGGGGAGCGCCGGCGGGGGGCGGCGGCGAACTCTCCTTTGGGTCGCGGGAGTTCTGTCAGCGATACTTCTCGCCGTCGCCGGGGTCGGCGCGTGGGTCTACCAGGATCTCAACGACAACATCCAGGCCGCCGACCTCGACAACAAACTCGGTGAGGGCCGGCCCGCCAACCTCAGCCCGGGCTCCAAGAACATCCTGCTCGTCGGCTCGGACACCCGCGCGGGCGGCAACGCCAAGTACGGCAAGGGGTTGACGACCATGCAGTCGGACACCCTGATGGTGCTGCACATCGCCGCCAACCGGAAATGGGCCACCGCCGTCTCCTTCCCCCGCGACTCCTGGGTGCGGATCCCGGTCTGCGACAAGGGCGACGGCAGCGCGTCCACGGCTCACCGCTTCAAGATCAACGAGGCGTTCGCGATCGGCGGGAGCACCGGGAAGGTCGCCGACGCCGCCGCCTGCACCATCAAGACGGTCGAGCAGAACACCGGCCTGCGCATCGACCACTTCATGTCGATCGACTTCCAGGGCTTCAAGGGCATGGTCAACGCGCTGGACGGTATCGAGGTCTGCCCCAAGGCGGCCATCCACGACACCAAGGCCCATCTCGACCTGAAGGCCGGCTGCCAGACCGTCAGGGACGAGAAGGCCCTCGGTTACGTCCGCGCCCGCTACAGCGTCGGCGACGGCTCCGACCTCGGACGCATCGGCCGCCAGCAGGAGTTCATGCAGGCCCTCGCCGAGAAGGCGCAGTCGAAGCTGACCAGTCCCAGTTCCCTGTACGGCTTCCTCCAGTCCGCGACCAAGTCGCTCACCACGGACAAGGATCTGGCCGGCATCAAGCCTCTCTACGGCCTGGCTTCCCAGGTCAAGGGCATCCCGAGCGACCGTCTCGCCTTCCTGACCGTGCCGAACTACCCGCGCGAGGCGGACGCGCCCGCCGACAATGCCAACGTCGTGTGGCAATACCCGCAGGCCGCTGACCTGTTCACCGCGCTGGCCAAGGACCACGAAGTCCGCAAGAAGCAACTCCAGGCGGAGTCCAAGGACTTGGTGTACGCGTCGTCCGTACGCGTCCAGGTCCTCAACGGCACGGGAGTGGGCGGCCGGGCCGCGGCCGTCGCGGAGCGGCTCCGCGAGGAGGGCTTCACCGTCGTGGCCACCGGCAACGCGCCGTCTCCCGTACGCACGACGACGGTCAGCCACCCCGAGGGACTCGACCGGCAGGCCGCCGTACTCGTCTCCCGCCTTCCCGGGGTCTCCGCCGAGCGGAACGCCACGGCGGCGGCCGGCGTGGTGACCCTGGTGGTCGGCCCGGACCTCAAGCTCGACGCCCTGCGATAGCGGCCCCGCGCCGCGCGGGACGAGCGGGGCGGCCGCGCGGCACGAGTCGGTCGGTCGACGGGACGAGACCGGTTCGGAGCAGACGGCTCGCCCCGTGGGACCGGTCGGTCGCCTGGGCCCGGGGCGTGGTGCGAGGGTCTCGCCCGTCCCGCGATGCCCGGCACGCACTCTCCCCGCACGGGGCGGCGTTCGCCCCGTCGCGCCACCGGCTCAGCCGCCGACGTAGGCCGCGAGGTGCTCGCCGGTGACGGTGGAACGGGCGGCGACCAGATCGGCGGGGGTGCCCTCGAAGACGACCAGGCCGCCGTCGTGACCGGCGCCGGGCCCGAGGTCGATGATCCAGTCGGCGTGCGCCATGACCGCCTGGTGGTGCTCGACGACGATGACCGACTTGCCGGAGTCGACGAGTCGGTCGAGCAGACCGAGCAACTGCTCGACGTCGGCGAGGTGAAGGCCGGCGGTCGGCTCGTCGAGGACGTAGACACCGCCCTTGTCGGCCATGTGCGTGGCCAGCTTGAGCCGCTGCCGCTCGCCGCCGGACAGCGTGGTGAGCGGCTGGCCGAGGCTGAGGTAGCCGAGCCCGACGTCGGCGAGACGGCCGAGGACGCGGTGCGCGGCCGGCGTGTTCGCCTCGCCGGCGCCGAAGAACTCCTGGGCCTCGGTCACCGACATCGCGAGGACCTCGCTGATGTCGCGGCCACCGAGGTGGTACTCCAGCACCGACTGGTCGAACCGCTTGCCCTCGCACTCCTCACAGGTGGAGGTGACCCCGGCCATCATCGCCAGATCGGTGTAGATGACCCCGGCCCCGTTGCAAGCGGGGCAGGCGCCCTCGGAGTTGGCGCTGAACAGGGCCGGCTTCACGCCGTTGGCCTTGGCGAACGCCTTGCGGATCGGGTCGAGCAGTCCGGTGTACGTGGCCGGGTTGCTCCGTCGCGAGCCGCGGATCGCACTCTGGTCGACCGACACGACACCCTCGGCGGCGGGGACCGACCCGTGCACGAGCGAGCTCTTCCCGGAGCCGGCGACGCCCGTGACGACGGTGAGCACCCCGAGCGGGATGTCGACGTCGACATCCCTCAGGTTGTGCGTCGTCGCGCCGCGGATCTCCAGCGTCCCGGTGGGCTCGCGCACCGTCTCCTTGACCGAGGCCCGGTCGTCGAAGTGCCGGCCGGTGATGGTGCCGCCCGTCCGCAGGCCCTCGACCGTGCCCTCGAAGCAGAGGGTGCCGCCTCCCGTGCCGGCACCGGGGCCGAGGTCGACGACGTGGTCGGCGATCGCGATCACCTCCGGCTTGTGCTCCACGACGAGCACCGTGTTGCCCTTGTCCCGCAGGCGCAGCAGCAGGCCGTTCATGCGTTGGATGTCATGCGGATGCAGGCCTGTGGTCGGTTCGTCGAAGACGTACGTGACGTCGGTGAGCGAGGAGCCGAGGTGGCGGATCATCTTGACGCGCTGGGCCTCGCCGCCCGACAGGGTGCCCGAGGGCCGGTCGAGCGAGAGGTAGCCGAGGCCGATCTCGGCGAACGAGTCGAGGGTGTGCCCCAGCGCAGCCAGCAGCGGAGCGACGGACGGTTCGTCCACACCCCGTACCCACTCGGCCAGGTCGCTGATCTGCATCGCGCAGGCGTCGGCGATGCTGATCCCGGCGATCTTCGACGAGCGGGCCGCCTCGCTGAGCCGGGTGCCGTCGCACTCGGGGCAGACGGTGAACGTCATCGCGCGCTCCACGAACGCGCGGACGTGCGGCTGGAGCGCGTCGACGTCCTTGGACAGCATCGACTTCTGGATCTTCGGGATCAGGCCCTCGTACGTCAGGTTGATCCCGTCGACCTTGATCTTGGTCGGCTCCTTGTGGAGGAGGTCGTGGAGCTCCTTCTTGGTGTACTTGCGGATCGGCTTGTCCGGGTCGAAGAAGCCGCTGCCCTTGAAGATGCGGCCGTACCAGCCGTCCATGCTGTAGCCGGGGATCGTGAGGGCACCCTCGTCGAGCGACTTGCTGTCGTCGTACAGCTGGGACAGGTCGATGTCGGTGACCGTGCCCCGGCCCTCGCAGCGCGGGCACATGCCGCCGAGGCGGTTGAAGGTCGCCTTCACCGCCTTCTTCGCACCCCGCTCGACCGTGATCGCGCCGCTCGCCCGGACCGAGGGCACGTTGAAGGCGAAGGCGCCCGGCGAGCCGATGTGCGGTTGCCCGAGCCGGCTGAAGAGGATGCGCAGCATCGCGTTGGCGTCGGTGGCGGTGCCCACCGTGGAGCGCGGGTCGGCGCCCATGCGCTGCTGGTCCACGATGATCGCGGTGGTCAGGCCTTCGAGTACGTCGACCTCGGGCCGCGCCAGGGTGGGCATGAAGCCCTGCACGAAGGAGCTGTAGGTCTCGTTGATCAGCCGCTGCGACTCCGCGGCGATCGTGCCGAACACCAGGGAGCTCTTGCCCGATCCGGAGACTCCGGTGAAGACGGTCAGCCGCCGCTTCGGGATCTCGACGCTGACGTCCTTGAGGTTGTTCACGCGCGCGCCGAGCACGCGGATCAGGTCGTGGCTGTCGGCACCGTGCGGCGCAGGCGGCTGCGTGCCCGTCCTCGTGACCTTGCTCATCGTGTCTCCATCTGTCGCGCGGGGCCGCGCTCGCGGTCCCGGTCGGCGTCGCCCGGCTCGATCTAACCACCTTCGGGTACCACGTCCGTCCCGCTGCCGCCACGGCCCGTGGGCCCTGGATCCCGGGCGTACGGAGTACCGCCGGGGCCCTCGTGCGGCGTCCCTCGGCCGAGGCGTCGGGCCGGCGGAAGCCGGCGCGGTGGGTGACGTCCCCGACCGTCACGCTAGCCGTGGCCGACCGGTCCGGGCTTCTCGATTCCTGATCGATCCGGTCGCCCGGGGCCGCGGGGCCGGTACGACGGGTGCGGGCCGCGTACGAGCGCGTCGCGCCGGGGCGGGGCGTCCCGGGCGACCGGTGACCGACGGGTGCGCGGAGCGCGAGGAGGCGCGACGGCCGGGTGGACGCGGCGGCGGCGCGGACGGACAGGCTGCCCGGCGGCCCCCCGATCGGACCGTGCGGGAGGCGACCGGCCGGACGATGATTGCGCCCGGCCCGGCGGTCAGCCCCGCGGGCCGCCGCCGACGACGCGGTTCCACAGGGACCGCGTGGCGCCGAAGCCGCTCTCGTGCACCCAGACGTGCGTGCACGACGGGCACTGCAGGTGGAGCAGGCTGCCGGTGTTGGTGAGCAGATAGCGCCAGTGCTCGGAGCAGGTGCGCCGCTGCTCGCACGGCTCGCAGCCGCGGCTGTCGTCGCAGTTCGGACAGGCCACCCAGGCGCGGCGCCCGCGGTCCGCCTGCGGGTCAAGCGGCAGCATGACCGCCGCCTCGGCGGGGAAGCACACCGGCCGCGACGAGGTCGTCGTACACCCGTCGTTGCTCCTCGTCGAGACCGGAGTACAGGAGGTCGTACGCCGCCTCCTCGCCGCGCAGCGCCTCCACCGGACTCCAGTCCGCGCCGAGCGCGTCCAGGACGTGGGCCTGCCGGAGCACCTCCTGCGAGGTGAGGTCGACGGTGAAGTCCACCAGCTCGGGCTCGTCGGGTCGGCCGGCTTCGGGCGTGGGCCGGCCGGCGGCCTCGTCCGGGCCGTGCGGATGTGGGGGGTTATGTGAAGCCATGACACAGAACTTAGGTTTGCCTTTCTTCCTGCGGCAAGAGGGGGTGGGGGAAGTCACAGCAGGTCGGCGACAGGATCGGTACTCCTCGTCACCCACGGCGACGGCCCACCGCCGGGCAGCGCGGCACCCTGGACGGCGGCGCGGTGACCCAGGCGTCACCACGGGTGAGCATTCCTGCCGGAACCGACCAGAAGGGGATCATGCGGGTCGATACCACCGATCACCCGGACGATCGATCCCGTGGCGCTCCCCCGGCCCGCGGCCACGATGTCGGGACCGCGCCGCCCGCCACTCCGCCGCGTCACCGGCCGCCGAAGGCCGTCTCCAGGGGCTGACCGGCCGTCAGGACCCCGCACCACCAGCCTTCTTCCGGTCCCGGGGCCGCCCGCGTCCGACGTTCCGGCGCCCCGGCCCGTGTCGTACCCGGCGTCACCTTCGACCGCGGCACCCGGCATTGTCCGACGAGGTCGTGCTCTCGTGACGGACAACCGGCCGAACGGCCAAAAGATATGAGAAGAGTGCTAGGTCACAGCCGCGCCCTCTGCTGCCCCTTTGTGGGTCTGCCCTAGCATCCGAGCATGACGGTCCTGCCTGACGACGAGTTTTCGCTGGCCGCCGAGTTTCCTGACGCGACTCATGAGCAGTGGCAGCGCCTCGTGGAAGGCGTACTGCGCAAGTCGGGCAAGGAAGTCTCGGGCTCAGCGGCCGAAGACGCCCTGTCCACCACCGTGGAGGACGGGCTCACGACGCGCCCCCTGTACACCGCGCTCGACTCCGCGCCCGATTCCGGCTTCCCCGGCTTCGCTCCCTTCGTACGCGGGGGCCGTGCCGACGGGAACACCACCGCCGGCTGGGACGTACGGCAGCGGCACGCGGCGGTCGCGGACGGCGCGGTGCTCGCCGATCTGGAGAACGGCGTCACCTCCCTCTGGCTGCTCGTCGGCGGCAACGGCATCCCGGTGTCGGCGCTCCCCGGTGTCCTGGACGGCGTCTATCTCGATCTGGCGCCCGTGGTCCTGGACGCGGGGCACGAAACCGAGTCCGCGGCCCGGGAGTTGCTGGCGCTGTACGAGAAGCGCGGCGTCGCGGCAGGGGACGTACGCGGAAATCTCGGCGCCGACCCGCTGGGCCATGAGGCCCGTACGGGGAAGGCGTCCGGCTTCGCGCCGGTGACGGAACTCGCGCGGCGCTGCGCCGCGGAGTACCCGGGACTGCGGGCGCTCACCGTGGACGCGCTGCCGTACCACGAGGCCGGCGGCTCCGCCGCGCAGGAACTGGGCTGCTCGCTCGCCACCGGCGTCGCCTATCTGCGGGAACTGACCGCGGCGGGGGTGCCCGTCGAACTCGCCGCCGGTCAGCTGGAGTTCCGCTACGCGGCCACCGCCGACCAGTTCCTGACCGTCGCCAAGCTGCGGGCCGCGCGCCGCCTGTGGGCCCGGGTCGCCGAGGTCTGCGAGGCCCCCGGCGCACAGCTCCAGCACGCCGTGACCTCACCGGTGATGATGTCGCGCCGCGACCCGTGGGTGAACATGCTGCGCACGACGGTCGCCACACTGGCGGCCGGGGTCGGCGGCGCCGACGCGGTCACCGTGCTCCCTTTCGACGACGCGCTCGGTGTGCCGGACGCGTTCGCGCGGCGCATCGCCCGCAACACCTCGACGATCCTGGTCGAGGAGTCGCACCTGGCCCGGGTGATCGACCCGGCGGGCGGGTCCTGGTACGTGGAGAAGCTCACCGACGAACTGGCCCACGCGGGCTGGGAGTTCTTCCAGCGGATCGAGGCGGCGGGCGGCCACGCGGCCGCGCTGCGCTCGGGCCGGGTCGGCGAGGACCTCGCCAGGACCTGGGCCGCACGCAGCGCGAAGCTCGCCCAACGGCGCGAACCCATCACCGGCGTCAGCGAGTTCCCGCATCTCGCGGAGCGCCTCGTGGAACGCGCACCCGCGCCCGAGCCGCCGTCAGGAGGCCTTCCCCGGGTGCGGCGCGACGAGGCGTACGAGACGTTGCGCGCCCGCTCCGACGCCCATCTCGCGGCCACCGGCGCCCGGCCACGGATCTTCCTGGCCACCCTGGGCCCCGCCGCCGCCCACACCGCTCGGGCGACCTTCGCCTCGAACCTCTTCCAGGCGGGCGGCATCGAACCGGTCACCGGGGAGCCCACCCCCGAGGCGTTCACCGCCGCCGGTGCCACCGAGGTCTGTCTGTGTTCGAGCGACGCGCTGTACGAGGAGCGCGCCGAAGCGGCCGTCGAGGTGCTCAGGTCGGCGGGGGCACGGCATGTGTTCCTCGCCGGACGCCCCGGGCAGTACACCGATGTCGACGCGTACGTGTTCGCGGGCTGCGACGCCGTGGACGTGCTCTCCACCACCCTCGACCGCATGGGAGTGTCCTGATGGGAATCCCCGACTTCTCCGGGATCGAACTGGGCACGCCCACCACGGAGGGCGGTGCCGACGAGTGGCGCGCCGCCGTCAAGGGCGCGTCCGGAGGCGACGACCTGCTCTGGGAGACGCCCGAGGCCATCGCGGTCAAGCCGTTGTACACCGGCCGTGACCTGGAGGGCCTGGACTTCCTGGGCACCTACCCGGGCGTCGCGCCGTATCTGCGCGGCCCGTACCCGACGATGTACGTCAACCAGCCCTGGACGATCCGCCAGTACGCCGGGTTCTCCACCGCCGAGGAGTCCAACGCGTTCTACCGCCGCAACCTGGCGGCCGGTCAGAAGGGCTTGTCCGTCGCCTTCGACCTGCCGACCCACCGCGGCTACGACAGCGACCACCCACGGGTGACCGGCGACGTCGGCATGGCGGGCGTCGCCATCGACTCGATCTACGACATGCGGCAGCTCTTCGACGGCATCCCGCTGGACAGGATGACGGTGTCGATGACGATGAACGGCGCGGTGCTGCCCGTGCTGGCGCTGTACATCGTGGCCGCGGAGGAGCAGGGCGTACCGCCCGAGAAACTGGCCGGGACCATCCAGAACGACATCCTCAAGGAGTTCATGGTCCGCAACACCTACATCTACCCGCCGAAGCCGTCGATGCGGATCATCTCCGACATCTTCGCCTTCACCTCCCAGCGGATGCCGCGGTACAACTCCATCTCCATCTCCGGGTACCACATCCAGGAGGCGGGCGCGACCGCCGACCTGGAGCTGGCCTACACCCTCGCGGACGGCGTGGAGTACCTGCGGGCCGGCCAGGAGGCCGGACTGGACGTGGACGCGTTCGCTCCCCGGCTCTCGTTCTTCTGGGCGATCGGCATGAACTTCTTCATGGAGATCGCCAAGATGCGGGCCGCCCGGCTGCTGTGGGCCAAGCTGGTCCGGCAGTTCGACCCGAAGAACGCCAAGTCCCTGTCCCTGCGCACGCATTCGCAGACCTCGGGTTGGTCGCTGACCGCGCAGGACGTGTTCAACAACGTGACGCGGACGTGTGTGGAGGCGATGGCCGCCACCCAGGGGCACACGCAGTCGCTGCACACCAACGCCCTCGACGAGGCGCTCGCCCTGCCCACCGACTTCTCGGCCCGGATCGCCCGCAACACGCAGTTGCTGATCCAGCAGGAGTCGGGCACGACGCGGGTGATCGACCCGTGGGGCGGCAGCGCGTACGTGGAGAAGCTGACGTACGACCTGGCCCGCCGGGCCTGGCAGCACATCGAGGAGGTCGAGGCGGCGGGCGGCATGGCGCAGGCCATCGACGCGGGCATCCCGAAACTGCGTGTGGAGGAGGCCGCGGCCCGTACCCAGGCCCGGATCGACTCGGGCCGTCAGCCGGTCATCGGCGTCAACAAGTACCGGGTCGACACCGACGAACAGATCGACGTCCTCAAGGTCGACAACTCGTCCGTACGGACCCAGCAGATCGAGAAGCTGCGGCGGCTGCGCGCGGAGCGCGACGAGTCGGCGTGCCAGGATTCGCTGCGCGCGCTGACGGCGGCCGCCGGGGGCACCGGCAACCTGCTGGAACTGGCGGTGAACGCGGCCCGCGCCAAGGCCACCGTCGGTGAGATCTCCGACGCCCTGGAGAAGGTCTACGGGCGGCACGCGAGCCAGATCCGTACGATCTCCGGTGTGTACCGCAACGAGGCAGGCGAGTCGCCGTCCGTGGAGCGCACCCGCACGCGGGTGGACGCCTTCGAGGAGTCAGAGGGCCGACGGCCGCGCATCCTGGTGGCCAAGATGGGCCAGGACGGCCACGACCGCGGACAGAAGGTCATCGCCACCGCCTTCGCCGACCTCGGCTTCGACGTGGACGTCGGCCCGCTGTTCCAGACCCCCGCCGAGGTGGCACGTCAGGCCGTCGAGGCCGACGTGCACATCGTCGGGGTGTCCTCGCTGGCCGCCGGGCACCTCACCCTGGTCCCGGCGCTGCGCGAGCAGCTGGCCGAGGAGGGACGCGAGGACATCATGATCGTGGTGGGCGGGGTGATCCCTCCGCAGGACGTGCCGACCCTGCTGGAGATGGGCGCGGCGGCCGTCTTCCCGCCGGGAACGGTGATCCCGGACGCGGCGTACGACCTGGTGGAACGGCTGGCCACCGGTCTCGGACACGGCTGAGCCCCATGACGATCGACCTCGACTCCTATGTGAAGGGCGTGCTCGACGGGAAGCGTGCGTACATCGCACGGGCCATCACTCTCGTCGAGTCGACCCGGGCCGACCACCGCTCCCTGGCACAGGCCCTGTTGACCGAGTTGCTGCCGCACGGCGGCAGGGCCCGGCGCATCGGCATCACCGGGGTGCCCGGTGTGGGCAAGTCGACCTTCATCGACGCGCTCGGCACGATGCTCACCTCGCTCGGGCACCGGGTCGCGGTGCTCGCCGTCGACCCCTCGTCGAGCCGTACGGGCGGTTCGATCCTGGGTGACAAGACCCGGATGGAGCGCCTGGCGGTGGACCCCGCCGCCTTCGTGCGTCCCTCCCCCACCGCCGGCACCCTCGGCGGGGTGGCGAAGGCCACGCGGGAGTCGATGGTGGTGATGGAGGCGGCGGGCTACGACGTGATCCTGGTGGAGACGGTGGGCGTCGGCCAGTCGGAGACCGCCGTGGCGAACATGGTCGACTCCTTCCTGCTGCTCACCCTGGCCCGCACCGGCGACCAGCTCCAGGGCATCAAGAAGGGCGTCCTGGAGCTCGCGGACGTGATCACCGTCAACAAGGCGGACGGCCCGCACGAGCGCGACGCGCGTTCCGCGGCACGGGAGTTGGCGGGCGCCCTTCGTCTGATGCACCCGGTGGACGCGGCGTGGACTCCCCCCGTGCTGAGTTGCAGCGCCCGCGAGTCGACCGGTCTGGACACCGTCTGGGAGCGCCTCGAACAGCACCGGGTCCTGCTGGACTCCACCGGCCGCCTCGCCGCCAAGCGCCGCGACCAGCAGGTCGACTGGACCTGGACGATGGTCCGCGACGAGCTCCTCGGCCGGCTGCACGCGGATCCGGCGGTACGAGCCCTCACGCCCGCCCTCGAACGACAGGTACGGGACGGGGAGTTGACCGCCACGCTGGCGGCGGAACGCATCCTGGGCGTGTTCGGCGGCGCGGCGAACTGACGCACCGCTCCGCCCGTCCCTGACGTGACCCGGCACCGTGTCCGCGGGACGGACACGGTGCCCACCGGGTCACGCCCTGCGCACCCGTCCTGTTAGCCGTGCGCGACCACGGCCGTTGTCGCACGCCACCGTCCGCCATGTGAGCCGCTTCCCCCACGAGACCGCGTCGACCTCTAGGCTGGGCGGTGCAGCTGGTTCGCCCCGTCCGCCAGGCGGGATGCGTCGTAAGAGGGAACCCGGTGGGAATCCGGGACTGCCCCGCAGCGGTGAGTGGGAACGACCGCCGTCATACGCACTGGGCCCGGCCGGGTCTGGGAAGCGACGGCCAGTAGGTGGACGCCCTCCGGGGAAGCCGCGCCCATGAGTCCGAAGACCTGCCCGTTGCCCGCACGCGACCGTTCGCGCGCGGACATCCCGGTGACCTCGTGGGCGGGTCGGCGTGCACACCGGCGGACGACCGTGCTTCCTGGCGCGGGCGGTTTCCGCCCGGTCCGTCACCCCTTCGCGTTCACGTCCCGCCGCCGGGATCTCAAGGAGACATCTCGCGAAGGAGATTTCCGTGACAGCGAAGTCCGCAGCCGCGGCAGCACGGGCCACCGTGTACGGCTACCCCCGCCAGGGACGGAACCGGGAACTGAAGAAGGCCGTCGAGGGCTACTGGAAGGGCCGCGTCGACGCCGGCACCCTCCGGACCACCGCCGCGGATCTGCGCCGCGACACCTGGCGGCAGCTGGCGGAGTCAGGCATCCACGAGGTGCCCACCGGTGACTTCTCGTACTACGACCACGTCCTCGACACCAGCGTCATGGTCGGCGCCGTCCCCCAGCGGCACCGCAAGGCCGTCGAGGACGACGCCCTCGACGGGTACTTCGCGATGGCGCGCGGCACCCAGGACGTGGCGCCGCTGGAGATGACCAAGTGGTTCGATACCAACTACCACTACCTGGTGCCCGAGTTGGGCCCGGACACGGTGTTCAGGACGGACTCCGCCCAGCAGGTCGGGCAACTCGGGGAGGCGATCGCCCTCGGCCTCACCGCCCGGCCCGTCCTGGTCGGCCCGGTCACCTATCTCCTGCTGGCCAAGCCGGCGCCCGGTGTCGCCGCGGACTTCGACCCGCTGACCCTGCTGGACCGGCTGCTGCCCGTCTACGCCGAGGTGCTCGCCGACCTGCGTGCGGCGGGAGCCGAGTGGGTACAGCTGGACGAGCCCGCCCTGGTCCAGGACCGTACGCCCGCCGAACTCGGCGCCGCCGCACGCGCCTACCGGGCCCTCGGCGCGCTGACCGACCGGCCGAAGCTGCTGGTCGCCTCGTACTTCGACCGGCTCGGTGACGCGCTGCCCGTCCTGGCCAAGGCCCCGGTCGAGGGACTCGCCCTGGACTTCACGGAGTCGGCCTCCGCCAACCTCGACGCGCTCGCCGCCGTCGGCGGACTGCCCGGGAAGCGTCTGGTCGCCGGAGTCGTCAACGGCCGCAACATCTGGGTCAACGACCTGGAGAAGTCCCTCGCCACCCTCGCCACCCTGCTCGGGCTGGCCGACCGGGTGGATGTCTCCGCCTCCTGCTCCCTGCTGCACGTTCCGCTCGACGCGTCCGCCGAACGGGACATCGACCCGCAGATCCTGCGCTGGCTCGCCTTCGCCCGCCAGAAGACGACCGAGATCGCCACCCTCACCAAGGGCCTCACCCGGGGCACCGGCGCCATCGCCGCCGAACTGGCCGCCAACCGCGCCGGCCTCGCCTCCCGCGCGGCCTCCGCGATCACCCACGACCCGGACGTACGCGCCCGCACCTCGGCCGTCACGGACACGGACGCCCACCGCTCCCAGCCGTACACCGAGCGGGCCACCGCCCAGCGCGCGCACCTGGGTCTCCCCCTGCTGCCGACCACCACCATCGGGTCCTTCCCGCAGACCGCCGAACTGCGCACCGCACGCGCCGATCTGCGCACCGGCCGGATCGACCTCGCCGGGTACGAGGAACGCATCAGGGCCGAGATCGGCGCGGTGATCTCCTTCCAGGAGAAGGCCGGCATCGACGTCCTCGTGCACGGCGAGGCCGAACGCAACGACATGGTGCAGTACTTCGCCGAACAGCTCACGGGCTATCTGGCCACGCGGCACGGGTGGGTCCAGTCGTACGGCACCCGTTACGTCCGGCCGCCGATCCTGGCCGGTGACGTCTCGCGGCCCGAACCGATGACCGTGCGCTGGACCACGTACGCCCAGTCACTCACCACCAAGCCGGTCAAGGGCATGCTCACCGGACCCGTCACCATGCTCGCCTGGTCCTTCGTCCGCGACGACCAGCCCCTCGGCGACACCGCCCGCCAGGTCGCCCTCGCCCTGCGCGACGAGGTCGACGACCTGGAGAGCGCGGGGACGTCGGTCATCCAGGTCGACGAACCCGCACTGCGCGAGACCCTGCCCCTGCGCGCCGCCGACCGCCCCGCCTACCTGGACTGGGCCACCCGGGCCTTCCGCCTCACCACCAGCGGCGTCCGCCCCGGCACCCAGATCCACACCCACATGTGCTACGCCGAGTTCGGCGACATCGTCCAGGCCATCGACGACCTCGACGCCGACGTCATCAGCCTGGAAGCGGCCCGCTCCCACATGCAGGTCGCCCACGAACTCGCCGCCCACGGCTACCCCCGCGAGGCCGGACCCGGCGTCTACGACATCCACTCACCCCGCGTCCCCAGCAGCGACGAGGCCGCCCGACTCCTGCGCACCGGACTCGAAGCCATCCCCGCCGAACGGCTGTGGGTCAACCCCGACTGCGGCCTGAAGACCCGCGCCTGGCCCGAGGTGCGCTCCGCGCTGGACAACCTGGTGACGGCGGCCCGAGAGGTCCGGGGCGACCTGGGTTCGACGGCCTCCTGACACCGGTGCGGGCGGGGGGGGGCCGGGCGGGGGGGCCCCCCCCCCCGGGCCCCCCGCCCCCGGCGCCGCCGCCCGGGCCCCCCGGGGCCCCCGCGCGGCGCCCAAACC
>NZ_JBHWEL010000001.1:210664-274617 GCF_042734135.1 Streptomyces sp. NPDC059668 | reverse complement strand
GCCCCCGGGGGGGGGGGGGGGGGCCGGGGCCCCGCCCCCCCCCCCCCCCCGTCCGCCGTCGCCGCGAGCCGTCTCCGGCGAGCGCCGGGCTCACCGGGCGGTTCACGAACCGGCGTGGAGGGCGTGCGCCCACTCCGCGACGGTGGTGACCTCGCCGCGCCGGGCGAGGACGTCGTTCACGAGGGTGTGGTGCAGTGCGGTGCTGAGGTCGGCGCAGGCGTCGGACAGCACGGTGAGCCTGTAGTCGAGATCGGCCGCCTGCAGGGCGGTGGACAGGACGACGCCGCCGGTGCCGATGCCGGCCAGGACCAGGTGCTCGATGTCCTGGGCGGCCAGGATCTGCTGGAGGTTGTTCCCGGCGAAGGCGCTGACGCGGTTCTTGTGGACGACGATCTCGCCCTTGGCGGGGGCGACGTCGGGGTGGATGGCGGCACCGGGGTCGTCGGCGGTGAAGACGTGGGACGGGAGGGAGCCGAAGACCTTGTTGCGCGGGTGGGCGTCGATGTGGCCGGGGCCCAGCCGGAGCGCCACGTGGATGACGGGGACGCCCGCGGCGCGCGCCGTGCCGAGTGCCTCCACGGCGTGCGGGAGGTAGTCGGCGGGCAGTTGGGCGAGGTGGCTGAGCTGGAGGTCCATCAGGAGGAGCACGGTGCGGGGCATGGTGGGCGCCTTCGTTCGGGTGTGGCGGTGGTCGCGGGGTGGTCTATGACGCCTGCGGCGCGTCGGCCTGGGTGTCCCTGTCCGTCGCGCGGCCGAGCGTGCGGTCGAAGGCCGTCAGGAGGAGGTAGAGCACACCGGCGCCGAGCATGACCCAGGCGAGATGGTGCATGCCGCCGGTGTCCGCGCGCCGCCCGAAGGAGGCGGCAGTCGTGGACGAGGCGACCATCGAACCGACGTAGGCGAAGGTGCGCAGCAGGCCGGCCGAGGAGGCGGTCCGCTCGGGATCCGCCTGGAAGTAGACGGAGTTCTGAAGGGCCAGGCTGTTCAGTCCCTGCGGGACGCCGAAGACGAGGGCGACGAGCACGAGCGTCCATACGGGGCTGTCCTCGCTGAGCGTCAGCATCACCACACAGGCGACGACCTGTCCGAGCCCGCCGACGAGCAGCTTGCCGCGCACGCCCTTGCGCCGTCCGGAGACGATGGAGACACCGATGGCCACCAGGAACATGGGGATCTGCGCCAGCCCGGCGTGGAACGGCGAGAGTCCGAAGCCCTCCTCCGTCCACTGGGTGAAGCCGTAGAGGAAGGCGTACGAGACGACGTACGCGACCAGCGCGCGGCCGTACGTGGTGAGCAGCGGTGTGTTGCCGCCCAGCACCCGCAGGTCGATGAACGGGGTGGCGGCCCGCAGCTCCCGCGCCGCGAACGCGGCGCTCGCGGCGACGGCGGTCACCAGCAGGTACCAGTCGCGTAGGTGCAGGTTCATGAGGAACAGGAGCAGCGACACCAGCGTCACGGCGAACAGTGCCATGCCGGGCAGGTCGAGCTGGGCCGCGAGGCGCCCGCGCTGCGGGGACTCCCCTGTTCCCGCCTCCTTGGGCAGCCGGAGCAGCCCCAGCAGCACGGCCGCGGCGGCCAGCGGTACGTTGAGCGCGAAGGTGGCGCGCCAGCCGCCCAGACCGATCAGGAGACCGCCCAGCAGCGGGCCGATCACGGCAATGGTCTGGTTGGCGACGGCCAGCGCGGTCAGTACCCCGCCGGGACTGTCCCGCCCGGTGCGCCTGGCCTCGCTGCGCAGCAGCGCCATCGCCGCGGGATATCCGGCGCAGGTGCCGAACCCGAGCAGCACCCGCGAGGCGATCAGCACGCCCAGGTTCGGCGCCAGGGTGCCGACGACACCGGCGACCCCGACGAGGCTCGTGCTGACGAGGAAGAGCCGGCGCGGCCCGAAGACGTCGATGAGCCGGCCGACGACGGGCTGCCCGAGAGCAGTCGCCAGGTAGAGGGCGGAGACCAGCCAGGCGGTCTGCGCGGGCGGTGCGCCCAGCGCGTCGCCGATGGGTATGAGCGAGACGGCGATGATCGTCGAGTTGACCGGGTTGAGGACCGAGCCCAGCATCATCGGCGGCAGCAGTCGCCGGTCGAAACCCGCCGTCGCCGTCCTGCCCCGCTCCTCTGTCCTCTGTTCAGTCATGGGTGAGGCGTTCCAGTACCGTCATGGCGGCCATCACGGTCCGTCGTTCCTCTTCCGTGCACTTCTCCTGCAACTGACCGGCGAGCCATTCCTGCCGGACCTGTCGCCCCTCCTCCACCCGCCGGTGCCCCTCCTCCGTCAGCGCGATCAGCAGACGGCGCCGGTCATCGGGGTCGGGCCGCCGTTCCACCAGCCCCAGGGCGGTCAGCGCCGCGACGGTCGTCGTCATCGACTGGTGGCGCACCCCCTCGGCAGCGGCCAGCTCACTGGCCGTGACGCCCGGCCTGCCGGAGAGGTGGGTCAGTACGGACGCCTGCCCCAGAGTGATGTCCTCGGCCTCCGCGGCGTTCAGGATGCGGCGCCGCAACCGGCTGATGACCGTGCGGACCTGTCGCGACGCCTGAACCGCCGACGGTGAAGGACGCGGGCTCTCGTTCATGTCTCCCACAGTAGAACCCGCAGCTTGAGTTGTACAGTTTTGGCTGTACAGCTCAGTCTGTGTGAAGAGGTTCGGCTCCACACGGCGGGGCCGGTCGAGCCGGGCCGGCCCGGTGCCCTCCGGCTCGGACAGTGGCTACCGTCCCGCGGGCGCCTGAGATGCGGCGCCGTCCCTGGAGGCGGAGAGTTGAGACATGTCACAGCCATTGGTGCCACCGGGCGAAACCCCTCCGGTCGAGGGTTCGATCGCCGAGGCACATCAGGAACGGCCGGACGGCGGGATCTGGGAGCACCCTCTGTGGTGGCTCGGGCTGATCATCATCGGGGCGATCATCGTCGCGGGTTATTTCATCGCTCGCATCATCGGCTACTGAGCCCACCGGGACCCGCCCCGTGCGGAGCGCCCTCCGCCGGTGCGGGCGTTCCGGATCGGGGTGTACGCGTGACTGACGAGCGGAGCCCGCGTCGCCCCACGTCCGCACCGGCCGCCCCTCGCCCGGGCCGGCCGGATGTGACCCTCAGCGCGAGGTCCGACCGCGGGTACGCGACGCCGCCCCCGCCACGGCCTCTCCCCGCGACACCCCTCCCCGGGCATCCGCCTCTCCCTTGACGCGAAGAGCCGCTGGAGGCCCACAAGGGACGCGCATCATGACACCCGAACCCGACGGTTTCGTCTGCGACTCGGCCCTCTGCACGAGCGCCGCGCGCCGGAGCGTGCGCGGCTGTCTCCGTCACTGGCACGTCGAAGGGCTCGCGGACGACGCCGCGCTCGTGCTGAGCGAACTGCTGTCCAACGCCCTGCGCCACGGCGAACCGCCCGTCCGCGTCTCCGTGACCCTTCGACGTACGCGGCATGACGGCCGCACCGTACACATCGAGGTCGCCGACGCGGGCCACACTCTCGACCACGGCCTCAGCGGCTCGCGTCGGGCACACCCCGCCCTCACGATGGACGAGAACGGCAGGGGCCTGCGTCTCGTCGACGCGCTCTCCTGCCGCTGGGGCGACGAGCCGACACCGCAGGGGCACACGGTCTGGGCCGATCTCGCCTGCGACGCCGGGCGGGTCACGTGAACACGCCCGTCACCCGCCGTCGCTCAGGCGTGAGGCCGCGCGCCCGGACCGGGTACGACCGTGACCTCTCTCGGGGTGAGCGCGACGTGTTCGTCGACGCACTCCACCACGACTCGCACCGGTGCCGCGCACTCGCTGTGCCGGATGTCGAGAATCGGTCCCCCGGGATCCGCGACGTACGCCTCGCCCCACTGTCTCAGCGCCACCAGGACCGGCCACAGGTCCCGCCCCTTGGGTGTCAGGCGGTATTCGTGCCGCGTACGGCTGCCCTCTTCCCGGTACGGCTCGGTCCGCAGGATCCCGGCCGCGACCAGCTTGCGGAGCCGGCCGGCCAGTACGGCCTCCGAAAGCCCCATATGACGGCGGAAGTCATCGAATCGGCGGACGCCGTTGAAGGCGTCGCGCAGGATCAGCAGCGTCCACTTCTCGCCCACCAGGTCGAGCGTGCGCTGGACCGTGCAGTTCTCCGTGCTCACCTCGAGCCACTCCATACGTGCATCATAGGCGAGCTGGCTTCGCCGTTGACAGTCAGCTGCGCCGCGGACTAGCTTCGAGCGACGCAGTCGGATGAGGAGAACACGCATGGGCCGGTCACGTACGTACGAGTGGGAAGACCCCTCGGTCTCGGCCTCCGAGGTCGGCAGGACCAGCGGGCTCGACTTCCTGCGCGCGATGATCGCCGGCCGGCTGCCCGGTCCTCCCATCGGCGCCACGATCGGAATCGTGCTCGAAGAGGTCGACCACGGGCACGCGGTGTTCTCGCTGGAGCCCGGCGAGGAGCACTACAACCCCATCGGAAGCGTCCACGGCGGGATCTACGCGACCCTGCTCGACTCCGCGGCGGGATGCGCCGTCCAGTCGACGCTTCCGCAGGGCATGGCTTACACCTCGCTCGACCTGACCGTGAAGTTCCTGCGTCCGATCACGGTGGACACCGGCAAGGTGCGCGCCGTGGGCACCGTCCTGAAGGGCGGCCGTCGCACCGCGCTGGCCCAGGCCGAGCTGTACGACTCCGCCGACCGGCTGCTCGCCCACGCCACCAGCAGCTGCCTGCTGTTCCCGGCGCCGACCGCCTGAACACACGGCGCACCGGCGACCGGCGACCGTCGTCGCCGTACGGCCCCAGGAGCCGCCGTATTCGTCGCCCTGGAGCCCTCGCGAGCCGTCGTGGCACACCTTGGCGCCGGGGTTTCCCTCAGGCGGTGGGACGCACTCCGGCCGGGACCCTGAGGGTCGACCAGGTCCAGGATGGCCGCGGGCCACGCAGGGCGGGCGCGTGCGCCTCGCCGTCGTTCATCGCGGCGGACCGCTCCCGCGGCGCGGGGGTCGCTTCACCGCGGCCCGGACGGCGGTTCTCCGCGGGCCGGGAAGCCGGCCGCTCCGTCCCGGAACCCGGTTCGCCGCGAGCCCGGAAGTCTGTTCGGAAGTCACGGTCGGGCGTCTCTGCGTAGGCCGACGAGCGTCGCGCCGGTCGGGCGTCTGGGCGTAGGCCGGCGAGCGTCGCGCCGGTCGGCCCTGCTGCCGCCCGTGACTGTCTGCTTTTGGGACCGCCCGTGCCCGCGGAGCCTGCGCTCCGCGGGCACGGGCGTGCCGCCCTGCCGTCGGTCAGGCGGGGGTGATGTTCTCGGCCTGCGGGCCCTTCTGGCCCTGGGTCACGTCGAACGTGACGGCCTGGCCCTCCTGGAGCTCACGGAAACCACTCGAGTTGATGTTCGAGTAGTGCGCGAAGACGTCGGGACCGCCGCCGTCCTGCGCGATGAAGCCGAAGCCCTTTTCCGAGTTGAACCACTTCACGGTTCCGGTGGCCATGTCAATGCCTCTCAGTCGATTTCGGATCCGCACCGCGCGGATCCGGAGGTGATCGCCCTGGTCCTCAGGCACTGCACAGCAAAAAGCCCGCACCGGAGCGCGGGCAGGTACTGCGAACCACGACATCTGCGAGCGACGCTACACGGCGAATCCGCCTACCACCAGAGAGCAACGGCCATCAGGAGACGGAGCCGCCCCACCTCGGCGCGGCAAAGGCCCGCAGTTCGGGCCGTTTCACACCAGGGGTGACGGCCGAACGATGGGCGGCACGGGACTCCACAGGCCGCCATCACCCTTCCCGCACCCCCGGCCGGGCGAGCGCGCCCCGCTCCCCCAGCCGGGTGAGTGCTCCGCGCCGCCGCGTCCACACGCGCGCTCTCCCGCGACTCCACGGAGGTTCGACCGCGGTCCGAATCGGGCGTCCACCGCGGTCCCAGCGGATCAGGAGGGCGCGCCGGTCAGCACTTCCACCTTCCCGGTGTCGAGCGAGTAGTACGCGCCGACCACCGCGAGGGCGCCCTTCTTCACGAGCGGCGCGAGGTCCTTGTTGGAGCGCAGTTCGTCCGCGGTCAGCTCGACCTGGGCGCGGGCCATGGTCTCGACCGGGTCGGAGCCGCCTTCCCGGGCCGTCCGCTCGTACGCCGGTCGCAGGGCCTCGACGATCGACTGCAGATTGCCAGGGAGTGGTTTGCTGTCGCGAATCGACTTGTACGCGGCCTCGACCGCGCCGCACCGCTGATGCCCGAGGACCACGATGAGCGGGGTGCCGCTCGTCATGGGTCCGTACTCGACCGAACCGGTGACCACCGGGCCGATCGCCTCCCCGCCCGTGCGCATCACGTAGAGGTCGCCCAGCCCGGTGTCGAAGAGCAGTTCGGGCGGCACCCGGGAGTCGATGCACGAGAGGACCGACCCGAAGGGCACCTGCTGCTGGGCGACGAATTCCCGCCGGTCGGGATCCCGGTCGGGGTGCTCCAAGTCGCCGCTCACCCAGCGCTTGTTGCCGTCCATCAGTCTCGCGAAGGCCGCCGCGGGCGTGGCCGGCCGTGCCGCCGGCGAACTCCCGGTCGCCGACGGGGTCCCGGCGGGTGCCACCACGGCCTTCGTGGCGGAGCATCCGGCGACCGCGGCCGCCGCGACCGCGAATCCGCCGGCGAGAAGCACTCTGCGCTCCGGGCGTCTCGGTCCTTCCGGCTGTCCGGTTCCGTTCATCGTCGTTCCCCTCGCCGCCACTCGGACACGTCCTCGCGTCCTGACCAGGGCGATTGTTCAGCGCGGCACGAGTACCCGGGCGACAGGCACAAGCGGGCGCGGACCGCATTGCCACCAACGGCCCACACATCCGCGGCGGACCGCGACCGGATCGTCGTCGGGCGCGGCCGGGTCGACAAAGGTGTCAGCGCGCGCCGACGGGACCTGTCCGGGCCAGCAGCAACGTGGTGTCGTCCGACGGGGAGGGGGTGCGGCGGGCCGCGACGGCCCGGTCGCACAGTTCCTCCAGGGGCAGCGTCGGGTGGGCCAGGGCCGCGGCGAGGCGGCGTATCCCGGACTCGATGTCCTCGGTCGGGAATTCGACCAGCCCATCGGTGTACAGGGCGATCAGGCTGCCGTCGGCGATCGCGATCCGGACGGATTCGAAGTGCCCCAGGCCCAGGCCGATCGGGACCCCGGAGGGGATCTCCGGGACGGACGCCTCACCGGCGGGACTGACGACGACGGGGGGAAGGTGGCCGGCCCCGGCGATCTCGACGAACCGTTCGGCCGGGTCGTAGACGACGTACAGGCAGGTCGCGCCCACGCCGGAGACGGTCGCGCCCGGGGAGTCCGCGTCCTCCTGGGTCAGACGCCCGACCGTGCGGTCCAGGCAACTCAGCAGCTCGACGGGCGGGAGGTCCATGTCCGCGAGGGTGCGCAGGGCGGTGCGGAGCCTGCCCATCGCGGCCGCGGCCTGGATGCCGTGTCCGACCACGTCGCCGACGACCAGGGCCACCCGGTCCCGGGGCAGCGCGATCACGTCGTACCAGTCGCCGCCCACACCGTGGTCGAGGTCGGCGGGGAGATAGCGTGAGCTCACCTCCAGGGCCGGTCCGCCGGACAGCCGGGCCGGGAGGAGGTTGCGCTGAAGGGCCAGGGCCACGGTGTGTTCGCGGGTGTAACGATGGGCGTTGTCGAGGCTCAGGGCGGCGCGCTCGACGAGTTCCTCCGCGAGGACCAGATCGTCCTGCTCGAACGGGGCCGGGTTGTCCGTCCGGACGAAGACGGCGATACCGAGTACGACGCCCCTCGCATTGATCGGCACCATCATCACGGTGTGCATGTCGGTCGTGCGGATGACCCGGGTCCGCTCCGGATCGCACCGCAGCCAGGTGCCGAGGGACCTGCGCAGCATCGGCTCGATGAAGGACTTCCCCGAGGTGAGTACCTGTGTGAACGGTGAGGCCTTCGGGACGAAGACGGGCTCGCCCCGGTCCCACAAGGCCTCCGGGATGCCTTCGTGGATCGACGCCAGGCCGGCCCGGCGGAAGACGGGGATGCGCCCGGCGTCCGTTCCCAGCCGCGCCAGGGGCTCCTCACCGAGGGGGACGGAGTCCGCCAGATCCACGGTGACGTAGTCGGCCAACCGCGGGACGGCGAAGTCGGCCAGTTCCTGCCCGGTCTGCATGACGTCGAGGGTGGTGCCGATCCGGGTGCTGGCCTCGCTGAGCAGGGCGAGGCGCTCGCTCGCCAGCCGTCGGCGGGCGTCGGGATGAGGGTCGAAGGCGGCCAGCCATCGCGGCGCGCCGTCCCGTGCGGCCAGTCGGGAGATGCGCAGTTCGACTTCCAGCTGCTGCCCCCGCCGATGGCGCAGCCGGGCGGCGCCCGTCGGCGCCAGCAGGTCCGCGAACGGCCGGCCGATCACCTCCTCGGCCTCGTAGCCGAGGAGCCGTTGAGCTCCCAGTGTCCAGCCGGCCACGGTACCGTCCGCGTCGACGACCGCCGCCGCCATGTCCTCCGTCTCGACGGACGTGCCCCACATCTCGTCCCGGCTGCCGGCCGCGGCTCCCTCGTCGGTGCTCATGGCTGTCTCCCGGTGAGCGGACCGGTCACCGACCCGGGCGTACCGGACGGGCAGCTGCCGCGATCACCGGGCCGCGGGGACCCTGAGAGCGAACTCGGCGCCGTGCACCCGTTCCTGGGGCGGGTTCGCTCATGGCGGGCCCGCGGCGATCACGGGACGAGACCGAGCTGGCGCAGCATGCCGAGCTCGTCGCTGCTGCCCCAGCGCTCGACCATCTTCCCGTCGGCGAAGCGGCTGATCTGCATGCCCCGGTAGCTCACCGTCCTGCCGGTCGCGCTGTGCCCCATCAGTTCACCGAGATGCGTTCCCGTGATGGTGTACGCGAAGGCGATCTCGTCGTCGGTGGCCATGACGTGCTCGACCTCGACGTGCAGATCGGGGAAGGCGCGTCTCATCGAGGCGAACATCTCCTCGTAGCCCTCGGGTCCGGGTACCTGGCCCGGGGCCGGGTCGTGGTCCACGGAGCCTGGTGCGACATAGTCGTCCAGATCCGCGAGATGGTCACTGTTCACCGCTGATCCGAAGTTCTCCAGGACGGCGAAGTTGGCGCTGCGCGACATGACGCGCTCCCTGAGGTCGGGGTGGCTCGGGCGCGCACACCTCGGGGGTGTGCGGTCGCGTGTTCCTCCCTTCCACGATAGGTCTGGCGGGCGGGGGTGGCCTGCTGGAGCCGGGGGCGAGCACCTCGTCCCGCACCCCGGTCAGCGCTCCCGGAGGGACACGGCGGCACCGGACTCACGCCCGGGTCCCCTGCTCCGCCGTGCTGCGGAAACGGGCGCGGTAGACCGTGGGTGCGACACCGATGATGTGCTGGAAGCTGCGCCGCATGGATTCGGCGGAACCGAAGCCGGAGCGCTCGGCGACGGCGTCCACCGAGTCGTTGCCGCTCGTGAGGAGCGCCTGCGCGGCCTCCACGCGCACCAACTCCACATAGCGCCCAGGGGTCATGCCGACCTCCGTGCGGAAGAGCCGGCTCAGATGCCGGGTGCTGACGCCCGCCTGGAGCGCGAGGGCATCCATGTGGTGGGCCTCGGCCGGGTCGGCCGCGATGGCGTCCATGACCCCGCGCAGCGTGGGATGCCCGGAGCCGCGCGGGGTCATCCTGGCACTGAACTGGGACTGGCCGGCCGGCCGGGCCATGAAGACAACGAGCTGCTGGGCGACGGCGCGCGCGAGGTCCGCCCCGTGATCCGCCTCGACGAGCGCGAGCGCGAGATCGATGCCCGTCGTGACTCCCGCCGAGGTCAGGACGGGCCCGTCCTGGACGAACACGGGATCGGCCTCGACGCGCACGCGGGGGTAGCGCGCGGCGAGTTCGCCCGCGAGGCGCCAGTGCGTCGCGGCGCGGCGGCCCTCCAGGATCCCGGCCTCGGCCAGCAGGAAGGCGCCCGCGCAGACCGAGGCCGTACGGGTCGAGCGGGTGGAGAGCGCCGCGACCAGGTCCACCAGGTGCCGGTCGTCGACCGCTCGCCGCCAGTCCGGGCGGCCGGGGACGACGAGGGTCCCCAGCCGCCCGGGCAGTTCGGCCGCCGCGGTGTCGGCGCTGAGCCGCACCCCGGAGGAGGTGCGGATGCCCGCCCCGGTCTCCGAGACGATGCGTACGTCGTAGTCGGCGCCGTCCTCGTTCGCGGTGGTGAACACCTCGGCGGGGCCGGCGACATCGAGCAGTTGCACTCCGTCGAAGGCGAGCACCGCCACGGTGTGGGGCGAACTCCCCGCGCCCGTACGGGGATCGGTCCTCACTCGGGCCACGGCGATGCCAGGATCGTGTCGACGAAGTCGCCGCGCTCGAAGCCGGGGACGTAGTGGGCGAGTACGTCGGCCTTGACGTTGCCGAAGGTGGTCCCCGGCTTGTCCCGGACGCCTTCGGTGAAGGACTCGAGGATGCGGCGCTTGAAATCGGGCCGGGGGTGCAGCGCGGTGATCGCCGCGCGGTCCTCGTCGGAGACGCCGTCGTAGCCGATGCCGAGGACGTCGTACTCGACCCCCGCGGTCACCAGGGCGACCTCGGGCTCCATGAACTCCGGCACCCCCGGGGTGGTGTGCAGGGCGATGGCCGTCCAGACCCTGCGGATGCTGTCCTCGGGCACGTCGTGCGCGCGCAGGAACCGGCGGGCCTCGTCGGCGCTGTCCACCTCGAAGCGGCGGCCGCTGTGGTGGAAGCGCTCGGCGAGTCCCAGGTCGTGGAACATGGCCCCGATGTACAGCAGCTCGGGATCGAAGCTCAGATCCCGGTTGCGCCCCTGCAGGCTGCCGAACCAGAACACCCGGCGCGAGTGGTGGAAGAGGAGTTCGGTCGAGGTGTCGCGCACCAGCGCGGTGGCCTCGCGCGCCAAGCGCGTGTCGGGCACCGTCACCCCTGCCGCTGTGTCCGTACGACTCGACATCACATCCGCCTCCTTGTCACCGTCCGCCGGTCCGGGCCGGTGGACCTCGCGTGTTCCTCCTCAAGGTTCCGCTCGGACGGCGGGCGCCGCCATGGCGCTGGAGCCATATGCCCCACAGATCCGGACACCGGTGTCCGGGACACCACAGACGAACCCACCCCGAGGACTTTGCATGATCATGCGTTTCAATGCATACTCTTTCTATGTCTAAGGTCCTCACCTCCCTTCCCGCCGACGAGCGCGTCGGCATCGCCTTCTCGGGCGGTCTCGACACCTCGGTCGCGGTCGCGTGGATGCGCGACAAGGGAGCCATCCCGTGCACCTACACCGCCGACATCGGCCAGTACGACGAACCCGACATCGCCTCGGTGCCGGGCCGCGCGAAGACCTACGGTGCCGAGATCGCGCGCCTGGTCGACTGCCGCGCGGCACTGGTCGAGGAGGGCCTGGCGGCGCTCACCTGCGGGGCGTTCCACATCCGCTCGGGCGGGCGCGCCTACTTCAACACCACCCCGCTCGGACGCGCCGTCACCGGCACCCTCCTGGTCCGGGCGATGCTCGAGGACGACGTCCAGATCTGGGGCGACGGCTCGACGTTCAAGGGCAACGACATCGAGCGCTTCTACCGGTACGGCCTGCTCGCCAATCCGCACCTGCGGATCTACAAGCCCTGGCTGGACGCGGACTTCGTGACCGAGCTGGGTGGCCGCAAGGAGATGTCGGAGTGGCTCCTCGCCCACGACCTGCCCTACCGCGACAGCACGGAGAAGGCGTACTCCACCGACGCCAACATCTGGGGTGCCACCCACGAGGCGAAGACCCTGGAACACCTCGACACCGGTGTGGAGAGCGTGGAGCCGATCATGGGCGTCCGGTTCTGGGACCCCTCGGTCGAGATCGCCACCGAGGACGTCACGATCGGCTTCGACCAGGGCCGCCCGGTGACGATCAACGGTGAGAAGTTCCCCTCCGCGGTGGAACTGGTGATGGCCGCCAACGCGATCGGCGGCCGCCACGGCATGGGCATGTCGGACCAGATCGAGAACCGGATCATCGAGGCCAAGAGCCGCGGCATCTACGAGGCGCCCGGCATGGCCCTGCTGCACGCGGCGTACGAGCGCCTGGTCAACGCGATCCACAACGAGGACACCGTCGCCCAGTACCACAACGAGGGCCGCCGCCTCGGCCGGCTGATGTACGAGGGCCGCTGGCTGGACCCGCAGGCGCTGATGGTGCGTGAGTCGCTTCAGCGCTGGGTCGGCACGGCCGTCACCGGCGAGGTGACCCTGCGACTGCGGCGCGGCGAGGACTACTCGATCCTCGACACCACGGGCCCCGCGTTCAGCTACCACCCGGACAAGCTGTCCATGGAGCGCACCGAGGACTCGGCCTTCGGCCCCGTGGACCGGATCGGCCAGCTCACCATGCGCAACCTCGACATCGCCGACTCGCGCGCCAAGCTGGAGCAGTACGCCGGACTCGGCCTGATCGGCACCTCCCCCGCCATCGGCGCCGCCCAGGCGGCCGCCACCGGGCTGATCGGCACCATGCCGGAGGGCGGCGCCGAGGCCATCGCCTCCCGCGGCGAGGTCTCCGAGGACGACGAGATGCTGGACCGCGCCGCGATGGAGTTCGGCACGGACTGACCTGCCGGCCCCCGCACCACCTGGGAGGCGGGGAGAGGGACGGGCCGCGCCCGCCCCTCTCCCCGCCTCCCTTTTCCCTACCTCCCTTGCGAGGTCCCGAGGACCCGAAGCCCCGACGAGGACCCGCCGGACGGCACAACGGCGAGAGGGGCCGCGCATTTGACGGTCCGGTGGAAAACCCCTGGCACCTCGCCGGCGAGGACCGCTACGATCCCGGCGATGACCACTCACTCCGTTCACAGATCGGGGGACCCGTCCGCGCAAGGTGAGCGCTGATGCTCACTCGTACCGCGAACCGGGATCCCCGGCTTTCCCTCTGGCTGCGCGTGCGCGAGTTCGCCGTGCCGCCCTCCATGATCGAGACGTCGACCGCCCGCCGCTGCGCGGGCGACTGGGCGGGGGCCTGTGCCGCCGCGCGGATCGACGTCGACCTCAGTCCGCGTTCGGTGGCACGCACCCATGGCCGGGAGCTCGCCGCCCTGGTCCGGGCCGACCTCCGCCATCTCGCTCCCGACCTGCTGCGCTGGCACATGCCGAGGATCGCCCCCGACGGCCTGCTGCGCCCGGGGCTGACCATCGCTCTGGCGCGGTACGAAGAAGCGGGACGCGACGGTACGAGCCCGGTGCACCTCGTCGCACGGACAGCGCCTGCCTGGGCGGACGCCGGCCAGCGGATCAGCCTCGCGCTCCGGGACGGCTCCTGGTCCGACGTCGGTGGCCGTCGCCACCCCCACCCTCACCCCGACCGGCGGTTCCGCCTCGACCTCCACCGTCATCTGTGGGACGCGCGCAGGACGGACGAACTGCGGATCCGTTCCGGTGCCGGGCAACCGCCCGCCGGCGCCAGCCCGGTGGTGGACACGGAGGCGTTGGCGGAGGTGCCGCGGTCGCACCGGTGCGCCGTCGACCGATGGGCGGCCGAGGCGGAGATCGTGCTCCGCGCCGAGGGGCGGCCCACCGACGCCGTCGCCGTACGGATCGGGAGCCGGCACCGGGTGGTGCTGAACCCGGTCACGGACCGCGGCGGTGACGGGCCGGCCACGTGGCGGATCACGTCGCCACCCGCGCAGGCCGACACTTCCGCGCTGCCGGTCCTGCCCGACGCGGCGACCTGGGTACTGCCCGACCTGGACCTGCTCCGCGCCGGCGTGATCGAGGTGGACCGGCTGCACCCACTGGTCGCCTCGGCGCTGGCACCGGACACACCGAGCCGTTCCCCGCTTCGGCCGCCCCCGCTCCCGGACCGGCCGGGACGACCGCACCTCGTCGAGTGCCGGGGAGCCCTGCACCGGATCGGTCTGGTCGACGGAGCCCTGGCGCCACTGGACCACGACCCGGACGAGATCCGCCGCGAAGAACTGCTGGCCGCGCTGACCGGCACCCCACTCCCCTGCCTGCGCGCCATCGACGCGGCGCACCGTGAGCCGGACTGCCTTTCCGGCGTCCGCGAGCGGCTGGACCACGGTGACACCGCCGGTGCGCTGGCCGTCGTGGAGGGCCTGCTCGGCCCCGACGCGCTGCTGCGCGACGGCGCCCTGCGGGACGAACTGGAGGCGGCGGCGCGGCGGCGGATCACGTACGGGCTCTACCGAGCCGGCCTGACCGGCACCGAACCGGACATGGGCACCGGCCCCGACAGCGGACCGGGACCTGGCCGTATCCGCTCCGGCCGTCGCCACACCCCACCCGGCCGCCCGCGCCCGCGCCGCGCGGCCCTGCGCTGACCCGGGGACCGTTCCCCTCCCGCAGCTCACGCGCGCTTCCGCCACCCCTGGTACCCATCGCCCGCGCCCTCCCGGCCCGCCACACATCCAAAAGGTGATCACGCATGTCCACACACCCCCGTTCCGGCCCGACCGACGCCCGCGCCACCCAACTCGACGTCGCGGGCGCGCTGCTGACCCTGCTGCGCGACACGTCCACCGAACCGCGCCCCGACATCCAACTGGAGGCCCTGACCCTCGCCGTGGCCGCCGACCTCCCCGTACTCCTGTGGGGTGAACCGGGGATCGGCAAGACCGCGGCGCTGACACAGCTCGCGACGTCCCTCGACCTCCCGTTGACCACGGTGATCGCCAGCGTGCACGAGCCGTCCGACTTCTCGGGGCTTCCCGTCATCGGCGACGATCCGGCGGAACAAGGCGTGCCCATGGCCCCGCCGGACTGGGCGGTGCGGCTGGTCCGGGCCGGCCGGGGACTGCTGTTCCTGGACGAGTTGTCCACCGCGCCGCCGGCCGTTCAGGCCGCCCTGCTCCGCCTCGTCCTCGAACGGCGGATCGGCGCCCTGCAACTGCCGCCCGGGGTGCGGATCGTGGCCGCCGCCAACCCGCGGGCCTCGGCGGCCGACGGCTGGGAGCTGAGCCCGCCGCTGGCCAACCGCTTCGTCCACCTCCAGTGGATCCACGACCACGAGGTCGTGGTCCGCGGGCTCGGCGGGACCTGGCCCCGGGCCACGCTGCCACGGCTCGACCCCGAGCGGTTGCCGGGAGCCGTGGCCCTCGCCCGCCGCGCGGTGTGCGAACTCCTCGCCGCCCGGCCCGGACTCGTACACCGTCTGCCCAGCAACGAGACGCGCAGGGGCGGCCCCTGGCCGTCACCCCGGAGCTGGGAGATGACGCTGTGTCTGATCGCCTTCGCGACCGCGGCCGGCTCCTCTCGCGAAGTGCTCTCCCTGCTGGTCCGGGGCACCGTGGGAGACGGTCCGGGGCTGGAGTTGCTGGCCGGTCTCGACCGGATGGACCTGCCGGACCCCGAGGTGCTGCTCGCCGACCCGGAGAGTGCGGCCCTGCCGGAACGGGGGGATCTGCGCCAGGCCGTGCTCGACGGTGTGGTGGAGGCGGTCCGCAAGCGTCCGGAGAGGTCGCGCTGGGAGGCCGCGTGGACGCTCCTCGTCCGGGCGGTGGAGACCGGAGCACCGGATCTGGTGGTCGTGCCCGCGAACACACTCGCCTCGCTGCGCCAGGAGGACTGGGACGTTCCGGCGTCGATCGACAAGCTCGCCGGAGCGGTCTCCCTGTCCCGGCGGGCCGACCGCGCGGCGACCCGGACCGCGGTCGCCGCGGCGGCCGGCCGATGAGGGCGGACCCACCGGCGGCGGCGTACGCGCCCGAGATCGCGGACGCACCAGAGGTACCGGACACGCCGGGGACGCCGGGGGTGCTGGACCGCGACAAGCTCTTCGCCGCCAGGCTGCACGCCGCCCGGGTCCGGCCCTACCTGGCGACGGCGCTCTTCGCCCTGCACACCGTGGAGTCGCGGCAGGTGCCGACGATGGCCGTCGACCGGTACTGGCGGTGCTACGTGTCACCGACGTTCGTGGACCGGACGCCGGTGGAGGAACTGGCCGGCGTATGGGTGCACGAGGTGTCGCACCTGCTGCGCGACCATCACGGACGCAGTGACCGGGTCGCGCGGGAGCGTGGGCTCACCGGCCCGGGTGAACGGCTGCGGATGAACATCGCGGCGGACTGCGAGATCAACGACGACGTGTTCGGCGAGGGTCTCCTGCGGCCCGAAGGCGCTGTCACGCCGGAGACCCTGGCGTTGCCCGAGGGCGAGTTGATGGAGGACTACCTGCGCCGGTTCCGGCTCGGCCCGCGCACCCAGGGCCTGGTCTGGCTGGACTGCGGCAGCGGCGCCGACGGACTGGACCGTGAATGGGAGTGGGGCCCGGACGGGGCGTACGGCCTCAGCGACCAGGAACGGGATGCCGTGCGCTTCCGTGTGGCACGTGGCATCACCGCACGTCCGGGGAACACACCCAAGGGGTGGCGCCGATGGGCGCAGGAGGCGTTCCAGCCACCGCAGCCGTGGCGGGACCTGCTGGGAGCGGCCGTCCGTTCCGCGGCCTCCGGCTCCGGCGCGGGCGAGGACTACACGTACGGCCGGCCGTCGCGGCGCTCGGCGGGGGTACCCGGCACCGTCCTGCCGAGCCTGAGGCGCAGACCGCCTCGGGTCTCCGTGATCATCGACACCTCAGGGTCGGTCAGCGACGCCGAACTGGGCGGCGCGCTCCGCGAGGTCGCCGCGATCACCCGCGCCGTGGGGGGCCGTCGCGACCTCATCACCGTGCTGCCGTGCGACGCGTCCTCGCCGATCGTGCACTCGCTCTGCCGGGCCGAAGGGATACCGCTGGTGGGCGGCGGGGGCACCGACCTGCGTACGGGCTTCGCGAGGGCGCTGCGGAGGGGGCCCCGACCGGATGTCGTCGTGGTCCTGACCGACGGTCAGACGCCCTGGCCGAGCAGCCGGCCACCGTGCCGGACGGTGGTCGGCCTGTTCCCCCGGCAGCGCTCGTCCTCGTCGTGGGACGAGAACGATCCCGACTACGTCCCGGACTCACCGCCGGAGTGGGCGCGGGTCGTCGTCATCGAGTCGACTCCCGGCACCCCGTGAGCCTTTCGGATCGTACGGAGTCAGCGGGACCTGGTCTCCTCGGCGTCCAGACCGCGGTCGACGCCGTGGGGGACGACCTGCTGGCCCGGCTCGGTCTCCAGCCGCCGGCCGTCGATTCGGACCTCGACCTGGTCCGGCTCGAAGGAGACCATGCCGTCGATGCGGCCGACCTCGTCGTAGGCGTCGCGATACGACCAGGCGGCGCGGTGCGCGGCGCCGATGTCGTAGTAGTCGCACAGCCCCTTGTAGGGGCAGAAGGTCTGCCCCTCGACGGGACTGAGCCGGCTCTCGTCGATGTCGGCGCGCGGAACGTACCAGCGCGGGGCGAAGCCGGACTCGTAGAGGACGACCGGGTGTTCGGAGCGGGCCACCACGGTGTCCCCCAGCCGGACTTCCAGCGTGCGGGAGGTGTTGCGGATGTCGATGCGGTGGTACGCGTCCGCCGCGTGTCCCAGGACGCGTTCGTCCTCCTCGTAGAAGGCGTCCATCGCCCGCCAGGCGAAGGCGACGCGGTCCTCGAAGGCGGCGGCGTGTCCGGGCGGCGCGGTGAATTCCCAGGCGGCGCGTTCGGTGGTGCGGTCGCCCACGTGCACGGCGTACCAGGAGGTCTCACCGAGATCCTGATGCCGGGTGACCTTGTCGCTCCTGACCAGCGCCCGCGGATCGACGTCCGCGCGCGGGAAGTAGGCGACGGGGTAACGGCCCGGCTCGTGCAGCAGCAGGACGTTCTCGCTGTCGGCGACCCAGGCCCCGTTGAACCGCACACGCATACGGCGACGCAGCCGCTCGGCGAACAGCAGGCGCCGCGGCAGGGGTTCGGGGGTGAGGAAGTGTCCGATCGCGGTCGCCGAGAGCGGCCCTTGTTGCCAGGACAGTCCCATGGCTCGTTCCTTCCGGGTGCGAGGTGAGGACGGGGCGCGAGGTGAGGGGTACGAGGTGAATGCGGGGCGCGAGGTGCCGGACGCGGCGGACACCTCGCACCCCCGGGAGGTGCCGCGGTCGGCTCCGGGCCCGCGGGAGGGGCGGTGCCGTACCGGCGGGAGGTGGCCGCGGGAGCAGGGGACCGGCCGTGGACCGCGCGGTCGTCGGCGGCTCCGGCCGCTCGGGCCGTCCCCGCCCTGGCGCGTCAGGCGACGACGCGGCCGAGGAAGTCGCGGATGTACTGGGTGATGTTCTCCAGATGGCTCTCCAGCGCGAAGTGCCCCGACTCGAGCAGGTGGACCTCGGCCTGGGGCAGGTCCTGGCGGAACGCCTCCGCGCCCGCGGGACCGAAGATCTCGTCGTTGGCGCCCCAGACCGCGAGGACCGGCACCTGGGAGTCGCGGAAGTACTGGTGGACCTTCGGGTAGAGGTCCACGTTGGTGGGGTAGTCGCGGAAGAGCCTGAGCTGGATCTCGTCGTTGCCTGGCCGGTCCAGCAGGGCCTGGTCGTGGACCCAGTTGTCGGGGCTGACGAGGCTGGGGTCGGCGACGCCGTTCAAGTACTGCCAGCGGGTGATCTCGGGGGTCAGGGCGCCCCGCATCGGGGCTTCGGTCTCCGGTCCGGGCGCCTCGGCGTAGGCGAACACGCCGTCCCAGAAGGGTTTGACGAAGCCCTCGACGTAGGCGTTGCCGTTCTGGGTGACGATCGCGGTGACGCGGTCCGGGGCCTGTAGCGCGAGCCGCCAGCCGATGGGAGCGCCGTAGTCCTGCACGTACATCGCGAACCGGTCGACACCCAGCTGTTCGAGCAGGTCGGAGGTGACCTGGGTGAGGGCCTCGAAGGTGTACGGGAAGTCCTGCGGGGAGGGCATCGCCGACTGGCCGAAGCCGATGTGGTCGGGGGCGATGACGTGGTAGCGGTCGGCGAGCGCCGGGATCAGGTGGCGGAACATGTGCGAGCTGGTCGGGAAGCCGTGGAGCAGGACCAGGGCCGGCGCCTGCGGGTCGCCGGCCTCCCGGTAGAAGACCTCTAGGCCACCGACGGTGGCGGTGCGGTGATGGACTACGGAAGTCATCTCTCTAACCTCTCACTTCACCTTTAAGGGTTATGTGATCAGTCGACCACGCTCCCCCTAACCTGTCAATACACTTTTACCGGTTAGATTGATCGGGTCCCCCTCCGGGGCCGGACCGGGCCCGGCACTCCACTCAAGCGTCCGCCCGCGAGCGGCCCCGGGCCACCGAACCGGTACGGCGGCGGTCGAAGAACTAAAATCGGCCATGGCGCAAGAAGAGCCGCCACAGGGGAGTTGCTCCCGGCCGGCCACCCACGCAGGAGTACGCAATGGCGACGTTGCTGTCCGTGAACGTAGGGAAGCCCAAGGACGTCTCGTGGCAGGGAAGGACCGTCCACACGGGCGCGTGGAAGGCGCCCGTGCCCGGCCGCCGCATGGTGCGGCGCCTGAACATCGACGGAGACGGCCAGGGTGATCTGGCGGGGCACGGGGGCGAGAACCGGGCGGTCCTCGTCTACCAGCTGGAGTCCTACCGGTACTGGGAGCGCGAGCTGAGCCGCCAGGACCTCACCCCCGGCAGCTTCGGGGAGAACTTCACCGTCGACGGCCTCCCCGACGACGAGGTGTGCATCGGCGACCGCTACCGCATCGGCGAGGCGGAGTTCGAGGTCACCCAGCCCCGCGTCACCTGCTACCGCGTCGGGATGCGCCTGGGCGAACCCGCCATGGCCTCGCTCCTGGTCGCCCATCACCGTCCCGGCTTCTATCTGCGCGTCATCGACGAGGGGCATGTACAGGCCGGCGATGACATCACCCGCACCCGACGGGGCCCGGAAGCACTCAGCGTCGCCGACACCGACGCGCTGCTCTACCTGCCCGGCCGTGATCCCGCGAAGCTCCGCAGCGCCCTGAACATCCCCGCCCTGAGCCCCGGCTGGCAGCAGTCGTTCCGCGAACTCGCGCACGGCGGCCCACCGGAACAGGAACCGGGGTGGCCCGGCTTCAGGACCTTGCGCGTGGCCCGGATCGTCCCCGAGACCCCCAGCGTGACCTCCATCCACCTGCACGCCACCGACGGCACACCGCTGCCCGAGGCCCGGCCCGGTCAGTACCTGTCCATCCGGCTCAGCACGGGGAAGGGCACTCCCGCCGTACGGAGCTACTCCCTGTCCTCCGCCCCCGGCGCGGGCGCCTACCGCATCAGCGTGAAGCGCGAGCCCCACGGCCGGGTCAGCGGCTACCTCCACGCCTGCCTGCACCCCGGGGACCTCGTGGACATCGCGAGCCCGCGCGGGACGTTCGTCCTCGAAGAGGGCACCGGACCGGTCGTCCTCGTCTCCGCGGGGATCGGCGCCACCCCCGTGCTGGCGATGCTCCACCGGCTCGCCGGCGCTCGGGACCCCCGCCCGGTGTGGTGGATCCACACGGCCCGGGACCGCGCGCAGCACGTCTTCGCGGCCGAGTCCCGGGAGCTGCTGGCCCGGCTCCCCCACGGCCGCGCGTACCTCTCGTACACCGCGGCCGGCGAGGTCATCCGGTCCGACGGTGACGCCCATGTCCGGCAAGGGCGTCTGACCGCCGAGTCGCTGGCCGGCATGGCCATTCCCGCGGACGCCGACGCCTACCTCTGCGGCCCGCCCGCCTTCATGGACACCCTCGGAGGTCATCTGCGGGCGCAGGGGCTGAGGCCCGAGCGCATCCACACCGAGGTCTTCAGCGCCCTGCCCGCCCTCAACCCCGGGATCACGGCCGCGCCGCAGGTCCGGCCGCACCAGCCGACCGGTACCGCGGCCACCGGTTCCGTGGCGACCGGTCCGCTCGTCACCTTCGCCCGCAGCGGCATCACCACCGCGTGGTCAGCGGACCGCGCGTCCCTCCTCGAACTCGCCGAGGCCTGCGACGTCCCCACCCGCTGGTCCTGCCGCACCGGCGTGTGCCACACCTGCGTCACCCCGGTCGTCTCGGGCGACGCCGCCTACACCACCCAGCCCCTCGAACCGCCCGCGGCCGGAACCGTCCTGATCTGCTGCAGCCGACCGGCCGGCGAAATCGTCCTCGACCTCTAGGACTTGGGCGCGGTCCGGTCGGTGCGCGGGAGGCGGGCACGCGGCCGGTGCCGGGCGAGGTGTGGTGTGGTGTCCGCCGAGTCAGGGCGCTGACCAGGTCACTCTCGGTCATCGGGCACGACATGCGTGCTACCCCATACGGCCCCATACTCGAATAGCGGCACCACGGCGGCCCACAGCTTGACTACCCCCTGGGGAGGTCCTGTGATCATGCTTGCTCTGCTAGCGCCGGGTCTCATGATGGCGTTTCTCTTCGGGATGGACGCTCTCGAGGACCGGCTCATCCCGCGCCCCGTCCCAGCCGACGACGGCGACGGCGCTCCGGTCCCGGACGACGTGCCACCCCCCTCGCCCTGACGGCATCCCCCCAGCAGAGACGAGGAGGCGGTCTCACCATGGCGAAACTTCTGTTCGTGATGACCGGAGCGACCTACTGGACGCTCAAGGACGGCACCCGGCACGCGACCGGTTACTGGGCCGAGGAGTTCGCGGCCCCGTACAAGGCGCTCACCGAAGCCGGACATCAGGTCGTCGTCGCCACCCCCGGCGCGGTGGTCCCCAACGTGGACATGATGAGCCTGCGTCCCGAGATGGCGGGCGGCGCGCAGACCGCCCTCGACCTGGAAGCCGTCATCCGGTCCGCGGAGGAGATGCGGCGGCCCATCCAGCTGGCCGACGCCCGCCTGGAGGACTACGACGCCGTCTACTTCCCCGGCGGGCACGGTCCGATGGAGGACCTGTGTGTCGACGCCGACGCGGGGCGGCTGCTGACCGCGGCGCTCGCCTCCGGCAAACCCCTCGCCGTGGTCTGCCACGCCCCGGCCGCCCTGCTGGCCACCAGGATCCGCGGCGTCTCGCCGTTCGCCGGATACCGGGTCTCCGGCTTCACCAACGACGAGGAGAACGCCGTCGGGCTCGCCTCCCGGGCCAGGTGGCTGTTGGAGGACGAACTCAAGGACCTGGGCGTCGAGTTCACCCGCGGCGAGATGTGGAAGCCGTACACGGTGGTGGACCGCAACCTGTTCACCGGGCAGAACCCCGCCTCGGCCGCCGTCCTGGCGGAGCGGCTGCTCAAGGCCCTGTGACAGCAGCCCAGGACATCGCTCGCCATCGCTCACCGCGTCGCTCGTGACGCCATGGTGCGGGTCGCGCCCGGCGTCACGCGCGGCGTGCCCGCACTGATACGGCGGGCGGCAGGGGGCGGCCGGAGGCCGGCGGCGTCAGCGGCGCAGGACGCCCTCCGCGGCGAACGGTGCGAGGGTCGGACGCGTCACCGGTACGTCGCCGAGGGCCGCGTCGACCGCGGCCAGCACGTCGTCCGTGAGGTGCACGCCCGCGGCGGCGGCGTTGGCGTGCACCTGCTCGGGTCGCGAGGCTCCGGTGATCGCCGACGCCACCTCACCGCGGCGCAGCACCCAGGCCAGCGCCAGGGTCGGCAGGCTCACACCCGCGCCCTCGGCCACGGGAACGAGCCGCTGCACGGCCTCCAGAGCGGCGTCGTTGAGGACGAGGTCCTTGGAGCCGCTCATCGCGTCGTTGGCGAAGCGGCTGTCGGCGGGGAGCGGCTGCCCCGGCTTGTACTTGCCCGTGAGCACGCCCTGCGCCAACGGGGACCAGACGATGTGCGAGATGCCGTTGGCCGCGCACACCGGGAACACCTCCGCCTCGGGCGCCTGCCAGAGCATCGAGTACTGCGGCTGCGACGAGACGAACAGTTCCGGCCCCGCGAGGTCCACGGCCGCCTGGATCTGCTCGGGGGTCCACTCGCTGAAACCGAGGTAGCGGGCCTTGCCCTGCCGCACGACCTCCTGGAGTGCCTCGACCGTCTCCTCGATCGGCACGTTCACGTCGAAGCGGTGGGCCTGGTACAGATCGACGTGGTCCGTCCGCAACCGTCGCAGCGAGGCGTCGATCTGCTTGCCGATCTGGTCGGCGGACAGGCCCTGGTCGGTGTCCGACATCTGCCCCCAGACCTTGGTCGCCAGGATGTAGGAGTCGCGTGGGTGCTGGGAGAGGATCTCGCCCCAGGCCGACTCGGCCGCGCCCCGGCCGTAGACGTTGGCCGTGTCGAAGAAGTTGATGCCCGCGTCGAAAGCGGCCTCGGTGCAGGCGCGCGTCTGGTCGGCCTGGATGCCTCCGGAGTAGGTGAGCCAGGAGCCGAGGGAGATCTCCGAGACCTCCAGGTCCGAGCTGCCGAGTTTCCGAAAACGCATGACGGTTCCCTTCCGCGGTTCCTGCGACGAACTGGTCGATCACCATGTAACCCCTGAAAGGCCCGGCGTGGGAGCCGCCACCCGGCGCGGGGGAAGGGCCGCCGCGGGTCCCGCCCGTCCCCCTCACACCCGTTCCGTACGCCCGTCCGTCACCCGGCGGCGGCGCGGCGGCGCCGCTTGCCCAGGGGTGCCTGGGAGAGGTCCTCGGCGCTGGACCTGAGGTTCTTGTAGGGGTAGCCGCGCTCGGTCAGCCACGCCCGCGCGGCCTCCTCGGCGCGTTCGGTCGCCTCCAGGATGTCCTCCTCCTCTTCGCCCGAGTCCAGGAAGCGGAAGGTGAAGGCGGACCGTACGGCCAGGTCGTAGCTGAGGTGTCCCTCCGCGGTGAACGCCGCGCGCAGCACGTCGTGCTCCGCCGCCCGGGCCAGGAGCTCGGAGCGCTGATCGGTGCCGAGTCGGTCGAAGACACCGCGAACGGTGATACGGAAGGTGCGCGTACTCATTCCGCGACCCTAGCGACGCACTCCCCGGGAGCTCCACCCCATTTTCTTCCGCCGCGCCCCTCGGGCCCGGCGTCGTCGCGCGGTGTCGGGGCGGGCGCCGGCCGGGTGCGTCCGTGGTGGTGCGGACACGCGTGAACCATCGCGGTGGCCGCCCAGGGACAGGCCGAACCCTGCCTCGGCGTCACCAGGAGTGAACGCATACCCTGCACGGGTGGAGACGCGGCCGCGGGAGAGGGGAAGCCGGAGATGACAGGCGACCGACCCGGCGCGGCCGGCGGCGCACCCGGTGCGCCCCACCCCCTTCCTCCGGGCCAGCGCAGGGTGCAGGGCTGGCCCGTCTCGCACTACGGCCCGGTTCCCAGGTTCCGCCCGGAGCGCTGGGACCTGCGGGTGTTCGGCGCCACCGCCACGGGCGAGGAGCGTTCGTGGTCCTTCGACGACCTCACCGGGCTTCCGCACATCACGGTCGTCGCCGATCTGCACTGCGCGACGGGCCCCACGTCGACCGACCACGAGTGGTTCGGCATCGCCGCCACGGCCCTGCTGGACCTGGCCCCTCCGGCCCCCGAGGTCACCCATGTGATGGCCTGGGCCGAGTACGGCTACGGGGCCAACCTCCGCCTCAGCGACTTCACGACCCGGCAGACCCTGTTGGCCACCCACCACAACGGTGAGCCGCTCACCGCCGAGCACGGCTTCCCGCTGCGTCTGGTCGTGCCGCACCTCTACGGCTACAAGAGCGCCAAGTGGCTGCGCGGCATCGAGTACATGACCGCGGACCGACGCGGATTCTGGGAGGAGCGCGGCTACCACAACCTCGCGGACCCCTGGAAGGAACAGCGCTACTCCCACCAGGAGCGGGAGGGCGACGGCCCGGCCGCGTGACGCAGCACGGCGGCGCGCGGTGCCCCCTGCCGCCGGCCGGAGTGCGCCGCACCACGCGGACGGGCCCGGCAGCGGGACACACCGCCGGCGGGGGTCATCATCAGGAGGAGATGATCCGCGGCGTCGGGAGAGCACATGGATCTGCGGCAGATGGAGGTCGTGGTCGCGGTGGCCGAGGAAGGCGGCTTCACCGCGGCGGCGCAGCGGCTGCACGTGGTGCAGTCCGCGGTGTCGAGCACGGTGCGCGCGCTGGAGCGTGAGCTGGGAACGGCGCTGTTCGACCGCACCACGCACCGGGTGTCGCTGACCCCGGCCGGTGAGGCCTTCGTACCGGCGGCACGGGCGACCCTGCGGGCCGCCGAACAGGCCCGGTCGGCGGTCGACGTGGTCCAGGGACGGCTGCGGGGCCGCGTGACGGTCGGCACGATGCAGGGTGTGTGGGCCGATCTCCACCTCCCGCTGGCCGCACTGCGTGCGGAGCATCCGGAGGTGTCGGTGCGGCTGCGGCAGGCGGCGGTGACCGACATCCGGCAGGCGCTGCGCGAGGGCACGGTGGATCTCGCCGTGGTCGCCCTCGACCGCCAGCAGCAGCGGGGGCTCGTCACCCGGTTGCTGTCCCACGAGGAGATGGTGCTGGTGTCCGCGCCCGACCGGGCCCTGTCCGGGTCCGGCGCGGACGGGACGGTCACGCTCGCCGAGGCCGCCCGGCTGCCGCTGGTGGACTTCACGCCCGGCTGGGCGATCCGGCTCTCCGTCGACCGGGCGTTCCGTGCCGCCGCCGTCGAGCGCGAGCCGACCTTCGAGGTCAACGACATCGTGGCGGCGTCCGAGCTGGTCCGCAACGACCTGGGCGTCTGCGTCATGCCCGGCTCGATCGCCGCCCGGTTCCCCGACCTGCGGACGCACCGGTTCGACCGGCACGCGCCGAGCTGGAAGGTCATGGTGGTCCGGCCACGGGGCGAGGCCCCGCCGGCCGTCGCGGCACTGCTGCGGCACATGACCTGACCGGGGGCGGAGCCGCTCGTCCCGCCCCGCGCGCCCGTCCCTCGCCGCGCCCTGAGCCCCTTCATCTTCCTTAGAGATGACAGACATCTTCGATCATCGTCGTGACGGGGGAAGCAATCGGGCCGCCGCGGCGCTGAGGCAACCGTGCGAGCGACGAGGAAGCCGCTTCACCGCCACCCGGTCCGTCCCCGAACCGTCCCACCGGTTCCCCTTCCCGAGAAGGTGCCCGTGTCCGTATCCCCCGAACTGAAGCGCTCGGACCCGACCGCCACCACGGCCGCGCACGGCGTACCGGGATGGCTGGTCGCGCTCTTCGCGGTCGCCTCCGGCATGACGGTGGCCAACCTGTACTACGCCCAGCCCCTGCTGTCCTCGCTGCGCGACGTCTTCCACGTCGGCACGGCGGCCGCCGGCGGCCTCATCACCCTCACCCAGGTCGGCTACGTCCTCGGCATGGTCTTCCTGGTACCGCTCGGCGACCGGCTGGAGAAGCGCAAGCTGATCACCGTGCTGCTGACGGTCACCACGCTCGCCCTGGTCGCGGCCGGCCTCGCCACGAACTTCCCGATGCTGCTGATCGCGTCACTGATCAGCGGCGGCACCTCGGTCGTCGCCCAGATCCTGATCCCCTTCGCGGCGAGCCTCGCCCCCGATCACGCCCGCGGCCGGATCGTCGGCCGGGTGATGAGCGGCCTGCTCACCGGCATACTGCTCTCCCGGACCCTGAGCAGTCTGGTCTCCGACGTGGCCGGCTGGCGCGTGGTCTACCTCGGCTCCGCCGTCCTGATGGCACTGCTGGCCCTCGCCCTGCGCGCCGCCCTGCCGCGGCACGCGCCGACGACGACCATCCCGTACGTCCATGTGCTGCGCTCCACACTGCAACTGGTGCGCACCCACCCCGTGTTGCTGCGCCGGGGTCTCTACCAGGCGGCGATGTTCGGTGCGTTCAGCGCGTTCTGGACGACCGTTTCCTACGTCCTGACGGGGCCCCGCTTCCACTACTCCCCCGTCGGGGTGGGCCTGTTCGCCCTGGTGGGTGCCGCCGGTGCGGCCGTCGCCCCGCTCGCCGGGCACTGGGCCGACCGGGGACACGTACGTCCCGTGACCGGCGTCGCGTTCGTCGTCGCGGCCGTGGCCTTCGCGGCCGCGGGGCTCGGCCAGGAGCACGTGGCCCTGCTCGCGGTGGCCGCGGTCCTGCTCGACATGGCCGTCCAGACCACCCTGATCCTCGGCCAGCACACCATCTACCAGCTCGACGCGAACGCCCGCGCCCGGCTCAACAGCGCCTTCATCGCCACGTTCTTCGTCGGAGGCGCGCTCGGGTCCCAGTTCGGCTCCATCGCGTACCACGCGGCGGGCTGGACCGCCGTCAGCGTGCTCGGCACCGCCCTGCCCGTCCTGGCACTCCTCTACTGGACGACGGAACGCCGTGCCGCCCGCCGTACCGCCGCCCGCACCGCCTGACCGGCACACGTCGGCCGGCCCGACGACCCGGCCGACCCGACGGCCGGACGGGCTGAGCGGACGGCCTCGCGACGCCGCTCGCACCGCCTGTCAGGAACCGGCTTCCTTCCTCAGGAAGTTGCTCACCTGGCAGGCGAGGCTGTCCCCGCCCAGGTCCGCCCGGGTCTCGGCGTCGGCCGGACCCTCGGACGGATCGACGCCGCCCGCCCAGAGGTAACGGTCGGTCCACTCGTCGTCGACCTTCAGCTGGATCTGGATGTCCACCCGGGGAAGCGAGGCGTCCGGGCCCGCGGCGTAGAGGACCGCGGTGGCCCGGCGCAGCGGATAGACGTCATAGCCCTCGATGAACTGGGAGTTGCGCCAGTCCAGGAGGGCGCTCTCGCCGTCGGGGCCGATACGGATGTCGATCTGGCCGTCCTCCAGGTGGATGCCGAAGTGTTCGCCGGAGCGGTTCTCCACGGTCACACGGCAGCGGAAGTAGGTCAGACCCTCGGCGGCGTCGTCGCGCCCCCGCGGCGGCTCCGCCGTCTCCACTCCGTGAACGCGGACACGCAGGCCGGCATGCTCGTCGTACTCCTGCCAGTCCCCGACCACGTTCGGCTCGTGCACAGTCCACCTCTCCACCTCAGAGAGCTGTTTCCTATCTGTGCCCTCAACTGGGTGTCAAATGAGCCGAACATGCCGTGGCCAGCGTTTTTGCCCTCGTAGATCGGCGATCAAGCCGTGCCCAGCCAGAACCCGCGTCCGTGCCGTCGCGGGTGAAGATCGAGGCGGCGTTGCCGAACGGGGAGCCGTTGACGATGTCCATGGCCTCCTCGTAGGTCTCCGCGCGGACCACGCACAGGACGGGACCGAAGATCTCGTTCCGGTAGACGTCCGAGTCGGTGCCGACCCTGTCGAGGAGCGAGATCCCCATCCAGTGCCCGTTCTCGAGGCCCGCGACGGTGAAGTCCCTGCCGTCGAGGACCACGTCGGCCCCCTGGGCGGCCGCGCCCGCGACGTGGTTCGCGACCTCGTCGCGGTGGGCCCTGGTGACGAGCGGGCCCATCTCGGACCTCGGGTCGTCGCCCGGACCGATCGTGACCTTCGTGGCCCGCTCGGCGATCCGGGGCACCAGCGCGTCGCCCGCCGAGCCGACCGCGACCACCACGGAGACGGCCATGCAGCGCTGGCCCGCGGAGCCGTAGGCGGCGGTCACCGCGGCGTCGGCGGCCGCGTCGAGGTCGGCGTCGGGCAGGACCAGCATGTGGTTCTTGGCGCCGCCGAGGGCCTGGACGCGCTTGCCGGCGGCGGACGCCCTGGCGTAGACGTGCCGGGCCACCGGCGTGGAGCCCACGAACGACACGGCCGCCACGTCCGGGTGGTCGAGCAGCGCGTTCACGGCGATCTCGTCGCCGTGCAGGATGTTGAGCACACCGTCGGGCACACCGGCCTCGGCGGCGAGCTCCGCCAGGAGCATGGACGCGGACGGCGCCTTGCTGCTCGGCTTGTGGACGAAGGTGTTCCCGCAGGCGATGGCCATGGGGAACATCCACATGCTGATCATCGCGGGGAAGTTGAACGGTGAGATGCCGACGACCACACCGAGCGGCCGGCGGACCGACACGACGTCGACGCCGTCCGACACCTCCGTGGACGTGTCGCCCTTGAGCGCCATGCCGAGTCCGCAGGCCAGTTCGACGATCTCCAGGCCCCGGGCCACCTCGCCCAGCGCGTCCGCGTGGACCTTGCCCTGCTCGGCGGTGATCAGCGCGGCGAGGTCGTCACGGCGCGCGTGCAGCAGCTCGCGGTAGCGGAAGAGGATCGCGGTCCGCCGCGCGAGCGAGGACGTGCGCCAGGTGGCGTACGCCTCCTTCGCCGCGGCGACCGCCGCGTCGGCCTCGTCGGCGCCGGCCATCGCGACCAGCGTGGTGACCTCTCCGGTCGCCGGATCGGTCACCGGGGCCCAGGTGCCCGAGGCACTCGATCCATCCCCGTAGGGTCTGCCACCGATCCAGTGGGTGACGGTCTTCATCGGCGCGGCTCCTTCAATGGTGACGGCGGTGGGCTGCGAGGTCGCTGTCGGTGGGCCTCGCGGGCCTCGACTGCGGCCGGGCGGCCCCACGGTCTCGGCCACGGGCACGTCCCACCACGCCTGCGGGGCGGGACTGCTGGTTCAGCATCCCTCCGCGCGGAGGCCGACGGCGGCTTCGGAGTGCTCCCGGCACGAAGTGCCCCACTCAGGTCCCGTTCCGTCGTGGCGCGGATCACCGGCGAGGCGACCGGCCGTGAACTTCCGCCCCGTGACCGCGCGTTCCGTGCCGCGCCGTACACCGTGCGGCGGTGGCTTCCCGCCGCGGACGCCGTACGCGGGTACGGAGACGTCCGGTGGAGCGTCGCGGTCCGTTCCCTCCTCCCCGCGCTCGTGGTGTCTCCGGCGGCCGGATGCCATCGCCGCGCCGCCGCTCGGCCCGGAGGACCGGCACCGCCGTCCGTTCTCCGGGACGGACCATGAGCGGACGGCCGACAAGCTCTCCGCGCCCGCCGGTACGAAGATCACCTGCGAGGACTTGCCGGTCTCGCGACACAGGAGCCCAGGGCCTCCGTTCACCCGCACACTGAACAGCCCAGGCATGCCCGCAGCGCAGCACACGACGAAGGAGCTCCATGCATCCCACGCTCGCCGAAGACCGCGCCCGGCTCACGGAGCTGCTCCAGTCCGTCCACGGCCTCGCCGCCAGGGAACTGGCCGGGCTCGACGACCGGCCGGCCTGGCAGCCGCGTCGCGCGCCGGCGCCGGAACCGCTGCCGGACGAAGGGTCCGGCACCCGGGGCGCGCTGGCCCGCTTCACCGAGCAGTGGGCACCGGGACTCTCCGGCAGCGCCGGCCCGCGTTATCTCGGGTTCGTGACCGGCGGCGCGACGCCCGCATCGATCGCCGCGGACTGGCTCACCAGCGTCTACGACCAGAACGCCGGCTCCGGCGAAGGTTCGTCCGCGGCGGCGCTCGAACGCCAGACGCTGACCTGGCTGCGCGAACTGTTCGGACTCGGTGACGCACACAGCGGTGCCTTCGTCACCGGCTCGACCATGTCGAACACCGTGGGTCTGGCCCTCGCGCGCGAGTGGCTGGGCGAACAGCGGAACGTATCGGTCTCCCAGGACGGAGCGGCCGCGCTCGGGCCGGTCACGGTACTGTCCGGAGCACCGCACTCCAGCATCACCAAAGCCGCCTCCGTCCTCGGTCTCGGCCGCTCCGCCGTGCGCCGGACGCCGCTCCTGCCCGGCAACCGTGAGGCCGTGGACGTCACGGCGCTCGCCCGCGAACTGGAGAGCCTGGACGGCCGCCCGGCCATCGTCGTCGCCAACCTCGGAACCGTCGACACCGTCGACTTCGACGACCTGCGTGCCATCGCCGCGCTGAAGGACCGCTACGGCTTCTGGCTGCACGCGGACGCCGCCTTCGGTGCCTTCGCCGCGCTGCTTCCCTCCCACGCGCACCTCACCGAGGGCCTCGACCTCGCGGACTCGGTCTGCGTGGACCTCCACAAGTGGTTCAACGTGCCCTACGACAGCGCCGTCCTGTTCACGCGACGGCAAGACCTTCAGGTCCGGGTCTTTCACAACTCCTCGCCCTACCTGGGTCCGCCCGCGCTGCCCGACCCCGACTTCCTGCACCTGACGCCGGAGAGTTCCCGTCGGCTGCGTGCCCTGACGGCCTGGTTCTCCCTGGTGGCCTACGGGCGGGACGGTCACCGCGAGATCGTCGCCCGCAACACCGCCGCGGCGGCGAGCCTCGGCGACGCCCTCGCGGAGGTCCCTCATCTGCGGCTGCTCGCGCCCGTCCGCCTCAACGTCGTCTGCTTCACTCTCGCCGGCTCCCCCACTCCGCAGGCGGTCCGGGCCGCCGTCCAGGCAGTCGCGGCCACCGGAGAAACCTTCGTCACCCAGACCTCCTACCAAGGCGTGCCCGCCCTGCGCGCGGCCTTCAGCAACTGGCGCACGACCCAGGCGGACACGGAGCGCGTGCTCGCGGCGATCACGGAAGCGACCACGCCCGAGGGGTAGCCGACCCTCGTTCATCACAGCCGCACACATCAGCGCATTCTGTGCAGACCCGACAAAAGCTGACTTTCCTTGCACAAGTCTGCCCCCGGGTTCTACCCTTGGCCAGAATGAGGCTCCGCACGCCAGGGGCATGACGAGTCGCCGGCAGTTCGGCGGCCCGGAGAGCGCACGCTCACCCGGCGGCCCCTGACGTTCGCGTGCCTCGCAAGGGCGTTCGCCCCAGGGCGGAGCGGTCCGAGGGCCGTCTCCCGACTCACCGTGCGGGACGCACGCAACAGCCGAAGTCGAGCGGCACGCGGGAAACGCTGCCACTCTTCCGGTCGTCCAGGCGTACGGCCATGCGCACGCCATTCTCCGCGCAGGCCGCCCGCGCCCGGGATCGACACCGCGGAGACATAGATGGTGAACCATGCTGGGCATCGCCGTACGCAGAGACCGCAAGCGCTCTGAGCACCGCCGGAGCCACGCCGGGACCACTCGCTTCGACGAGACCCTGCGGTTCCTCGCACGACCCGTCCGGCTCCTGCGCCCCGGCGGCACAGCGCGTCGGACGCCCTCGCCCCGCACGGCGCGATCGGCCCGGATCAGGGCGGCGGGGCACGCCGTGACCGCCAGCCGCTACGGGCCGTTCCTCTTCGCGATCGCCATGATCGCCACCATTCTGGGCTTCGGTTTCATGCTGCCCACGTCGGAACACCTCGGCTCCCTCATGGCCACGGTTCCCGCGGCGACGGCCGCTCTCGCCGGGGCACGCGTCACCGCGACCATCGCCGGTTTGTCCTGCGCCTCGTGCGTCGTGCTCGACGCGCACGACGGGCTCTTCGGCACGTCCACGTTCGTCGTGCACCTCGTGGCGATCGTCCTGGTCTCGCTGTGCGTCATCGCCTTTCGCACCCTGCGGGAACGGTCCACCAGGGAACTGCTCGGTGTACGGGCCGTCGCCGAGGCCGTTCAGCGGGTCCTGATACGTCCGATGCCGGCGTCCATCGGTTCGCTGCGCATCCGGGCGGAGTACCGGGCCTCCCACCCGCAGGCCCTGGTGGGGGGCGACCTGTACGCCGTCGCCCGTGCCGACGGCGCCGTCCGCTTCCTCATCGGAGACGTCAAGGGAAAGGGCCTGGCGGCCGTGGACGACGCGGCCGCGCTGCTCGGGGCGTTCCGCAGCTCAGCCCGCCGGACACCGTCACTGGCCCAGCTCATGGCCCTCCTCGAAGAAGCGGTGCAGGCCCACTTCGAAGAAGTGGCCGCCACCGATCCCGATGTCGCGGAGCGCTTCATCACCGCGCTCCTGCTGGAGATATCCGCGGACGGTTCGTGCGTCAGGATGATCAACTGCGGCCACCCTCCGCCCTTCCTCGTGGAGGGAGACGTGGTCCGGTCCGTTCCGGCTCAGCGGCCCGCACCGCCTCTCGGGCTGAACAGCACCGGCACGCAGGGTTACGCCACGACGGTGCTGCCGCTGGCCGAGGAAGCGCTGCTGCTGCTCTACACCGACGGCGTCATCGAGGCCCGCGACCCGAAAGGCACCTTCTTCGACCTCGAGGCCCGGATCGCCGGGTGGCCGGTCAGAGGGCCGGACGAACTGCTCCCGTACATTCTCGACGGCCTGACCGCTCACGTGGGCGGGGACATGCACCTGAACGACGACGCCGCCATGGTCACGGTCCAGCGTCTGCGCAACGGCAGTATCCGGCGGCAGGACGACGGCAGGGGCGAGTCCCTGTCCGCCCTGGAGGACCGGGCAGAGGTGGGAACGGGCTGACCGCCCCCCGACAGGCGACCGCCGTGCGCTCCTCCATCGGGCGCCGCCCGATGGCCCGTACCGACCTGCCCGACCCGCCCGACCGCTCCGAACGGTTCTCCCGTCCGTGGTCGCCCTGCCGCCCGGTCACTCCCCCTCGGCGGGCTCCGGCCTCTCCAGGAGTGCGGAGGCGGCCGCGGCGACCGCCGTGACGATGGCGGCACGGTGGCCGGCGACCCGCTTCCCCGGATCCCCGTCCAGGGGGTCGCGGATCACGGAGGCGGTCATGTTCCAGCTCTGGGCCGCCGCCAGCGCGATCATCATCGCGTCCATCGCGACCGGAACCCCGACGCCGTAGTGCTCGGCGAGAGCGGCGGCCTTGGACAGATGCGCCTCTCGCTCCTGATCCGAGGCCTCGGGGCGCTCCAGCATCTTCCACTGGGTGAGGCGTTGCAGTCCGGGGTCGGCCGTCAGCTCGTCGAACAGCGCGCCACTGTAGGCGGCCAGATCGTCCGGCGTGAACGGCACGACGTCCGCCAGGACCCGGAGCCGGTCGGCCAGGACCGCGTCGAACAGGGCTTCCTTGGAACCGAAGTAGGCGTAGATCGCCTGCTTGTTCGCCGAGGCGGCGGTGGCGATGCGGTCGACCCGGGCCCCCGCGAACCCGACGCGGACGAACTCGTCGTACGCCGCGGCCAGCAGCCGCGCGCGGGTGGCGGAGGAGTCGTAACTCATGCGCGCCATCCTAAAACAACCAGATGGTTTGACGGTTCCGGGAGGGCGGGTGTACGAATAAACCATCCAGTTGGATAAACCATCCGGTTGGATTTTTCTTAGGCCGCGCCGCACCCGTCTCCGCGACGGCGGATGCGGCCCGGCACACCTTCGCCCCGCCTCCCTCACCGTCCGAGAGGAACCCACCATGCCCAGCGCACCCTCCCTCCCCTTCACCGCCCGGTCGACGGCCGCCGAGGTGATCGCCGGGGTCGACCTCACCGGCCGGCACGCCGTGGTCACCGGCGGAGCGTCCGGGATCGGCCTGGTGACCGCCCGTACCCTCGCCGAGGCCGGCGCGGACGTCACCCTGGCCGTGCGCGACCCCAGAGCCGCGCGACGGGTGGCCGGTGAGATCCGCGCGGTGAGCCGTGGAGGCGCCGTTCGTGTCGCCCGCCTCGACCTCGCGGACCGCGACAGCATCGCGGACTTCACCGCCTCGTGGACCGGACCGCTCCACATCCTGGTGAACAACGCCGGGATCATGGCACTGCCCGGCCTCGTGCGGACGCCGGAGGGCTGGGAGAGCCAGTTCGCCACCAACCATCTGGGGCACGCGGCCCTGACACTGGGCCTGCACGGAGCACTGGCGTCCGCGGAGTCGAGCCGCGTCGTGCAGGTCGCCTCCTCCGCCCACCTGATGGCCCCCGTGGACTTCGCCGACATCCACTTCGAACGGCGGCCGTACGAGCCCTGGACCGCCTACGCGCAGTCCAAGACCGCCGTCGTGCTGTTCACGGTGGCCCTGGCCGAGCGGTGGTCGCGCGACGGGATCACGGTCAACTCCCTGCACCCGGGCGGCATCATGACCAACCTGCAACGGCACCTCGACGACGACCAGTTGACGTTCGTGGGCGCCAAGGACTCCACGGGCGCCACCCTGGACGTGCCGCCCGGCTGGAAGACGCCGGAACAGGGCGCGGCCACCTCGGTGCTGCTCGCCGCCTCCCCGCTCGTCGCGGGGATCACCGGCCGGTACTTCGAGGACGCCGCCCTCGCGCCGCTCCAGCCGGACCCCGCACCGGGCAGGGCCGGGGTCGCGCCGTACGCGATCGATCCCACGTCGGCCGACCGGCTCTTCGACGAGACCGTCCGGGCGCTCGGCAGCGCCGCGTGACGTCCGGTGCGGGCGGGCCGGGCGTCGGGCCCTTGAGCCGACCGGCCCGGCCCGTACCGTCGTGGCGCCTGCCCGCCCGGACCTGATCGCAGCGGTCGCACGGCGTGTACGGCAGAGGTGGTGGAGTTGAACCGATAAATAATGGTTCTTACCTTTTCTCTTCCCACCTGGTGGAGGCACTCATGTCTACGGAAACGTCCGGCAAGCCGCTGAACGGCCGGGTGGCTGTCGTCACCGGAGCGTCGAGCGGCATCGGTGAGGCGTCGGCGGAGCACCTGGCGGGGCTGGGGGCCGCCGTGGCGGTGCTGGCACGCCGCGCGGACCGGCTGGACGACGTGGTCACCCGGATCCAGGAGGCCGGGGGCACCGCGGTGGCGATCGCCGCCGACGTCACGGACGCGGCAGCGGTACGAGCGGCGGCCGACCGGGTGGCCGCCGAACTGGGCGCCGCGGACCTGCTGTTCAACAACGCGGGCGTGATGCTGCCCGCCCCGATCGAGGAGCTGGCCGCCGACCAGTGGCAGCACCAGATCGACCTCAACATCACCGGTCTGATGAACGCGATCGGCGCGTTCACACCACAGTTGGTAGCCGCGGCCGGCGAACGGGGGGTGGCCGACCTGATCAACACCTCGTCGATCGCGGCGCAGAACATCTTCCCGAACTTCGCCGTCTACTCCGCCACCAAGGCATACGTCACCCACCTCTCCCGGCACCTGCGTGTCGAACTGGGCGCGAAGAACGTGCGCGTGTCGGCCATCGAACCGGGCATCGTCGGCACCGAGTTGCAGAGCCACGTCACCGATGACGGAGCCCTCCAGTGGCTGGACGGCTCCAAGGAGACGATGGAGTGGCTGACCGCGCAGGACATCGCGGAGACCGTCGGTTTCATCGCCTGCCTGCCTCCGCGGGCGAACCTCCAGCAGGTCACCATCATGCCCACCCGTCAGCCCAGTTGACCGGTCCCGACCGCTCCGGACCGGGGAGCGCCCGGTCCGCCCGGCGATACCCGGTCGACCTGGTCGGCCAGGCCGCCGAGGTCACCGAGATCACCGAGGTCCAAGTGCGACGCGTGGGTGACGCCGCGGCCGGTGAGCTCCACGCGCGGATCCGGGACGGGAGTCCTTGAGCACGCGCCGTGCCGCGAGCCGGCCCGACGTGGCGTTGGTGCCCGCGCCGGGCCAGGTCGCCGCACCGGTCAGGTACAGCCCGGGTATCGCCGTGCGGTAGCCGCTGTGCCCGGGCATCGGCCGGAAGACGAGGTTCTGGGCCAGGTGGTGGCTGCCCCCGATGCTGTCGCCGCCGACGAGGTTCGGGTCGGCCGCTTCGAGGTCCTGGGGCGAGTACGAGGTGACGCCCGCGATCCGCGCCCGGGTACCGGGTGCGTAGCGCTCCAGCTTGGCCAGTATCCGGTCGGTCATCGCGTCGACGGCTCCGGACCAGTCGGTGGAGCGGATCTCTCCCGCTGCGTCACCCCGCACCACCGAGGGCACGGTGCGGACCTGGATCCATACGACGTGTCGGCCCGCCGGGGCCCGAGTCGGGTCCACGGCGGAGGTCTGCCCCACGATCAGCAAGGGTTCCACGGGCAGGAGCCCGGCCTGGGACTCCGCGTACGTACGCGCCAGGTCATCGACGTACGGCGCCACATGGACGTAGGCGAAATCCGCCAGTTCCGCCCCCGCCGCCCAGGGCAGCGGGCCGTCGAGGGCGAGATGCAGCATCAACGTGCCCGGCCCGTACCGGTAGCGGGACGCTCTGCCGCGCACCTGCGTGGGTACCTGTTCGGATTCCAGAAGTCGCCGGTACAGCGTCGCGGGCCCCACGTTCGCGATCACCGCACGGCGGGCCGTCAGCGTGTCCCCCTCGGTGGTGCGGACGCCCACGGCCCGCCCGTTCCGGCACACCACCCGGTCCACCTCGACACCGGTGCGGACCTCGCCACCCTGTTCGGCGAGGACGGCGGCGAGTGTCTGCGGCAGCCGCTGCGCGCCCCCTTCGACGACGGACATGCCGTTCTCCATGTCCGCGAACAGTTCCAGGAGCGGGAACATCGCCCCGCCGGCGACGTCAGGGGCGAAGTCCAGGTGCATGCCCCAGCAGGCCGCCATCGCCCGCGCCTCCCGGGTGGCGAACCAGGCATCGCCCAGCTCGCGCGTACTCATCAGCAGCGTGTGCGCGAGCTCGGCCGCACCCCGCAGACCGTGACGGCGCAGCAGGCTCAGCACCTGGCGGCCGGCAGCGGCCGAGGGCACCGCGGATCCGTAGAGCCCGAACAGGTACGGCGCGAACCTTCGGTACTCCCCGTACAGGCCGGCGAAGCCTTCGGCGTCCCGGGCGTCATGCGCCCCCAACTCGGCGAGGGTGCGCGGGTAGTCGTGATACACCCGCACACTGCGGCCGTCCGGGAACACGTTCGCGTACGGATGGTCGGTGGTCCGAAACCGCAGTCCGTGACGTGTCAGATCGTCACCGAAGTCGGCGTACGCCCGTGAGCCGAGGAAAAGGTTCTGGTTGGTGGCGTACAGGTCGTGCACGAACCCGGGCAGTGTGACCTCGCCGCCGGCGATGGCGCCACCCACCGCGGCGCCGCGCTCCAGCACGGCCACCGACCATCCCGCCCGCGCCAGGTACAGCGCGGCCACCAGGCCGTTGTGGCCGCCCCCCACGACGACCGCATCGTAGGAATTCGCCCAGGTCAACGCCCTGACCTCCTGCCGCCCGGCCTCTCCGCGCTGTCAGCGTCCGGAAACGTGTCCTTACTCCATATTAGTGAGGGTCCGCCTGCTGACGGATCTCGTCCCCGAGCACGGCGGCGCGGTGTGCTGTCACATTTCCCGGGCTTCGGCGGTCAACCCTGAGAGGTGGCGGAGGGAGGCAGACGGAGTGGACGTATACGAGGCGGTGGCAAGCCGGCACGCGGTGCGCGCGTTCACCGACCGGCACGTCCCGGGCGAGGTGCTGGAGCGAGTGCTGGCGGCGGCAGCCTGGGCGCCGTCCGCATCCAACCTCCAGCCGTGGCACGTCTACGCACTCACCGGCGGGCCCCTGGCCGAGCTCAAGAGACGCGCCGGGGAGCGAGTGGCCTCGGGCGACCCCTGGGACGAACCGGAGTACGAGCAGTACCCGCCGGCGCTGAAGGCCCCCTACCAGGGGCGCCGGTCTGCCTTCGGCGAGCAGCGCTACGGCGCGCTCGGCATCCCGCGCGAGGACCTGGAGGCGCGCCAGAGGGCGGCGGCGGCCAACTGGGACTGTTTCGGCGCGCCCGTGGCGCTGTTCTGCTACATCGACCGCGACATGGGCCGGCCCCAATGGTCGGACCTCGGCATGTACCTGCAGACCGTCATGCTGCTGCTCCGCGCCGAAGGACTGCACAGCTGCACACAGATGGCCTGGGCGAAGTACCACAGGACCGTCGCGGAGGTCGTGTCACCCCCGGACGGTCTCGTCCTGTTCTGCGGCATGTCGATCGGGTTCGAGGACACCACGGCGGATCGGTCCCGTACGGGCCGGGCGCCGCTCAGCGAGACGGTCACGTTCGTCGAGGGATGACCCGCCGCGACACACTCGCGGACCATGGTCCACTCCGGGCCGTCGGCGGTGCGCCGGTCGATCAGCGGCGCGCGGCCCGCGCAGTCCCCACGTGGGGCTTCGGTCCCGTCCCACCGGACGGTCCACCCACGCGAGCGGCGGACCGGCGCCACCGCCTCCCCGGCAGTGCCGGAGGCGGATCCGTGACCGTCACCGTCCACGGCTCCGGCCGGCCCCCGGCACACCGATGCCACCGGCCTCCGGCACGGCGTGTCAGCCGCGGTACGCCTTCATCAGGTGCAGCCATACTTCGCTGATCGTCGGGAAGCAGGGCACCGCGTGCCAGAGACGGTCCATGGTGATGCCCCCGGCCACGGCGACGGTCGCCGAGTGGAGGAGCTCGGCCACCCCGGGGCCGACGAAGGTGACGCCGAGGAGACGGTGGCCGTCCAGGTCGACCACCATCCTGGCCCGTCCCCGGTAGCCGTCCGCGTACAGGAACGCCCCGGGAACCGCGCCCATGTCGACGTCCACGACCTTGGTCCGGTGGCCCGCCCGTTCCGCCTCGGCCGCGGTGAGCCCGACGGAGGCGGCTTCCGGGTCGCAGAAGAAGACCTGGGGGACCGCCTGGCGGTCGGCGGTCGTGGCATGGGCTCCCCACGCCGCCGTGTCGAGGCTCTCGCCGCGGGCGAGGGCTCCGATGGCCTCTCCGGCGATGCGGGCCTGGTACTTGCCCTGGTGGGTGAGGAGGGCGTGGTGGTTGACGTCGCCCGCCGCGTACAGCCACCCGCCTTCGACCCCGCGCACGCGGCAGGCGTCGTCGACGTCCAGCCAGGTTCCGGGGGTGAGCCCGACCGTGTCCAGGCCGATGTCGTCGGTGAGCGGGGTGCGTCCGGTGGCGAAGAGGACCTCGTCCGCTTCGAGTTCGCCCCCGCCGGCCAGCCGCACGGTGACGGGGCCGGCCGGGTCGGGCCGGCTCAGGGACACCACGTCGGTGCGGGTGCGCACGTCCACACCCGACTCCGCGAGGCCGTGTGCCACCTCTTCCCCGACGAAGGGCTCCATGCGCGACAGCAGACCGGGGCCCCGGGCCAGGAGGGTGACCCGGGCGCCGAGGCCCTGCCAGGCGCTCGCCATCTCGACGGCGACACCGCCCCCGCCGATCACGACGAGGCTGCCGGGCACCTGCTCGGAATCGGTGGCCCTCCGGTTGTTCCACGGGCGCGCCTCCTCGATGCCCGGAAGATCGGGGAAGAAGGCGCCGCTGCCCGTGCACACCACGACCGCGTGCCGCGCCTCCAGCATGCGCCGCGCGCCGTCCGGGCCCTCGACGGCCACCCGTCGCTCCCCCGCGAGACGGCCGTGACCGCGGACCAGCGTGGCCCCCAGCGCCGTCATGTTGTCGGCCTGCCCGCTGTCGTTCCAGTTGGTCACGACACGGTCCCGGCGCGCGAAGGCGCCGCGCGGGTCCACCGCGCCCGTGACCGCGGCGCTCGCCCCCTCGACCCGGCGTGCGTCGCCGACGGCGACGACGGGCCGCAGCAGCGCCTTGCTCGGGATACAGGCCCAGTACGAGCACTCGCCGCCGACGAGCTCGCGCTCGACCAGGGCGGCCGAGAGACCTGCGGCCCGTGCCCGCTCCAGCACGGTCTGGCCCACGGGGCCGGCACCCACCACGATGACGTCGTGGACCTCGGTGTCGTCAGGCGGCGTCGTTTCCATGACACATCCTCATTCATCCGTAGGGGGGTGGGGCGGCTTCGGGGAACGCCACCGGGTCAGGGCCACGGGGAGCGGTACCGCGGATCTCGTCACGGCCGCACCGGTACGGCGTCGCCGTCCGGCCCCCGGCCGAGGACGGCTGACAACGACAACCGGCGCGCTGATCACCCTCCCAGCCTGCCCTGGAAGGGCCCGGCCAGCGAGCCAGCACTCCGTCGGCGGGCACCTCCGACCCGGTGCGCTGCCGGGGACCCCGGGGGCTGCCCGGCACCTGAGGTCCGCTCGGGCACCGGCCGGACGGGCCCCGCCTCATACGCCGGGCGGCACCGGGACGTCGGGACGGCCGGAGAGGAAAAGCGCGTGACCGGGACGGGGAGACGGAGCCGGTCGCCGTCGGCCCCCAGCGGCAGGTGTTCCCCGAAGGCGTCGACTGCGTGGGCACCACCGTGGGGCCAGTGCCGGTCGACGGGTACAGCGGGCTCCTCCTCACCGGTGAGGACGTCACCCGCCCGCCACACGACGACGACCGGTCCGCGGCTCCGACGCGACACCTCGTAGGCGTGGAGGTCCGGGTGTCCGTCGACGTCGACGCGTCGGACGCCCGAGGCGTCATGGAGGTACGAGGCGACGAGCGCGAAGCTGTCGGCCGGGGGGCGGCGCAGCGTGATGTCGGTGCCGTCGTAGTCCATCAAGGCCAGCTTGCCGAAGAGGAACCCCATCATGTTGAGGCGGTCGCGGTAGCCCGGAATCTCCGGAGCAAGGTTCCAGCACGCCATCCGTGTGACGCCCGAGGCAAGTGCGAGGACGGTGCGGGTGACGATCTGCCGGCAGTTGATGCGGTCGCGTCCGGCGGCCGGCCCGGCGGGGCTGTCCTCCATGGACATCTGTAGTTCCGGGGGGAGTTCGGGCATCTTCGCGTAGAGCGCGCGCATGGTCCGTCGGTCCGGGCTCTCCGGCGCCCGCACCGTCGGCGGCCGGTGCGGGGGTGGTGAACGCCGCCACCATCTCCTGTTGGAAGACGGCTTGGGCCCGGGGGAACTCGAAGAGCGTCGGCCCGTTGTACTCCCCTGCCATCACCGGCTGTTCGTAACCGTGCCGCCGCATCATGTCCCGTACGGACGCGACCTGGTCCGGGATGTCGTGCGGGTCCCCGTAGAGGTGCACGGAGAACAGGTCGAAGTCGTCTCGGCCGAACTCCACGACATGGTCGAAGAAGCGCCGGGCCTCGCTGTCTGCCGGGCTGGAGAGCACGTCGTAACCGCACCCGCCGAGTACCACCCCCGCCGCCGGATCGCCGGCACGGACGGCGCGGGAGAAAACGGCGAGCTGCTCCACGTACTCCGGTGCCGTGCCCGCCCAGAGGAGGCCGGTGTTGCCGGGTTCGTTGTTGCACTGCCAGTAGTCGATCCGGCCGCGGCAGCGGGTCACGAGGTCCCGTACGAAACGTTCGTAGCGCGCCGTGTCGTGGGCCGGCAAGGAGGGGGTGACGGCCGCCCTCGGCAGCGCTCAGCAGGAGGCGGAGGAACTGGCCGTGCGCCGCCGGTACGGGCTCCCCTCCGCCGAGCAGCTCGACGCGGCGATCACGGCCGCCCGCGACCTGGCTGCCGAGGGCGGCCGTCACCCCCTCCTCGCCGCGTGGATGGCCTCGCCCTCAGGGGCGGGCCTGGACGAACAGTTCCGTCTCAGCCTGGACTTCCTCATCGAAGGCGTCGCCCGGCGCCTGAACGCCCCCGAGCCTGAAGGCAGTTAGGAGACGTACGGCACGGCTGCCCCGGTCCGCCGGCGGACCGGGCACGGCGCAGGGCAGCCGTCCGGATCCGGGGTGACGACAGCCCCCCGTCCACCGCGTTCCCGCAGCCCCGACGCGCACGACGACCCACGGCGGGCCGGTGCTGGAGGGGACTCGGCGGGGCATGGGACCTGCGATGCTGAGATCATGCCGAGAGTTCAACTGCAGCCCTTGACCACTGCGGTGGGGCAGGTCGTCGTATGTGAGGTCGAGGGACCGAACAGCGCCCCGCACACCCACGTGTACGTGGCCGTGGTCACCAAGCCGGAGCCCTGCTACGCGGGCGAGCGTCTTGCGATGATCCTCACGATCCATCATCCGGACGAGGCCCCTGCTTGGCTGCGCGAGGATCCGCCGCCGGGCGTGACCTGGCTGCGGAGTCCGCCGGACCCCACCGTCGCGAACGTCTACGCCCGCCCCTCCTTCCGGGTGCCAGGAGACCCGCAGGACAGGCCTGCCGTGCAGGTTGGCCGCCAACTCGTCGAGGAGGGACTGCTCGTACGGCATTCGACGTCCCGGTCCGTCCGGGGAAGCCAGTGGGCCGAGGCGGTCGGCGGGAAGATCCCTCCTGTCGAGGACGACGCCGTCGGCTCGGAGTTCGGCGCCTGGGCGGAACGCGAACTGGACAGGTTGGAGCGGCAGTCGTGGTGGCATGACCTTTAGGACGGGGATACCGTCGGCGCCATCGGGCAAGAGGAGAAGGAATGACCGGCGACAGACGCGACTGGCTGTTCTTCACCGGATGGCTCCTGACCGGCGCGGGCTACGTGTTCGCCCTGCTGGCCGTGCTGTCGATCGGGATCTTCATCCTGCCGCTCCCCCTGATCGCCACCGTAGTGCTGGCGACGCGACGCGGGGCCCTTCGAGGCCTGCCAGGGCTGCTGTCCAGTGCGAGCCTGCCGTTGTTCGTTCTGACCTACCTCAATCGAAACGGTCCCGGCACCCACTGCACCGCATCCGCCGGTGGCCAGAGCTGCACCGAGGGTCTGCTCAACCCGTGGATCCTTCTGCCTGTCGGACTGCTCGTCCTCGCCGCCGGAGTCGCGCTGTTCCTCGCGATGCGGCGCCGGCCGGTGATCAGCCGCGAGCCGAGTCACTCCCCCTGACCCCCGTCACCGGACACCTCGTGGACACTCCCGACTGCTACGCATGCGGCAAGGAAGCGGAGTTCGACGACCTCCCGCCGCGCGAGCGCGTGGCCCATGACCGACTCTGGCGGGTGGCCCACGCGATGGACACCTCGGTACCCGGCTGGCTGGTACTGCTGCCGCGCCGCCACGTCGCCGCGGTTCACGACCTCACCGACGCGGAGGCGTCCGCCCTGGGGGTGTGGCAGGTACGGCTCTCCCGGGCACTGCGCGGCGTGACGGGTTGCGTCAAGACCTACGTCGTCCAGTTCGCCGAAGCGGAGGGCTTCGCGCACGTGCACTTCCACATCGTGCCGCGCCTGGCAGATCTGCGACAGGAGCATCGTGGTCCGCGCATTTTCGAGCTGCTCGGGCGGCCGGAACGGGAGCGGGTGGCGACCGAACAAGCGGATCAAGTGGCCCACGCCCTGCGCGCCCACCTTCGTGAGCACCCACACGCACAGTGAAGCGAGTGGGGCCACCCGGCGAGTCGACGCCCGTAACCACCCGACAGCGCTCCGTGGCGGAACGGAACCCGTCGCCGTCGCCCAAGGACAGTCGTCACGAGGCCACTTGCTCCGATCACGACCGTGTCACTAGAGTTCGCATCCGAACCTTTGCTCGGGCGTTCACTCGTTGGGAGTGACGGCGGAGGAGCACCGCTTGTCGGCGTCTCGACAGGCGGCCGGAGGAAGAAGGAGCTCGCCTTCGTGGCGTCCCACCGTCGACCCAAGCAGCCCAGCCGCACTCGCGTGACCGTGCTCACCACCGTCGCCGCTGCCGCCGTGGCCCTCAGTGCCAACGCCGCCAACGCCGCGCCCAGCGAGAAGCCGAGCAAGGACGAGGTCAAGTCGAAGGTCGACGCCCTTTACCAGGAGGCGGAGCAGGCCACCGAGAAGCTCGACGGGGCCAAGGAGAAGCAGGACCAGCTGGAGAAGCAGATCAGCACCCTGCAGGACAACGTCGCCCGCGGTCAGGAAGACCTCAACGAGCTGCGTGACGCCCTCGGTTCGATGGCCAGCGCCCAGTACCGCACCGGCGGCATCGACCCCTCCGTGGCACTGTTCCTCTCCTCGAACCCGGACGACTACCTGGACAAGGCGTCCGCGATGGACCAGCTGAGCGGTCAGCAGGTCGAGGCGCTGAAGAAGGTCCAGGAGAAGCAGCGCGAGCTCGCCCAGCAGCGCCAGGAAGCGTCCGAGAAGCTCAAGGACCTCTCCGACACCCGCGCCGAGCTCAAGAAGAAGAAGCAAGAGGTCCAGGGCAAGCTCGCCTCCGCCCAGAAGCTGCTCAACACCCTGACGGCCAAGGAGAAGGCGGCTCTCGCCGCGCAGGACCGGGAGCGCGCCACCCGTGCCGGCGAGCGTGTCGATCTCGGCCACACCAAGGCTGCCTCCGGGCGCGCCGCCGCCGCGTTCGCCGCCGCGCAGAGCGTGATCGGCTCCCCGTACGACTACGGCCACGCCGGCCCCAGCACCTTCGACTGCTCGGGCCTCACCTCCTGGGCCTATGCCCAGGCCGATGTCTCCATCCCGCGCACCTCCGAGGCGCAGGCCAACGCGGGCACCCGCATCTACTCGCAGAGCGCCCTCCAGGTCGGCGACCTGGTCATCTTCTACGGGGACCAACACCACGTAGGGCTGTACGCGGGCGGCGGCCAGGTGCTGCACGCCCCCCACAGCGGCGCGCTCGTCCGCTACGAGTCGATCGGCAACATGCCTTTCCAGTTCGGCGTACGCATCTGACCTGTGCCCGCTCGCACGGACGCCACCTGGTGTTCGGGCCGCGCGCCGGTCGTGGAAACGACTGCTGGCCGGCAGCCGCCCCGCCGCCCACCGGGTGATGGGTGACTCTCGGGTCCGAACGCCGGCCGCTCCCCGGCCCACGAGATCCAGGCGCTCAGGTCTGGCATTGCCTCGTGGACGCGGGAGACCAATTGCTCCAGACGCCGCCGTCGGCCCGGGCGTGTACACGGATCTCCACCTTCACGGGGCCGCACACCCGGGTGGTGCTTCCCACTTCAGCGGGGCCGATGGCTTCGCCTGCCCGGACGTAGGCACGACCGCTGCCCAGTTTCACCCAGTGCCCACCATCGACGACCCGGAAGAACGCCTCGTAGGAGACGTTCAGCGCTCTCGTTCCGGTGTTGCGCGCCTTGATGTGCGCCGTGATCTCCCGGGTGATGACTCTGCCGACGGATCCGCGCTGCGCACTGATGCAGCCGTTGACGGCCACACGGCCGGTGGACACGCCCCCGCCGCAGGCGATCGCCGCGGCGTGAGCGTCGGCGGGGATCGCCGACATGGTGAGCGCGACCGCGCCCAGAACCGTCCCGATACGCCTCGACCGCAATGTCTCGTTCCCTCCGTCAGGCCCTTCTCCTTGAAGAGACCATGACTCGTCTCAGGCCACGGCGGGCGGATTCATCGCGCCTTTCACCCCAATGAGCAGAGGTCGCAATTGATATGACAGGTCGGTACCCGCCATGGCCTCTCACCTGGTCGGCCGGGGTACCGGGGCGATCCCCGCGGCTCACGGCATGCCGTGGAGCACCAGCGTGAACCACACCTTCTTGCCCGTGCTTCCCGGGTCGGGCGGTGCGATGCCCCAGTCGTCGGTCAGCGCGGCCACGATGGCCAGACCGCGTCCCGACTCCGCGGCCGGATCCGTCGTCCGGGGTCTCGGCACGACGCAGGAGCGGTCGGCGACCGTCACGCGCAGTTCGTGCCCGGTGCGTTCGAGGGTGACGGTGATCGTGTCGGCGGGGTCCGAACTGCCGTGTCCCACCGCGTTGGCGAAGAGTTCCCCGGTGGCGAGGACAGCGTTGTCGAGCGGCTCGGGCGGCAGGCGGAGATGGGTGAGACACTCGGCGACCATCGTCCGTACCCCGGCCGCGCGCGAGGCCTGGGCGGGGACCGTGGCGTGCAGAAGACTGGGCGGGACCACGGGGACCACCGCCGGATCGCCGGGCCGCACCCCGCTCGTGGGCGGACGGCCGGACGGCAGGGAGGCGTCGTACGGCGGTTCGCGGCGCGGGGCCCTGGAGCCCGTCATCGATCCTCCTCCGTGCGCAGCTCGGGTGGGGGACGTGCGCGGTGGCTGCTCCAGCAGCCAACAGGTCACAGGCACCTTCCGGCCAGGGGGTATCGGGGTTGTCCGGTTGCGGGCCCGTAGTGGTGCGGGAGGTATGTTCGAGCGCGTGAGGAACGTGAGCGGGGTCCGGACGTCGGCGCGCGCAGCCGAGCGCACGGGGTGGTCCGGGGTGGGCGGCAAGCGCGTCCTGGTCACCGGTGGCACGCGAGGCCTCGGTGAGCAGATCGTGCGGCTCCTGGCCGCCGAGGGTGCCCGGGTGGCGACCTGTGCGCGCACCGCCGAGGACCTGGACACACTGGCGCGGTCACTGGACTCACCGTTGTACACCCGGGCGCTCGACATCACCGAGCCGGAGCACCTGGAGAGCTTCGTCGCGGCCGTGGCGAAACGTTTCGGCGGGCTCGACGGCGTGGTGGCGTGCACGGGAGGCTCCCGGGGTGGCCGGTTCGAGGCGACGGACGCCGGGGACTGGGCGGCGACCTGGGAGGTGAACGTCGGCCATGCGGCGCGCCTGATCCGGGCCGCGGTGCCACCGCTGCGCGCGGCGGGCGGCGGATCGGTCGTGGTGGTCTCCTCGATCTCCGGCTGGAAGCCGGGTCCGCCGGTCCAGTACGGGGTCGCGAAGTCCGCCCAGATCCACCTGGCCGCTTCACTCGCCCGCGAGCTCGGGCCGGACGGGATCCGGGTGAACGCCGTCTCGCCCGGCTCGATGCTCGTGCCGGGCAGGCGTTGGGACCGGATGCGCCGGGAGGACCCCGAGGCGTACGCCGGGTTCGTGTCGGCCGAGCTGCCGACCGGAAGGCCGGTCGCGCCGCAGGAGGTCGCCCGGGTGGTGGCGTTCCTGCTGTCGGACTGGTCGAGCGGGATCTCGGGCGCCCACCTGCCCGTCGACCGTGCCCAGAACTCGCCCTCCCCGGACGGTTACTGAGCCGGCGGACGGCATCGAGCCGTCGACCGGTCCGGGGAGCCGCACACCGGTGAAGGGTGCGTCTGCCCGGCCGTTGCTCGTCGAGCACCCCGATGACCCGACGACGCAGGGGAGTTGGGCGCGACGTTCACTGTCCGGCGGCCGGCCTCGCGAAGTCGCGTGAGCCCGGCTCGACTTCGACGCCGCGCGCGGGGAAGCGGACCGTGCGCCCGATACCGCCGATCCCGTGCGGCCACCTCCCCCTCCCCGCGCGCGGACGACTCCCCGACACCACCGCCAAGATCACCGAACGGTAGGCTCGTCGCGCAACACGACGCGAAGGGGAGCTCAGTGGCGCGGGTTGCGGTGATCGGTGGAGGTATCAGCGGGCTGGGGACAGCGCTCATGCTCGGCCGGCGGGGCCACGCGGTCACGTTGTTCGAGCAGGACGCGAGACAGGCCGGACAGGACCTGGACCGGGACTTCTTCCACTGGGACCGGCCCCGATGTCCGCAGGCCGTCCAGCCCCACTCGTTGCTCGCGCCCGTACGCACCGTCCTGCGCGCCGAGACCCCGGACGTCTACGCGGACCTGCTGGCACGCGGAGCCCGGGAGTACCACGAGTTCGACTGGTTCGGTGAGCATCCGCCGCATCGGGCCGGGGACGAGGACCTGGTGACCCTGCGCAGCCGCCGCATCGTGCTGGAGGCCGCCCTGACCGCGGCCGTGCGGCGGGAACGCACCGTCGTCGTACGACGGGGCTGCCGGGTGCGCGGCCTCGCCATGAGGGAGGGCCGGCCCGCCCGGGTCACCGGCGTGCGGGTGGGAGCCGAGACGCATCGGGCGGACCTCGTCGTCGACGCGTCCGGTCGTCGCTCGCCGGTGCCGGACTGGCTCGTCGCGGCCGGTTGCCGCCCGCCGGTGGTCGACAGCCATCGCACCGGGATCGCTTATCTGTGCCGCTGGTACCGCCTGCGGGCCGAGGGCCCGCGTGACCCCGGGCGGGTGAAGACCGGCTCGGCGGCACCGTTCGCGCTCGCCGGTGTCTTCCCTTCCGACAACGACACCTTCGCGGTGAGCCTGGTGCTCTCCACCGCTGATCCGACCCGCGGCGCACTCACCGACCCCGCCGTGTTCGAGGCCGTCGCCCGCCGCTTCCCCGCCACCGCGGCCTGGCTCGGCCTGGCCCCCGAACCGCAGTCGGCCGTCCTGCCGATGGCCGGTCTGGACAACCGCTGGACCGGCCTCGCCGACGGTGCGGGACCCGTCGTCACCGGCCTGGTCAACACCGGGGACAGCCTCATCCACACCAACCCCACCTTCGGTCATGGCGTGGCCCTCGGCCTGCGCGCCGCCCAGTACCTCGCCACCCATGCCGACCAGGTCGCCGCGGACCCCCGCGGGTACCACGCCTGGACACAGCAGGCCCTCCGCCCGTGGTTCGACGCGCAGGTGACGGCCGACCGGGCAGACGAGCAACGCCTCGCCGAGAGCTCACCGCTCTCGGATCGGCGGGCCGCCGCCCGGGCCGCCTGCGCCTTCGACGATCCCGTGGTCATGAGAGCCCGGGCCCAGGTACGCCATCTTTTGCGGCCGGCCCAGGACGCCTACGGCACCGACGAAGTGGACCGGCACGTCACCGCGTGGCTGGCCGCCCACCCCGGCTTCTCGCCGAAGCACGACGGCCCGACCCGTGATCAGTGGGACGCGCTCATCCCAGGCTGAGCCGCCCGCCCGGCATCTCGTCCCCGGGGCTCAGGTGCCGGCGGACGCGCTCCGGCGGGTTCCTCGCTCTCCGGTGTTCTCCGACGTTCGCCGGCGGGCGGGGCCCACAGGACCGAAGTCACCTCACCGGTCGCACTGTTCCCCGGTCACGCCACCGCCCCCAGTACGCCCCGGGATCTACGCTCGAAGTCCTGCACCACCGGTTCGTGGCGACGGGGCTCCAGGCGTCTGCGGAAGTCGCGCAGCGCCTGGATGGAGCGTTCGCTGTGCACGCTGCTGAGTGTGTCGAGCGCTTCGGTGGCGGTGCCGACCGCCTCGTCGAGCCGGTCCTGCTGAAGGTGGGCGGTCGCCAGGACGGACCGGCTGATGGCCTGACGTCTTCGCCGGTCGGCGTTGGCGCCCAGTGACTCACTCGCCGTACGCTCCGCCTGCGCGGCGAGGCCGAGGTCCCGGAAGCAGAGGGCGGCTTCGGCCTGCAGGTAGTGGTGGTCGAGATAGCGCACCCACACGGACTCCTGGGCGGCTCCCCGGCTCGCGTCCAGCTGCTGTTCCGCCAGCCGCAGCGCCTCGGAGGTCTCGCCCGAGTGCCCCTGGGCCGCGTGGCCGCGCGCCGACATGGCGTAGAGCCGCATCAGTCCGAGCGGGCTGCCCGACCCCTTCGCGGTGGCGACACCGGCCCGGGCCAGCGCCACCCCCTCGTCGGGACGGCCGAGGCTGGTCGCCAGATGGGAAAGTCCGGCCAGTATCTGGCCGCCCAGGACCCGGTCGCGGCCCTCGGCGCACAGGCGCAGCCCCTGGGTCATGTAGCGCTGTGCCAGCCCGTACTCCCCCGCGTCGTACGAACTCCAGCCGGCCATGGCGGCCAGGCGCGCGGCGGCTGCGTACAACTGGCGTTGCAGGGGCGGTGGTGTGCCGCGGCGCTGGAGCATGGGCACGACCTCGGTGGAGAGGTAGTGCACGATGCTGGTGCGTACCCCGCCGCCGCCGTAGTGGTTGTCCATCCGGTCGAACATGGAGATCATCGCGTGCACCTGCTCGACCGGGCCGCCGCTCGCCGCCGGCGTGGGCCGAAGGCCGTCCCGCTGTTCCGACAGCCACAGCAGCCAGTCGCGCTGGGGGCTCGTCAGCGCGGAGGCGACGAAGGGCACCGTGCCGAGGAGGCTGCGCCGCGAGATGTCGGTGGATCCCAGCTCGGCCAGGGTGTGCAGGGTCTCCGCCACATCCTCGCCGTAGAGGAGCGCCCGGCCGGCGACGGGCCGTCGCTGCTCGGAGTGGAAGCCCAGTTCCGTGGGCGACAGGGGACGGCCGCACCGTTCGGACAGGACGGCGGCGATCAGCCCCGGTGTCGTGCCCCGCGGTTGCTGGCCCTGTAACCAGCGGGTGACCGACGCCTTGTCGTAGTTGGAGTCGATGCCCTGGCGGCGGCCGAGTTCGTTGACCCGCAGGGCGAGGGAGGCGTAGGAACAGCCCGCGTCCTTCAGGGCGGCCGCCAGCGCCGCGTTGGCCCCGGCGGGGCCCTTGGCCGCGCCCCTCGGTCGTCCGTCGGTCACGGTGGCGCTCCAGGTCTCGCATCACGGTCGCCTGCGGTGACCCGGCCCATCTGCCGGAAGGCCAATTGCCTTACAACTGAACGCAGTTGAGCAGTCATCACGGCCTCCTGCGCGGCAGGTCACTCGATCACTATGGTCTCCGCCCGGCTCGGCACGCAACCGACGTTCTGATGTATTCCTCGCGTCGGCCCGCGCGACCGGCGTGGTCCGTCTCCGCGCCCTCCCGTGCCGTCCGGTCGCGGGCCTCCGGGTACGCCGCCGCGGCGCCGGGGTCCGCCGGGGCAGGCCGCACCACTACGCCCGCACAACCGGACAGCCCGCGCGTGCACTCCCGCCGTGCGGGCGGTCCGGCGACACTGGGGGAATCGGTCCTCCTGGAGGGAGCGGCATGCGCACCGGCCCTTGTCCCGAGGTGCGGGGATGACCCTCCACCAGGCTTCGCACCAGGCCCTTCGCCGAACCCTCCGCCAGGCCCTCGCGCAGTGCCGGACCCTGGTTGTCGAAGGTCCCGACGGCATCGGCCGAGGCGCGCTGATCGCCGAACTGGCCCGTCAGGGATTCCTCGTCCGGCGTGCGCGTGGACCGCTGCACCATGTGGACCCCACTCAGCCGTACCGCGAACTCCTGGCCGCGCCGGGCCGGTTGGCCGTCGACGGCAGTCTCGTCCATGAGCTGGTCTACGGTCCGCTGCGCCGTGGACGCTCCCGGGTGACCTGGATCCAGGCACTCGATTTCGCCGAGGCGGTGGCGGAACGCGACGGTGTCCTCCTCCATGTGACGGGCGAGACGGACGACGCCGAGGCCGTGGAGGGATACGCACGCGCTCTGCGCACCCTCGGCCAGCACGTCCCCGTCCTCACCCTCGACGCCCGGGGCGCCGGCCTCACGCTCCGCGATCCCGTCCGCACACTCTCCGGTAACCAAGCACGCCCACAGGAGAGTTGACGGTCGGCCGGCGGATGGTGGTGCGACGAACGACGGGAGGCACCGTGGGGCGGAGAACCACTCCGCCCCGGTCAGGAGGGAACGGCCCGCGGAAGGAGGGCACGGCTCGCGAGCCGTCCCGTCAGGCGCCCTGCACCGGCTGGATGTTCTGGTTGACGTGGAAGAGGTTGGCCGGGTCGTAGGCGGCCTTGGTCCGGGCGAGGCGGGGGTGGTTCCCGCGATAGCCGGCCCGTACCCTTTCCGGCCCTTCGTCCATCATCATGTTCACGTAGGCCCCGCCCGCGGAGTACGGGTGCAGCGCGTCCGAGTACTCGATGCTCCAGCTCTTCACGAGTTCCGCGTTGGCCGGGTCGGAGTCGACGCCCGCGAAGACGGAGGCCCAGCCCGTGTCGCGGTAGCCCCAGGCGGTGTCCGTCGGCGCGAGGTCGTGGACGGCGCCGTCGATCGGGTACAGGTGCATCCCCGATTTCCAGGTCGGCGGCTCGGCACCGAACCTGGCGTGCAGTGCGACGGCCTCGTCGGGGATCTCGTCGACGAAGTCCGCGCGCCAGTACCACTGGTCCCCGGGGGGATAGACCCCGTCGAAGGCCGACTGCAGTGCGGGGTGCGGCATCGGCGCAGGTGCGTGCAGCAGGGGCGCGGGCAGCGCGGAGAGCAACGGCGCCATCTCCGTCGCCGCGAGCTCCGGCTCGTCCCCGACGCGGCACCACATGACGCCGCAGACACCGCGCAGACGGAGCTCCTCGGGGAACGGCGGGGCGGGCGGGACGGATCCGAACATGAAGAAGCCGTTCAGTTCACGGGGCGCGTGCGGGATGAAGTCGCGGTAGGCGGCCAGGACGTCGGCGCCGAGTTCGGCGGGCCAGAAGGTGGGTCCCGCGACGACCGTGCTCACCTCGTGCAGCCGGAAGAGGAACGAGGTGACGACTCCGAAGTTGCCTCCGCCCCCGCGGATCGCCCAGTACAGATCGGGGTTCTCGGTGGCGCTCGCCCGCACCCGGTCACCGCTCGCCAGGACGAGGTCGGCCTCCAGGAGGTTGTCGACGGTCAGTCCGTGGGCGCGGGTGAGGTGTCCGAGGCCGCCGCCCAGCGCGAGGCCGCCGACTCCTGTCGTGGAGACGATGCCCGCGGGTGTGGCCAGGCCGTGCTCGTGGGTGGCGCGGTCGACCTCGCCCCATACACAGCCGCCGCCGACGCGTGCGGTGCGGGCTTTCGGGTCGACCTCGACGCCCTTCAGCGGTGCGAGGTCGAGCACCACGCCGTCGTCGCAGACTCCCAGGCCCGCGCCGTGATGGCCCCCGCCGCGCACGGCGAGGGGTAGCCCGTGGTCGCGGGCGAAACCGACGACGGAGGCGACGGCCTCGGGGTCGGCGCATCGCGCCACCAGGGCGGGCCGCCGGTCGATCATCGCGTTGTAGACGGTGCGCGCCCGGTCGTAGCCGGGGTCGTCGGGTCCGGTCAGCCGACCTTCGAATCCGGTCAGCTCCTGTCGCGCTGCCTGTGCCGGCGTGATGGACATGCGCATCCCCCGGGTTCGGGGCCGGTTGCGGGGACCCCGGTGGCCCGGGGCCCTCGCTCCAGTCTCCCTCCGATGGGCGCACCGCGCCCGTTCTGCTCCGGCCCACCCGCGGCTCAGCCGACGCCGGGGGCCCCGTCCGCGGTCCGTGGGGCCCTGGACAACAGCAGCAGGCTGCGGGCTTCGAGCCGGACGTCGGTGTCGGCCTTGCGCTCCCGTTCGTCGGGGACGACCGCCGGATCGGCGGTGTCGATCCGGGCCGTCCACCGCTCGCCGTACCCGGTGCCCGGAAGGCGGAAGACGACCGGCTCCCAGTAGCTGTTCAGGAGCAGCAGGAAGGAGTCGTCGACCACCGGGCCGCCGTACGGGTCGGGCTCGGCGATCGCGTCGCCGTTGAGGAACACGGCCAGGGCGTGTGCGTCGGCGCGCCGCCAGTCCGCGTCCGTCATCTCGCTCGCGTCGGGTCGCAGCCACACCAGGTCGGGCAGCGGCTGGCCCTCGTGGGTGGCCGTGTCACCGAGGAAGAACCGGCGGCGGCGCAGCACGGGGTGGTCGGCGCGCAGCGCGACGGCGCGCCGGGTGAACTCGATGAGGTCGCGCTGCTCGTCGTCCAGCCGCCAGTCGATCCAGGAGAGTTCGTTGTCCTGGCAGTAGGCGTTGTTGTTGCCGCGCTGGGTGCGGCCCAGTTCGTCGCCGTGCGCGAGCATCGGGATGCCCTGGGAGAGCAGCAGGGTGGCGAGCAGGTTGCGCTGCTGGCGGGCGCGCAGTTCGAGGATTCCCTCGTCGTCGGTGGGGCCCTCGGCACCGCAGTTCCAGGAACGGTTGACGCTCTCGCCGTCCCGGTTGCCCTCGCCGTTGGCCTCGTTGTGCTTGTCGTCGTACGAGACGAGGTCGCGCAGGGTGAATCCGTCGTGCGCGGTGACGAAGTTGATTCCCGCACGCGGCCGGCGCCGGTCGTGCTGGTAGAGGTCGGCGGAACCGGTCAGGCGGGAGGCGAACTCACCGAGCGTGTGCTCGCCTGAGCGCCAGAAGTCCCGCACCGCGTCACGGTACTTGCCGTTCCATTCGGACCACAGGGGCGGGAAGTTGCCGACCTGGTAGCCGCCGTCGCCGAGGTCCCAGGGCTCGGCGATCAGTTTCACGCGGCCGACCACCGGATCCTGCTGGATCAGGTCGAAGAACGCCGAGAGGCGGTCCACGTCGTGGAACTGCCGCGCGAGCGTGGCCGCGAGATCGAAGCGGAAACCGTCGACGTGCATCTCCGTCACCCAGTACCGCAGCGAGTCCATGATCAGCTGTAGTACGTTCGGGTGCCGCGTCAGCAGGCTGTTCCCGGTACCGGTGGTGTCGTAGTAGTGCGCCGCGTCCCCCTCCACCAAACGGTAGTAGGAGGCGTTGTCGATGCCGCGGAAGGAGAGCGTGGGGCCGTTCTCGTTGCCCTCGGCGGTGTGGTTGTAGACGACGTCGAGGATCACTTCCAGGCCCGCCGCGTGCAGCGCCTTGACCATCGACTTGAACTCGGTGACCTGCTCTCCGCGGGTGCCGTGCGCCGCGTAGGCGTGGTGCGGGGCGAAGAAGCCGATCGTGTTGTAGCCCCAGTAGTTGGACAGGCCCCTGTCCCGCAGGAAGCCGTCCTGGGTGAACTGGTGCACCGGCATCAGCTCGACGGCGGTCACCCCGAGCGAGGTCAGATGACCGACGACCGCCGGATGGGCCAGGCCCGCGTAGGTACCGCGCAGTTCGGCGGGGACGTCCGGGTGGGTGCGGGTCAGACCGCGCACATGGGCCTCGTAGATCACCGTCTCGGCGTACGGCCGCAGCGGTGGGCGGTCCTCACCCCAGTCGAAGGCCGGGTCGGTCACCACACCGAGCATGGTGTGCCCGGCGCTGTCCGCGGGATCGGGCCCGTCGGCCGCCCGCTCGTAGAGCGAGGCGTCGTTGTCGATCTGCCCGTCGACCGCCGTCGCGTACGGGTCGAGGAGCAGCTTCGCCGGATTGCAGCGGTGCCCGGCCGCCGGGTCCCACGGTCCGTGGACCCGGTAGCCGTAGCGCCGGCCCGGCCCGACGTCGGGCAGTCGGCAGTGCCACACGTATCCGTCGACCTCGGTCATCGTGACGGTGCGCGAGGCACCGTCGTCATCCACGAGGACGAGGTCGACCCGTTCGGCGGCTTCGGTGAACAGGGCGAAGTTGGTGCCTTCGCCGTCGTATGACGCCCCCAGCGGGTACGGGCGTCCGGTCCAGGTGCGCACGTGATCACCGTACGGTGATCACGGTCCCGGTGTCCTCCCGTGGCGCCGCGAAGGCGGGCACGGGCAACGACAGCGCCCGGGGCATCCGGCACGCCTCCCGCAGGCTCGGCACGGGGCCGACCGGCACCAGTGGGGCGCGTTCGGCGGAACGGGCCCGCCAGGAGAACCAGATGATCTTGCCGCCGGCGCCCGTCGCACAGCAGCCCCAGTTGTCACTCAGGGCGGCGATTCGTGCGAGACAGCCCTGGGGTGCGTTGTGCGGGCGGATGTCCTGGTCGTTGTCGGAGACGGCGGTGATGAGGTGCTTGCCGTTCCACCACATCTCGACGGTGGTGTTCTTGTCGGCCGAGTGCTGGGCGATGGTGTCCAGCAGCGCCTCGGCGCAGTGACAGACGGACTCGACGAGGAACTCGAGGTTCCAGTACCGGAGATGGGCGGCCAGAATGCGTCTGACCTGTCCCACTCGGTCCGGGCTGACCTCGACGTCGAGGTGGTAGTAGCAGGGAACTGCAGGTTTCATCTTCGTTGGCTCCTCACCGGCGAAGCTCCCGCTCCCTCTCGCCCTTTGCGGACGAGCCCCGAACACGAAGCGTGAATGTTGGTCGCTCCTGAGTAAGTCCAAGAATGCGAGTGCTACTCCGTTCGTGCAACACGAGAGCACTCCTGACGACTCGGGTGACGACCCCCGTCGTAGTTGAAGAGCCAACAAGACGCTTCGTGGTGACACAGGCACCATGGGTGAGGGCGCCGGCCTCAGTGACAGGCCGGTGCCCCTCTGTACACGCCCGCCCCGCACCAGCCGGGCGGGCCCGTGCGCAGTCCTGGAGCGGAAAGGTGACCAGCGCCATGCTGCTGCCTGCCAAAGCCGAGGTCGCCAGGCACCTGGAGCAATACCGGGCCTGGGAACGTCTGCTGCTCGTGGCCCCCATGGACCACGCGGTGCGGGGAAACTTCGAGAACTCGGGGTACACCCTGTGCGTGCTGATGGGTAAGCGCTGCGCGCGGGAGGCCGTGGACGCCGCCGAGCACTATCTGCGCGGCGGTGCGCGGGCTTCGGGCGCCTCGTCGGCGTCGCCCGCCCCCTCGGCGGCGTCGGCGTCGGCCACCACGCCCGTGGCGGGTGCGCGCGTCCGGCGAACTCCCGGCGCGGTCACGGCCTTCCGGCCGGCGGAGCGGGCCGTACGGCCGGGGGGTGCCCCCGAGACGGGACAGTGACCGGGACCCTCCCGGACAGCTCTGAACGGCAGGCGCGATCGAGAACGGCGGAGGCGATGGACATGGACGCACACCCGGCCGACGGACGTGACCCGGCCGACCCCACTCCGGTCGACCGGATCCCGGTCGTCGACGTCCACCCGGTGGTCGAGTGCGGACGTCGCCCCGCCAAGGCGGTCCGCGGGGAGAGCTTCCAGGTCACCGCGACCGTCTTCGGTGAGGGCCATGACGTGGTCGGCGCCAATGTCGTGCTGCGCGACCCGACGGGGCTGGCCGGTCCCTGGACCCCGATGCGCGAGCTCGTCCCCGGCTCCGACCGCTGGGGTGCCGAGGTCACGCCCGATTCCGTGGGCCACTGGACGTATCTGGTGGAGTCCTGGAGCGACCCGGTGGCCGCCTGGTGGCTGGCCGCCGGCATCAAGGTCCCGGCCGGCATCGACACGGGGCTGATCCTGGAGGAGGGCGCGGCACTGTACGAACGCGCCGCGACCGGCGTACCGGACCCGGCCGGGCGGTCAGCGGTGCGGGCGGCGGCCGAAGGCCTGCGCGACACGTCACTGCCGCCGGCCGCCCGTCTGGCGGCCGCGACGGCCCCGGAAGTGACCTCCGTCCTGTCCGCGCACCCGTTGCGCGAACGGGTCTCCCGCTCGCTGCCGTTGCCCCTGCTCGTGGAACGCGAACGGGCGCTCTTCGGCTCCTGGTACGAGTTCTTCCCGCGTTCGGAGAGCGGGCAGTCGGACCCGTCCGCCCACGGCACGTTCCGCACCGCCGCCGAACGCCTGCCCGCCATCGCGGAGATGGGCTTCGACGTCGTCTACCTGCCGCCGGTCCACCCCATCGGCACGACCTTCCGCAAGGGCCCCAACAACAGTCTGTCGGCGAGCCGTCAGGACGTCGGTGTGCCGTGGGCGATCGGCTCCCCGGAGGGCGGGCACGACGCGATCCACCCGGCTCTGGGCACCATCGAGGACTTCGACGCGTTCGTACGCCGGGCGGCGGACCTGCGACTCGAGGTCGCCCTCGACTTCGCCCTCCAGTGCTCCCCCGACCACCCGTGGGTGGAGAAGCACCCGGAGTGGTTCCACCACCGCGCCGACGGGACGATCGCCTACGCGGAGAACCCGCCGAAGAAGTACCAGGACATCTACCCGATCGCCTTCGACGAGGACATGCCGGGTCTGATCGCCGAGTGTGTCCGGCTGCTGCGCTTCTGGATGGACCACGGTGTCCGGATCTTCCGGGTGGACAACCCGCACACCAAGCCGGTGGTCTTCTGGGAGCGGGTCATCGCCGAGATCAACCGCAGGGATCCCGACGTGATCTTCCTGGCCGAGGCGTTCACCCGGCCCGCGATCATGGAGAGGCTGGCGACGGTCGGCTTCCAGCAGTCGTACACGTACTTCACCTGGCGCAACACCAAGCACGAGCTGACCGACTACCTCACCGAGCTGTCGGGCGAGAGCGCCGCCTTCATGCGGCCCAACCTCTTCGTCAACACCCCGGACATCCTGCCCGGCTACCTCCAGCGCGGCGGACGGCCCGCCTTCGAGGCACGGGCCGTACTCGCCGCCACCCTGTCGCCCGCGTGGGGCGTCTACGCCGGATACGAACTGTGCGAGAACACCGCGGCCGGCCCGGACAGCGAGGAGTACCTCGACTCGGAGAAGTACCAACTGCGTCCACGGGACTGGGAGTCGGCCGCGCGCGAGGGCAGGACGATCGCCCCGCTGATCACGAAACTGAACCGGATCCGGAGGCGCCACGACGCCCTGCGCGCGCTGCGCAACCTTCATTTCCACCAGACTGACAACGATGCCCTCATCGCATACGGCAAGCGCACGGGCTCGGACGCGGTCGTGGTGGTGGTCAACCTCGACCCCCACCACACCCAGGAGGCCACGGTCTCGTTGGACATGCCGCGACTCGGCCTGGACTGGCACGAGCGCGTGCCGGTGCATGACGAGCTCACCGGCGAGACGTACTACTGGGGCAGGACCAACTTCGTGCGACTGGAGCCGGGCAGTGCGCATGTGCTCGCGGTCGGACCGGCACCACAGAACGGAGGGTCACCCACCATATGATCGTCAACGAGCCCGTACCGGACACCTTCGAGGACACTCCGGCCAAGGACCGCGACCCCGAATGGTTCAAACGCGCCGTCTTCTACGAGGTCCTGGTCCGCTCCTTCCAGGACAGCAACGGCGACGGCGTCGGTGACCTCAAGGGCCTCACCGCGAAACTCGACTACCTGCAATGGCTCGGCATCGACTGCCTCTGGCTGCCCCCGTTCTTCAAGTCCCCCCTGCGGGACGGCGGCTACGACGTCTCCGACTACACCGCCGTGCTGCCCGAGTTCGGCGACCTCGCCGACTTCGTCGAGTTCGTCGACGCCGCCCACCAGCGCGGCATGCGCATCGTCATCGACTTCGTCATGAACCACACCAGCGACCAGCACCCGTGGTTCCAGGAGTCCCGCGCCAACCCCGAAGGACCCTACGGCGACTACTACGTCTGGGCCGACGACGACAAGCAGTACCAGGACGCCCGGATCATCTTCGTCGACACCGAGGCCTCCAACTGGACCTTCGACCCGGTCCGCAAGCAGTACTACTGGCACCGCTTCTTCTCCCACCAGCCCGACCTCAACTACGAGAACCCCGCCGTCCAGGAGGAGATCGTCGCGGCCCTCCGCTTCTGGCTGGACCTCGGCATCGACGGGTTCCGCCTCGACGCCGTGCCCTACCTCTACCAAGTGGAGGGAACCAACTGCGAGAACCTCCCCGCCACCCACACCTTCCTGAAGCGGGTGCGCAAGGAGATCGACACGCACTACCCGGACACGGTGCTTTTGGCCGAGGCGAACCAGTGGCCCGAGGACGTCGTCGACTACTTCGGCGACTTCCCCTCCGGCGGCGACGAGTGCCACATGGCCTTCCACTTCCCCGTCATGCCCCGCATCTTCATGGCCGTCCGCCGCGAGTCCCGCTACCCCGTATCGGAGATCCTCGCCAAGACCCCCGCCATCCCCAACAACTGCCAGTGGGGCATCTTCCTGCGCAACCACGACGAGCTCACCCTCGAAATGGTCACCGACGAAGAACGCGACTACATGTACGCGGAATACGCCAAGGACCCGCGCATGCGCGCCAACATCGGCATCCGCCGCCGGCTCGCCCCCCTGCTCGACAACGACCGCAACCAGATCGAACTCTTCACCGCCCTGCTCCTGTCCCTCCCGGGCAGCCCGATCCTCTACTACGGCGACGAGATCGGCATGGGCGACAACATCTGGCTCGGCGACCGCGACGCCGTCCGCACCCCCATGCAGTGGACCCCCGACCGCAACGCCGGATTCTCCTCCAGCGACCCCGGCCGCCTCTTCCTCCCCACGATCATGGACCCCGTCTACGGCTACCAGGTCACCAACGTCGAAGCCTCCATGTCCTCACCCTCGTCACTGCTGCACTGGACCCGCCGCATGATCGAGATCCGCAAACAGAACAAGGCCTTCGGCCTCGGCACCTACACCGAACTCCCCTCCTCCAACCCCGCCGTCCTCGCCTTCCTGCGGGAGTACAAAGACGACCTGGTGCTGTGCGTGCACAACTTCTCCCGCTTCGCCCAGCCCACCGAACTCGACCTGGGGACCTTCGAAGGCCGCCACCCCGTCGAGCTCATCGGCGGCGTCCGCTTCCCCGCCATCGGTGAACTCCCCTACCTGCTCACCCTCGCAGGCCACGGCTTCTACTGGTTCCGGCTCCGCCGCGCGGTCGCCCCGGGCGCCGTCACGCGGTCCTGACCGATCGCCCGGCAAACATCGCCTGCCTCTGAAAGGACGTGTCGCCATGCCGAAGACCGCGTTGCACCGTCCGGGCCGCCACGCCCCCGCCGCGCTGCTCACCTCACTGGGTGATCTGCTGCGGGAGTGGCTGCCGCGGCAACGCTGGTTCGCGGGCAAGGGACGCCCCGTCACCGGCCTGAGCGTGGCGTCGTCCACCGAGCTGTACCCGGGCTGCCTGCATCTCCTGGTACACACCGAACACCTGGGCCGGACCGGTCACGGCGGATCCGGCACTCCCCCGGCCGACGACTGCTACCAGCTCCTCCTCGGCGCGCGGAAGGTCCTGCCGCCCCGGCTCGCCCACGCCTTCATCGGCCGTGCGAGCGCGGGACCGCTGGCCGACCTGAGTGTGTACGACGCGCTTCACGACCCACGGGCGACGGGGCTGCTCCTGGAGCGGCTGCGTACTCCCGGGACAGCGGGACCGCTGCTCTTCGAGCGCGACGCGCGGGTGACGGTCCCGGCCGGCCTCGCTCCCCGGCTGCTCGACGCGGAGCAGTCGAACTCCTCGCTCGTGTACGGGGACTCCTTCATCCTGAAGTTCTTCCGCCGCGTCCAGCCGGGCATCAACCCGGACCTGGAGCTGCCGTGGGCGCTGGCCAGGCAGGGTTGCACCCGCGTACCCGCCCCCGCGGCGTGGTTCGGCACCTCGCACCCGCGGGAGGCGACGCTGGGGGTGCTCCAGCCGTTCCTGCCGGGCGCCGCCGACGGGTGGACCCTGGCACTGCAGTCACTCGCCTCGGAAAGGGAGTTCACCGAGGAGGCGTACGAACTGGGACGAGCCACCGCCGAGGTGCATCTGGCCCTGGCGACGGCCTTCCCCGTCGAGGCGCCGAGTCCGCTCCAGCACGGCCGGCTCGCCGCCGCGATGAGCGAACGCCTCGACGCCACGGCCCGCGCGGTACCCCAACTCGACCCCTATGTCGCGGGGTTGCGCTCCGCCTTCGACGCCCTCGCGTCGCTCGACGCGGCGGCCCGGCCCCTGCAGCGGATTCACGGCGACCTCCACCTCGGCCAGGTGCTGAGGGCCGGGCGCCAGTGGTCCGTCATCGACTTCGAGGGCGAGCCCGCCCGCCCGGTCCCCGAGCGACGGCGACTGCAGTCACCCGTCCGCGATGTCGCGGGCATGCTGCGCTCCTTCGACTACGCCGCGCGGTCCCGGCGCCCCTGGCGCCCGGAGTGGGCACACCGCTGCCGGGAGGCGTACGGCGCCGGCTACGCGGCCGCGGCCGCCTGGGATCCGCACGAGGAGCCCGCGCTGCTGCGCGCGTACGAGACGGACCGGGCCGTTTACGAAGTGCTGTACGAGGCCCGGCACCGGCCCGACTGGCTGCCTGTTCCGATGGCGGCGGTCGCCCGACTCGCCGAAGGTCTCTGAGGACCAGCCCTGTTCCGTGTTCGCTCTCGAGGAGGATGAAGCCGTGGCCGTTTCCACCACCGCTGTCGGCGCGGGGCCTGCGGCCCCGATGGACGGGGCGGACCGCGCGCGCCTGCTGTCCGGCGCCCACCACGACCCGCACGCCCTGCTCGGTGCTCATGAGGTGCCGGGTGGCGTCGTGTTCCGGGCGCTGCGTCCGTACGCCGAGTCCGTGGCCGTGGTGGTCGACGGGCGGCGTACCGCGCTGACGGACGTCGGCGACGGCCTCTTCGCCGCCGTGCTGCCCCTCGACACGATTCCCGAGTACCTGCTGTCGGTGACGTACGCGGGACGCCGGTCGGAGGTGCAGGACCCCTACCGGTTCCTGCCCGCGCTGGGCGAGACCGACCTGCATCTGATCGGCGAGGGCCGTCACGAGGAACTCTGGCGCGCGTTGGGCGCTCACCTCATGACCCACCAGGGTGTGACCGGCACCCGGTTCACGGTGTGGGCGCCGAACGCCCGGGGGGTCAGGGTCTGCGGACCGTTCTCGCACTGGGACGGCACGGCGTATCCGATGCGGTCGCTCGGCTCCACCGGAGTCTGGGAGCTGTTCGTGCCCGGCATCGGGGAGGGCGAGCTCTACAAGTTCGAGATCACCCGCCCCGACGGCTCCCGCACCCTGCGCGCCGACCCGATGGCCCGCCGCACCGAGGTCCCGCCGCGCACCTCGTCGATCGTCCACACCTCGCACCACACCTGGCACGACGAGGAGTGGATGGCGGAGCGGGGCAGGCGTCCCGCCCATGAGGCGCCGTTCTCCGTGTACGAGGTGCACCTGGCGTCCTGGCGACCGGGCCTGACGTACCGTCAGCTCGCCCAGCAGCTCCCCGCCTACGTCGCCGACCTCGGCTTCACCCACGTCGAACTCATGCCCGTCGCCGAACACCCCTTCGGCGGCTCCTGGGGATACCAGGTCACCGGCTTCTACGCCCCCACCGCCCGCCTCGGCACCCCCGACGACTTCAAACACCTCGTCGACGCCCTCCACCAGGCCGGCATCGGCGTCCTCATGGACTGGGTCCCCGCCCATTTCCCCCGCGACGAATGGGCCCTCGCCGCATTCGACGGACGCCCCCTCTACGAACACGCCGACCCCCAACGCGCCGCCCACCCCGACTGGGGCACCCTCGAATTCGACTTCGGACGCCGCGAGGTCCGCAACTTCCTCGTCGCCAACGCCGTCTACTGGTGCCAGGAATTCCACATCGACGGACTCCGCGTCGACGCCGTCGCCTCCATGCTCTACCTCGACTACTCCCGCGAACCCGGCCAGTGGACACCCAACGAACACGGCGGCCGCGAAGACCTCGACGCCGTCGCCTTCCTCCAGGAGATGAACGCCACCGTCTACCGCCGCAACCCCGGCGTCGTCACCATCGCCGAGGAATCCACCGCCTGGGACGGCGTCACCCGGGCGACCTCGGACGGGGGGCTGGGGTTCGGGCTGAAGTGGAACATGGGGTGGATGCACGACTCGCTGGAGTACCTCCAGCACGAGCCGGTCCACCGCAAGTACCACCACCACGAGATGACGTTCTCCATGGTCTACGCCTACAGCGAGAACTACGTCCTGCCCATCTCCCACGACGAGGTCGTCCACGGCAAGCAGTCACTCGTCTCCAAGGCACCGGGCGACTGGTGGCAGCAACGCGCCACCACCCGCGCCTACCTCGGCTTCATGTGGGCCCACCCCGGCAAACAACTCCTCTTCATGGGACAGGAGTTCGCCCAGGGCGCCGAATGGTCCGAAGCCCAGGGGCCCGACTGGTGGCTCCTCGACCCCGGGTACGGGGCCGAGGCCGACCACCGGGGCGTCCGTGACCTCGTCCGCGACCTCAACACCGTGTATCGCCGGGAACCCGCCCTCTGGCAGCGCGACACGGACCCGGCCGGCTTCGCCTGGATCACCGGTGACGCCGCCGACGACAACGTCTTCGCGTTCCTGCGCCACGACGCCGCCGGCAGCCCCCTCCTCGCCGTCAGCAACTTCTCCCCCGTCGTCCGGCACGCCTACCGTCTCGGCGTCCCCGACTCCGTCCCCGGCTGGCAGGAGACCCTGAACACCGACAGCGCCCGGTACGGAGGAAGCGACGTCGCCAACCCCGGCGTCGTCAAGGCCGAATCCCGCGCCGCGCACGGCCGGTCGGCGAGCATCCGGCTGACGCTCCCCCCGCTCAGCACCCTCTGGCTCCGCCCTGCCTGACCCCGGCCGCACCCCCGCCCGCACGAAGGGCTCGGCGTCCGGCGCCAGAGGCGACGGGAGCCCCGAGAGGGCGGGGGAAAGCGGGGTTCAGGAAGAGGACGGCTTGCCCGCCGTACCGATCCAGGTGTGGAACAGCGGGTGGAGGTTCTTGCCGGACAACCGCTCGGAGAGCCGGACGAACTCGGCGGTGGTGCCGTGGCCGCCCCGGTGCTCGGTGGCCCAGGTGCGCAGGATGCGCAGGAACGTCCTGTCGCCCACGGCCGTGCGCAGCTTCTGCAGGGCCATGGCTCCCCGCGAGTAGACGGGGGTCTCGAAGATGTGCGCGCCGCTGCCGGGGTCGGGGGGGGGGCCCGCCCACACACGGAGGGCCCCCGGCGGGTGTGAGGAGGGGGCTCGGGGGCACACGGCCCCCCCACCCCCCCCCGGGA
>NZ_JBHWEL010000001.1:159083-210654 GCF_042734135.1 Streptomyces sp. NPDC059668 | reverse complement strand
CGTGCGCGTGTGTCTCGTGCGCGCGGGCCCGCGTGCTCTAGGGGGGGTGCGGTTGGGGGGGCGCGGGGGGGGGGGGGGGGCCCCCCCCCCACGCCCACAGGTCGTCGCCGGCCGGCTTGGCGTACAGGGCGTCGAAGGCCCGCTGCGCACTCCTGCCGCCGTGCTGCTCGGTGTACAGCCACTCGGCGTACGTCGCGAAGCCCTCGTTGAGCCAGATGTCCTTCCAGGTGGTGAGGGCGACCGAGTCCCCGAACCACTGGTGCGCGCTCTCGTGGACGAGGGTGCTCAGGTCCGGCGCCGAGTCGTACAGCGGCCGCGTCTGGGTCTCCAGCGCGTACCCGACCTGCGGAGCCCGGTCGACGACGGCCCCGGCGGCGCGGAAGGGGTAGGGGCCGAAGACACCGCTCTCCCAGGCGAGCACGGAGGGCAGCTTCTTCAGCACGGGCGCCGCGGCACTGGCCTCCCGGGGGTCGACGGCGTTGTACACCTCGAGACCGTCGGGCGTGGTGTACTGCTCGACCTTGAACTTGCCTACCGTCGCGGTCGCGAGGTAGGAAGCCATCGGCTCGGACTGCCGCCAGCGGAAGGTGGTGCGGCCGTGGCTGGTCGTCCGCCCGCGCGGAACGCCGTTGGCCACGGCGGTCGTTCCGTCGGGAACGGTGATCGTGAAGTCGTACGAGGCCTTGTCCTTGGGGTGGTTGTCGGCGGGGAACCAGGTCATGGCGCCCTGCGGCTCACCGGCCACGAACGCGCCGTCGTCGGTGGGGATCCAGCCGTCCGGGGAGCCGTCCGGGTCGGTGACCGGCTTGGGCGTGCCCGAGTAGGTGACGGTGACCTTGAACTCCTGGTTCCTGCGCAGGGAGTGGCGCGGGGTGATCACCAGTTCCTGTCCGGCGCGGCGGTAGGACGCCTTGGCGTGGTCGACGGTGACGCCGGTGACCTTCAGCCCAGAGAGGTCGAGGTCGAAGCGGGTCAGCCGCTCGGTGGCCCGGGCGGTGAGGACCGCCGTGCCGTCGAGGTGGCGGCTGCCGGGGTCGTAGCCGAGGGTCAGGCCGTAGTGCCCGACGTCGTAACCGCCGTTGCCCGCGAGCGGGAAGTACGGGTCCCCGGCGCCGGAGGTCCCCACGGGACCGGCCGCCGCCGGACCGGCCGCGACGAGCAGTGCGGCGACGGCGGCCGGGATCACGGCGACGACGGCCTCCCGGCGAAGGACGCCACTGCGTCTGGTGACCTGCTGCGGGCGTGACGTCACGTTGACTCCTCCTGTGCGACAGTGATCACTGACGCACAGCCTAAGAGCCCGCCCGGCCGGAATCCCTCTCCATCCGGTCAAGTTACCCGGCGTGGCCGGCCTCAGGAGGTCCCGCTCCTCCGGGTCAGCGGGCCAGGCGGCCCAGCAACGACGAGGCGGACAGGATGCCGAGGGCCGCGGCCACGACGAGGACGCCGTAGTCCAGGGCCAGGTGCGCGTGGGTGCCGAGCAACAGGCCGCGCAGCGCGTCCACTTGGTAGCTCAGGGGATTGATCTTGCTGACGGCCTGCAGCCAGCCGGGCATGACGGCCACCGGGTAGAGGGCGTTGGAGCCGAAGAACAGCGGCATCGTGATCGCCTGGCCGATCCCCATCAGCCGGTCCCGGGTGAGCACGATGCCCGCGATGGTCATCGAGAGGCAGGAGAAGAAGGCGGAGCCGAGGACGACGGCGACCGCGACGCCGAGCAGCCGCAGCGGGTTCCAGGTCATCCCGACCCCGAGCAGCGCGGCGATGACGACGACCACGACCGCCTGGATCAGCGCCTTCACCCCGGCCGCGAAGGCCTTGCCCGTGATGAGCGCCGAACGCGGCGTCGGTGTGACGAGGAGCTTGGTGAGGATTCCGGCGTCCCGTTCCCAGATGATCATGATGCCGTAGAAGATGGCGATGAACATCGCGGACTGGGCGATGATGCCGGGCGCCAGATAGTCGAGGTAGGGGATGCCGCCGGTGGGTATCGCCTTGATCCGGGTGAAGGTCTCACCGAAGATCAGCAGCCACAGCGCGGGTTGCACCGCCCTGGTGTACAACTCGGTCCGGTCGTGGCGGAGTTTCTGCAGCTCGACGGCGCACATCGCGCCGACCCGGGCGGGCAGCACCCGCCAGCCGGTACGGGCGCGGGGCGGGACCACGAGCAGGTCGAGGCCGCTCGGGTGGACGGGTTCAGCCGACGCGGGACGCGGTACGGCGGGTGCTTCGGACATCGCTGAAGTCTCCTGACTGGTCGTCGAGGCCGCTGCCGGCGATGTCACGGAAGACGTCCTCCAGCGTGGGCTGTGCGCCGCTTTCGGCACCGCGCCGTTCGGCGAGGCCCGTCCTCAGCTCGTCGGGGGTGCCGAGGGCGCGGACGCGGCCGCGGTGCATCAGCGCGACCCGGTCGCAGTACTGGTCGGCCTCGTCCATGTAGTGGGTCGTCACGAGGACGGTCATCCCGGTGGCGGCGCGTACGGCGTTGATGTGCTCCCACACGCTCGTCCGCGCGATCGGGTCGAGACCGATGGTCGGCTCGTCGAGGATCAGCAGCCGGGGCGCGCTGACCAGTGCCTGGGCGAGTTCGAGGCGGCGGACCATGCCTCCCGAGTAGGTCTTGGCCAGCCGGTCGGCGGCGTCGACGAGGTCGACCGCCGCGAGTGCCTGGCCGACGCGAGCCGCGCGCTCCCGACGGGAGACGTCGAAGACGCGGGCGAACAGCTCCACGTTCTCCCGGCCGGTGAGCCCGGAGTCGGCGGAGAGCTGCTGCGGTACGTAGCCCAACAGGCGGCGTACCGCCATGCGTTCGCGGGCGGCGTCGTGCCCGAAGACGCGGACCGTGCCGGCCTGGACCGGCAGCAGTGTGGTGATGCAGCGGATCGCCGTGGTCTTGCCGGCGCCGTTGGGCCCGAGCAGTCCGAACACCTCGCCGTCGCGGACGGAGAGTTCGAGTCCGTCGACCGCGGTCGTGTCACCGAAGGCGTGGACGAGCCCCGTACAGGTCACGGCGTCCGTCCGGGAGGCCGCCGCGGTGTCGGTGTCCGTCACGGCGGCCCGCGTCCCGGGGCCACCGGGCACGGCCGGGGCGGGCCCGGCGTCCGGTCCCGCGGCGGTCGCTTCCCCGCCGCGTCCGGGGTCCTTGTCACCGGTCCTGTAGCGCGTCATTTCTCCTCGGCCTCCTCGTGCAGGTTCGCCGCCAGCTTGCGCAGGGCCGGAAGAGCGGCCTCCAGGGCCGCGCGGTCGGCTTCGTCGAGACGGGCGACCTGGTTCCGTACGAGGGCCGTGCGCCGCTGTCGCCAGTCGCGCAGCCGTGCGTCCGCCGCCGGTGTGGGCATGAGCCGGGCGGCCCGCCGGTCGGCCGGGTCCGTCTCCCGGATCAGATAGCCGTCCCGCGCCAGATGGTTGACCAGCGTCGAGACCGAATTGCCCGCCAGGTACAGCTCCTTGGCGGCCTCGGACACACCGATGCCCGGACGTGCCACGACCAGGCGCAGCAGGTCGACCTCGGCGCCGCGCAGCCGCGGGGCGGTCAGGCCGCCGCGCAGCCGTCGACGGATCAGCCGCTGCACCCCGGCCAGGGCGTCGGCGAGTGCCTCGGGAAAGCTCTCCGGTTCCACACGACGAGAATAGCTCTGTGTCAGAGGTAATTCGCAAAAGGGAGGGTCAAGAAGGGGGCTTGCGGGCTCTAGCCACGTCCTCGGTTGCGCGCGCGGCCGCCTCCCGGCCGACTCGGTGACCACTCCCCCTGGTCGGAACGACCACCTCGTGATGGAGTTTCCCCACCCGACGCCGGGCACCAGCCGAAGGAGAACCCCAGTGACCGCGACAGCAACCGGCACCTCGCTTCCGTGGCCCCATGAACCCGTCAGGGTCGGTCTGGTCGGCGCCGGGCCCTGGGCCCGGGCGGTGCACGCCCGCGTCCTCGCCGCCGGGCCCGAGACGCGGCTGACGGCGGTGTGGGCGCGACGCGCCGAGGCCGCCCGCGAGACGGCGTCGCCCTACGGGGCCGGTACGGCAGCCCGTTTCGAGGAACTGCTCGACGGCTGCGAGGCGGTCGCGTTCGCCGTGCCGCCCGCGGTGCAGGCGGAACTCGCGCCCCTCGCCGCGAAGGCGGGCAAGGCTCTGCTGCTGGAGAAACCGCTCGGGGCCGACCTGGCATCGGCGCGGCGGGTCGCCGACGCCGTCGCCGAGGCGGGCGTCGTCTCCCAGCTCGTCCTGAGCAACCGCTACCACCCGGCGACCCGGGAGTTCCTGAGCGCGGCGCAGGACGTCGAGATCACCGGGGCGCGCTCGTGTCTCCTGCACGGAGCGTTCCTGGGCGGCGAGTTCGCCACGTCCTGGCGGCTGGAGCACGGCGCCCTGCTCGACCTGGGTCCCCACCTGCTGGATCTCCTGGACGCGGCCGTCGGGACGATCGTCCGGGTCCGCGGGACGGGCGACCCCCGCCGCTGGATCGAGCTGACCTGTGAGCACGCCGACGGGGCCGTCAGCCAGGCCTCGTTGTCGGGGTCGGTCGACATCGAGGGCGGCAGCACCCGGATCGAGCTCTTCGGGCCGCAGCCGCCCCTGGTGTTCGACACCGCCGGGCGCGACGACGAGGAACTCTGGCCGGTACTGCGCCGGGAGTTCGCGACAGCCGTGCGCACCGGGGTGTCCGGACCACTGGACGCCCGCCGGGGGCTGCACCTGCAGACACTGATGGACCAGGCGACGCGGGGCTGACCTCGCTCGGCGGGCCGGCCGCGGGGCGCGGGCCGGCCGGGTCCCCGGCCGGCCCGGGCACCCGGCCGGTCAGGCCGTGTAGCGCCGCAGCGCCGGTGTCGCGGCGGCCAGACCCAGCGTGGCGACGATCACCAGCAGACCGCCGCCCGCGACGGCCGTGCGGGCCCCCAGGAGCGAACCGGCCGTTCCGTGCAGGACGTCGGCGAGGCGCGGGCCGCCCGCGACCACCACGGTGAAGACTCCCTGCATCCGGCCGCGCATCTCGTCGGTGGCGGCCGACAGCAGGATCGCCCCGCGGAAGACCATGGAGACCATGTCGGCGACGCCGGCGGCCGCGAGGAACGCCACGGCCACCCACAGACTGCCGCTGAGACCGAACCCGGTGATGGCGGCGCCCCAGGCCAGCACGGCGACGATCACCATCAGCCCGTGCCGGCGCGCACGGGAGAACGTGCCCGACATCAGTCCGCCGACCACCGCGCCGATGGGGATCGCGGCGAACAGCAGTCCGAGCGCGAGGCCCTCGCCGTAGGGCGCGTACGTCTCGGCGGCGAGCTGCGGGAACAGCGCCCTGGGCATACCGAGGACCATCGCGATGATGTCGGCGAGGAAGGACAGCAGCAGCACCTTGTGCAGGGCGATGTAGCGGAACCCGGCGACGACCTCGCGCCAGCCCGCGCGCCGGCCCAGCACTCCGGTCAGAGGCGGCAGCGAGGGCAGCCGTACGACCGCCCACACGGTGACGCACAGCGCCAGCGCGTCGATCAGATACAGCTCGCTCAGGCCGATCACCGGGATCAGCGCGCCGGCGAGCAGGGGTCCGGCCACCAGGCCCGTCTGCATGACGGTCGAGCCGAGCGCGTTCGCCGCGGGGAGCTCGTCCTCGGGGACCAGCCGGGCGATCGACGCGTTGCGGGCCGGCGCGTTCAGGCCGAAGAAGGCCTGCTGGAGGGCGAGCAGGACCATCAGGACCAGGACGGAGCCGAGTCCGGTGACGGCCTGTATCCAGAAGAGCAGCGAGGTGACGGCTATCCCGGTGTTGGTGACGAGCAGCAGCTTGCGCCGGTCCATGCTGTCGGCGACCGCGCCGCCCCACAGAGCGAAGACCACGAGCGGCAGCAGACCGGCGAGGCTCGCGTAACCGACCCAGGCCGAGGACCCGGTGATGTCGTAGATCTGCTTGGGGACGGCGACGGCGGTGAGCTGGCTGCCCACCGACGTGACGATGGTGGAGGACCAGAGCCTCCGGTACGCCGGGCGCCGCAACGGGCGGGTGTCCATCGTCCAGCGACGCCAGCCGCTCCGGTCCGGCTGCCCGGGGTCCGCCGCGCCGGCCGGCCCGTCCCCCGGTTCCGGTGCGTCGTCCGTGCCGTCCGTACTGCTCCTGCTCGTGTCCACGACCGTCCTGGCTGCTCGATACATCTTTCGGTGTCAGGGTTCACTATCGCGGAACGGGAGCGTTCGGAGTCCCCATGGGTCCCGTGCCGCCCGTCACGCCCGTCGCCCGGGGTCCGTCCCGGGCGCGTGGCGTACGTCGCTCAGGCGCCGGCGATCAGCAGGGTCCCCATGCCGATCATCGTCGCGGCGACCAGGGCGTCCAGCACCCGCCACGACGAGGGCCGGGACAGGAAGCGCCCGAGCAGCCTGGCGCCGAAGCCCAGCGCGGCGAACCAGCACAGGCTGGCCAGCGCCGCCCCGAGTCCGAAGGTCCAGCGGAGCGGGCCGCGGTCGGCCGCGAGGGTGCCGAGCAGGAAGACGGTGTCGAGATAGACGTGCGGGTTGAGCCAGGTCAGCGCCAGACAGGTGAGCACGGTCCGCCGCCGCGAGCCCGCGGAACCGCCCGCCGCCTCCAGCGCCGTGGGACGGAGCACGCGCCGGGCGGCGAGGGCTCCGTACACCAGGAGAAATCCGCCGCCGACCAGGCCGACGACCGTGAGCGCCTCGGGCCGGGCCACCACCAGCGCGCCGACACCGCCCACTCCCAGCGCGATGAGCGCCGCGTCGGACACCGCGCAGATGCCCACCACCGCGAACACCGCGTCGCGGCGGATGCCCTGGCGCAGCACGAAGGCGTTCTGGGCGCCGATGGCGACGATGAGCGAGAGGCCGGTACCGAACCCGGCGGCCGCGGCGGTGAGGACGTTGGTCATGGCCACGACGTTAGGAAAGCTGCTGTCAAGAGTACAGCTAAAGATTCTTACGTATCATTAGCGCTCGTGATGACGGAACTCCCTCTCGACCAGGTGCGCACCCTGCTCGCGGTGGTCGACGAGGGCACCTTCGACGCGGCGGCCGTCGCCCTGCACGTGACGCCCTCGGCCGTCAGCCAACGCGTCAAGGCGCTCGAACAGCGCACCGGACGGGTTCTTCTGATGCGGACGAAACCGGTGCGCCCGACCGAGTCGGGCGAGATCGTCGTGCGGTTCGCGCGCCGGCTGGCCCGGCTGGAGCGCGACACCCGGGCCGAGCTCGGCATGAGCGAGTCCGGGGAGCCGACGCGGCTGTCGATCGCGGTGAACGCCGACTCGCTCGCCACCTGGTTCCTGCCCGCGCTCACCCGCGTCCCGCGCGAGCTGCGGCTCTGCTTCGAACTGCGCCGCGAGGACGAGGACCACACGGCCGCCCTGCTGCGCGAGGGGGCGGTGATGGCGGCGGTGACCTCGTCGCCCGACCCGGTGGCGGGCTGCTCCGTCCGGTCCCTGGGCCGGATGCGGTACCTGGCGGCGGCGAGTCCGGGCTTCGCCGGGCGGTGGCTCGACGCCGGGGCTGACACGCCCCTGCACGACCTGCTCGCGGACGCCCCGGTGGTGGTCTTCGACCGGAACGACGACTTCCAGGACGACTTCGCCGCGGGTCTGCTCGGTGGCCGCGGAGCGAGCCCCATGCGGCACTCCGTGCCCACGTCGGAGGGGTTCGTCGACGCCGTCGCCGCCGGGCTCGGCTGGGGGATGGTGCCCGAGGCGCAGGCCGGGCCGCTGCTGCGCGCCGGACGGCTGGTCGGGCTCGCCCCGGACCGGGCCGTCGACGTCCCGCTGTACTGGCAGCAGTGGAAACTCGACTTCCCCGCGCTCGCCGTGGTCGCCGAGGCCGTGGAGTCCGCCGCCGCGGAGGCGCTGAGGCCCGCGTCGCCCTCCTGACCCACCGCGCCGGCGGTCCGGCAGCGCGGCCGTCTCCGCGCCGGCCGCCCCGCGACCCGGGACCGGGAACACGCCGCCGGAGCGAGGACAGCGGGGCACATCGGTCGGAAGCGGGCGGGAGACATCGTCCAGGGACTCCTCGCCGGGGCGCGGGCAGGGTATCTTTCCCGCTGGGCCGAGCCGAGTACGGCTGAGTGAAACCGAGGCCAATGAAAAGCGACCGGCGCGGGAGGCGTCGACGTGCGGGCGGGTCCCGCCGAGGCGCATTCTTGCTGTGGTCACCTGACGGCAGGCGGACGAGGACAGACCGATGACTGGGAGCGCCGAGCCAGCCGACCAGGCGCTGGATGGCCTGGCCGTCCTGCTCAGCGGGTCCGTGGCGGACGCGATCCGCGCGGCCCGCGGCTTCGCGGGGGGCGTGTACCTGCGCACGCGCACCCCCGGCCTGCTGAGACTGGCCGTACTCGCGGGCCTGCCGCACCAGTTGTTCCGTTCCTGGTGGCGGCTGCCCCTGGACCGGCCCTTCCCCGCCGCGGACTGCTACCGGCAGGGCACGGAGGTGCTGCTCGCCGACGCGACGGAGACGATGCGCCGTTATCCGCAGCTCGCGGCCGGTCTGCCGTTCCAGTTCGGCTCGCTGTACGTACCCGTGACGGGCTCCTCGACCTCCTTCGGCGTCCTGACGGTGCTGCGCCCCGCTGCCTCGGACGCCACCGACGTACTGCCGGACCGCGACCGGATGACGGCGGTGGCCGAGAGTCTGGGCACCGTGCTGTCGGCCTGGGAGAAGGACGGATCGGAAGTCACCTGGGACAGCGAGCCGTTGTGCGTGCGCCCGCCGGCCGACGGCCCTGCCCCGCGGTGCGCCGGACGGTTCGCCTGGGACCCGGCCGGCGGCACGGTCACCGCGGACGACGCGCTGCGGTCCCTGCTCGGTACCGGTGCCAGGGGCTTCCCCGGGACACCGGAAGCGCTCGCCCGGGGGTTGGGCCCCGGCCATCCGCACGCCCTGCTCGCCGCGCTGCACGAGACGGCCGCCGGACGTCCGCCCGCCCATCCGCTGCCGCTGCACACCTTGAGCGGCGGCCTGTTCCTGCTGCAGCTGTCGCCCGCGCACGACGCGCTCGGCCCGCCGTCCCGGGTCCACGGGACGGTCGTCGACCCGGGCCCCGGTCCGGCCGCGGCCGGTGCGGCCGACCTCCTCCCGGAGGGCGTGTTCGCGCTGGACCGGCTCGGGTCGATCACCTACGTCAATCCGCGCGCCGCCGAGCTCCTCGGCCGGCCGCACGGTGAACTGCTGGGGCGACCCCTGTGGCAGGCCGTGCCCTGGCTGGACCAGCCGTCCTACGAGGATCATCTGCGCGGCGCGCTGCTGTCTCCGGAGCCGGTGCACTTCCAGGTCGCCCGCCCGCGCGAGGGACGCCGGACCGCCCTGGCGGGTCGGGGGGACACCTGGCTGACCCTGTCGGTGTACCCCGGCCCCCGGGGCCTGACGTGCAAGCTGATCCCGATGGGGCGGCTCGCCGACACCACCCGGGCCGCGGAGGCCGCGCCACTCGTCGTGGGCTCGCGGGCCGACGCGGCACCCGCCCTCGGAACGTCCGTGTCGAGCGTCACCACGGCGGGGCTGTACCACCCCATCGTCCTCGCCATCGCGCTGTCCGAGGCGGTGACCGCCCGTCAGGTGTCCGAGGTGGTGATGCGGGAGCTGCTGCCCGCGTTCGGCGGACGGCGGCTCGCCCTCTACCTGTTGCAGGATCGGCGGCTGTACCTCGCGTGGGAGACCGGATTCCCCCAGGGTTTCCTCGCCCCCTTCGACGGGGTGGGGCTGGACGCCAAGCTGCCCGGAGTGGAGACGCTGACCTCCGGACGGGCCCTGTTCTTCGAGTCGATGCCCCGGCTGGAGTCCGCCTATCCCGGTATCGCCCTGGACGCCAAGGTGGGTGCGCGGGTCTTCCTGCCGCTGATCGCCTCGGGCCGGCCGGTCGGCTCCTGCATCCTGGGCTTCGACGGTCCGCGCGACTTCAGCACCGAGGAGCGCGCGGTGCTGACGGCGCTCGCCGGACTCATCGCACAGGCCCTGGAGCGAGCGCGGCGCTACGACTCCGAGGCCGCCCTCGCCCGCGGACTGCAGGAGGCACTGCTCCCCCACCGGCTGTCGGCACACCCCCAGGTCGAGACGGCGGGGCGCTATCTGCCCGGCACCGAGGGCATGGACGTGGGCGGCGACTGGTACGACGTGGTGGAGGCCGGCGACGGACTGGCCCTGGTCATCGGCGACGTCCAGGGACACGGCGTCCAGGCCGCCGCCACCATGGGCCAACTGCGCAGCGCCGTGCGGGCGTTCGCACTCGGCGACCACGCGCCGGACGAGGTGATGAGCGGCACCAACCGGCTCCTCATCGACCTCGATCCCGGCCAGTTCGCCAGTTGCTGCTACATCCGGCTCGACCCGGTGACCGGCATCGCCCGTGCCGCGCGCGCCGGACACCCGCAGCCGCTGTTGCGCCACCCCGACGGCCGCGCCGAGGTCCTGGACCTGCCCGGCGGTGTGGTGCTCGGCGTGGACCCGCACGCCCGCTACCCGGTGACGGACCTGCGCCTGGAGCCCGGCGCCGTCCTGGCCCTCTACACGGACGGCCTGGTCGAGAAGCCCGGCACCGACATCGACGACGGCATAGAGAGGGTGCGCGCGAAGCTGTCCGGGGCGGGCACCCCGCATGCCCGCCCCGGCGCCTCCTCGCTGTCCCGCGCAGCCGACCTGCTGACCGAGGAGGCCCGGCAGGCCGCCGAACGCCCCGACGACATCGCGCTGCTGCTCACCACCCGCCGGTCCCGGAGCGACCACCGCCCCTGACTCCACCGGGTCGGTGACCGCCCCGTCTCCGGTCGGGGGGCGCCGGCCGCTCCGTCGCCCGCCACGCGTCAGGGGCGGCTGACCACCTCAGTGCGCCGTGTCGAGGCGTTCGCGCTGTTCGGGCGTCAGCTCCAGGTCCACGGCCGCGAGATTCTCCTCCAGTTGGGCCACCGACGACATCCCGACCAACGGCACCACCGGGACGTCGGCGCCCAACTGCCAGGCGAGCACCACCTGGTTGGGGCTCGCTCCGGTCTTCCGGGCGACCGCTCGCAGCGCGGTGAGCCGGGCCGGTGTTCCCGGGTGGTCGTAGTCCGCGGGCAGCGGCCTGTCCGCGCGTCCGTAGGCGCCGCGCAGCAGCGGCGAGTAGGCGACCAGGGTCAGCGCCGGCTCGGCACGCAGATAGCTGAGGAGTTCACCGGTCGCACCACCGAGGCTGCCGTCCCGGAAGAGCTCGTCGGGTATGTCGGTACGGGGCCTCAGCAGGCTGTGCTGGTACTGCAGCACCTCGTAGCCGCGCAGCCCCGCGGCCGCGGCGACGGCGCGGGCCCGCTCGACCCGCCAGACGGCGTGGTTGCTCGCGCCGAGCAGGCCCACGGCCCCCTCCGCCACGAGTTCACCGAACCCCTCGACCGTCTCCCGTATGTCGACGGTCCGGTCCTCGATGTGCGCGTACAGCAGATCGATCCGGTCCAGGCCGAGCCGTTCCCGGCTGCGCTCGCAGGCCTCGCGGATCGCCTTGGCCGACAGCCCCTCCGGATTGTCGGTGTACCCGGTGCCGGGGGCCAGCGGCCGGGCACCGAGCTTGGTCGCGAAGACGAGTTCGTCGCCGACGCCTCGGCTGCGGCGCCAGCGTCCGAGCAGTTCCTCGCTCTGGCCGCCCTGGCCGCCGTCGACCCAGAAGGCGTAGTTGTCGGACGTGTCGATGAAGTTCCCGCCGGCCTCGACATAACGGTCGAGTACGGCGAAGGAGGTCTTCTCGTCCGTCAGCGAGCCGAACAGCATCGCCCCGAGCGCGAGCACACTCACCTCTCGGCGGTGGTCCGGATCGGCGCCGATGGAACGGTACTTCATGCTGGTCCCTCCCGTTCGGGCCCGGCATCCGCGGGCCCGCGGGCGAGTCTGGGACTTGAAGAGCACTTCAGGTCAAGGGCCCGCGAACGGTCCCTCCAGAGCGGCCCACTGCAACAGCATGATCGTCTTGGCGTCGGCGATCTCCCCGCGGCGGATCATGGCCAGGGCCTCGCGGAAGGGCAGTTCGACGATCTCGATGTCCTCACCCTCCTCCTCCAGCCCGCCTCCCTCGTGGGTGCGGGTGGACGGCCCGTAGGGCGCGGCGTAGAAACTGACCCGCTCGGTGACCGAGCCCGGGCTCATGTAGACGTCGAACACGTGCTGGACCTCGCCGACGGTGTGCCCCGTCTCCTCGACGACCTCGCGGCGCACGGCGACCTCGGGGTGCTCGTCCGCCTCGTCGAGCAGTCCGCCCGGTGTCTCGACGAGCATTCCGTCCGGGTGCCCGTTGGTGTACACGGGATAGCGGAACTGTCTGGTCAGCAGGACCGTCCGGCGCTCGGTGTCGTACAGGAGCAGGGTGGCTCCGTTGCCTCGGTCGTGCGTCTCGCGCTCCTGGGTGCTCCAGGTGCCGTCGGCGTGCCGGAAGTCGAAGGTGGTGGTGCGCTCCACGTACCAGTGGCTGGACAGGAGTTTCACGTCCCGGACCTTCACCCGGGGGTTGCCGGTCAGGCCCAGGCCCACCCGGTCGAGCCCGGTACGGCCCCGGCGGTCCGGGGTGTCGATACCGGCGGTCATCGTGCGCGGTCCGCGCGGGAGAGGTCGTTCATGGCCACTGTCTATCATCGCGGCAGGACCATCGAGGCCACGGCGGGGCCTCGCCCGTCTAGGCTCACGGCATGGAACAGACGGAGATCATCCTGCGCGCCATCGGCGTGCTCACCGAGACCAACGCGATGGTGCGCAGGATCGCCCAGGACGAGGACGCCGAGGCCGAATCGACCGAGACACAACTCGGCGCGCTCGTCACCGAGGTCTTCCCCCGTGTCGAGGTGCCCGCGGACGCCGGACCCGCGGAGGCCGGACAGGCCGTCGCGGACGCCTATCTGCCCGCCACGATCTCCCTCGTGGGCGCCTTCGCCTTCCTCTTCTCGGAACTCGCCGACATCCACGACTCCGGACAGACCGACATCAAGACGGCCGACCTGCTCCAGGACCTGGCCCTGCGGATGTCCAGGGCCGACAACGAGTAGCCGCGGGCCGCCTCGCCGGGGCACCGGCCGTCGGCACGGCGAGGCGGCGGCCGCGGAGCCTCGCGCCCCGGGGACTCAGGAGTGCGGGACCACCGCCACCGGACACGGAGCGTGGTGGATCACCGCGTGCGCCACCGAACCGATCCGTGAGCCCAGCGCGGAGCGTTGTGCCCGGCGTCCGACCACGATCAGCTGGGCGCGGGCGGTCTGCGCGAGGAGGACCTGGCCGGCGCTCCCCATCTCGACGTGCGGGGTGACGGGTACGCCGGGGAACCGCTCGCGCCACGGCCCCAACGCCTCGGCGAGCGCCTTCGTCTCGTACGGCTCCAGACCGCCGGCCTCGTCCAGCAGTTTCAGCGAACCCGGGCTGTAGGCGAACACCGGCGGCAGACTCCAGGCACGTACCGCGCGCACTCCGGCGCCGCGGGCCGCCGCCGTCTCGAACGCGAACTCCAGGGCCGCCGCGCTGTCGTCGGGCTCGCCCTGCTGACCCACGACGATCTCCCGGCCCGCAGCCTCGGGCGCCGCCCGGTCGTCGGCGCGCACCAGTACGACGGGGCAGCCGGCCTCGGCGATCACCTGCTGCCCGACCGAGCCGAGCAGGAACCCCACGACGGCGCCGTGACCGCGCGAACCGAGCACCAGCGCGCGGGCACCGGCCCCCTCGGCGAGCAGGGTGTCCACGGCCGGGCCGTCGACGACCTCGTCCGACACCGTCAGGTCCGGGTGCGTGCCGGTGACCTCGCGGGCGACGTCGCGGACCATCTCCCGGGCCCGGCGGGCCTGGTCGTCCCGGTCGTCGCCGTCCAGCAGGCCATGGGGCGGCCAGTGCCACGCGTGGACGACGCGCAGGGGCACGCCGCGGCGGACGGCTTCCCTGCCCGCCCACGCCGCCGCGGCCCTGCTCTCGGGTGATCCGTCCACGCCCACGGTGATCGGGTGGGTCATTCGCCTGCCTTCCCGTCGCCGGCCGGTCGCCCGGCCGGCTCGCTCCGCATCCTGACGCTCCAGTGTCCGTCATCGTCGGCGCCGAACGCCGCGGTCGGGGTCGGCACGACGGCGGCGCCGGCACACGGCGTCGGGCGTCGTCGTGCGGCGTGCGTCGCGTGTGGACGGGCGGACGGTGCCCTACGCGGACTCCCTCACCACGAGTTCCGGATCGAAGATCACCGAGGTGGGGTCGGTGCGCAGGCCCTGGATGTGCTCGTCGAGGAGACCGGCCATCGTCGAGGCCATCTCCTCGACCGGCTGGCGCACGGTGGTCAGCGCGGGCCTGCACGTCGCCGCCACACTGGAGTCGTCGAAGCCGACGACCGCGACGTCGTCCGGCACCCGTCTGCCCTGCTCCCGCAGCACCTGGCAGGCGCCCTGGGCCATCAGGTCGTTGGCGGCGAACACCCCGTCCAGGTCCGGGTGTTCGGCCAGCAGTCCGGACATGGCGGCCATTCCGCTGTCCAGGGTGAACCCGCCCTCGGCGACCGGCACGTACGGATGACCGCTGCGTGCCATCGTGTCGCGGAACCCGGCGAGCCGGTCCTGGCTCGCGCCCACCCGCAGCGGTCCCGTGACGGTGACGATCCGTCGGCAGCCCCGCTTCAGCAGATGCTCGGCGGCCTGCCGCGCGCCGTCCCGGTGGGCGAGGTCGACGTAGCTGAGCGGGACGGGCCGCGACGGCCGGGCGAAGAGGACGGCGGGCACACCGGCGTCGGCGAGCAGCGCGGGCATCGGGTCGTCGGCGTGGGTGGAGACGACGAGGGCGCCGTCCGCGCTGCCCTGCCGCAGGTCCGACAGCACCTGCTGTCTGGCTTCGGGCGATTCGGCGAACATCAGCAGCGGATGCATCGAGCGGGGGCGCAGATAGCCCACCACGCCGGCGACGACCCGTCCGAAGAACGGGTCGGCGAACACCCGTGCCGTGAAGGCGCTCTGCTCACCGTCCGAGGTGTCGCCCGCGCCGGAGACGATCAGCGCGACCGTCTGGGTCCGCCGGGTCACCAGTGATCTGGCGGCGCGGTTGGGGGCGTATCCGGTCCGCTCGACCGCCTGGCGCACCACTTCCTGAATACCGGGATCGACGTTGCGGACGCCGTTGATGACCCGGGACACCGTCGCGCGGGAGACTCCGGCCTCCCGCGCGACATCCTCCAGCGTGGGGGCCTGTCTGCTCATGCCCCGCACCTTAACCGCCGCGTACTGCGCCGGGATAGAGCGCTCTCCCATCGAGGTCCGAATCAGCGGTAGACACCGAACTCGTAGAGGGAGTAGCCCCATCCGGTACCGCGGGCGGTGCCGTTGACGCGCACGTAGCGGCCGGTGCCCGCGACGTCGAGGTCGTCGACGCCGCCGTTGCCGTCGGTGACCGAGCGGACGGTCGTCCAGTTCTGTCCGTCGTCCGACGTCTGGACGGTGTAGGCCTTGGCGTACGAGGTCTCCCACACCAGTTGTACGTGCCGGAACGAGGTGCGGGTGCCGAGGTCGACGCGGAGCCACTGGGGGTCGCTCCAGTCGCTGGCCCAGCGGGTGGTGAGGTTGCCGTCGACGGCTCCCGCGGCGGTGCAGGGGCAGTCACCGCCGCCCGCCTGGGACGAGGACGCGGTGGCCGGCTTGCCGACGGCGACGTTCGTACCGCTCGGGACGGGCGGCACCACCCGCACGGAGCGGGTCTCCACACCCACGTTGCCCCTGCCGTCCTTGGCCTTGACGTAGATCTTCCAGACGCCGGGCCGGTCCGGCGCGGTCACCCTGAGCCGGCCACCGCCGAGGTCGGTGGAGGGCAGCGAGATCAACTGCTTGCTCTGGTCGATGTAGTTGCTGTTGTCCAGGACCTCGTACGTGATCGGATCGCCGTTGGGGTCCGTGGCCTTCACCGAGAGGGTGAGGTCACCCCCGGCGGGCACCCTGGCCGGGTCGCCCTCGACGGTCAGGTCGGAGATGACGGGCGGGGTGTTGTCGTGGGAGGTGTCCGCGCCGTACGCCCTCTTCACGGCGTAGTACGAAAGCCTCTTCTCGCCCGCCGGCAACAGGTTGAACCAGATGCCGCCGAAGTCGTACTCGGTGCCGTAGTGGAACATCGTGGCGCCGAGCGCGACTCCCCTGTGTCCGGTGACGCAGTTCCACGCCCGGGTGTATCCGTCGGCCTTGGCGAGGTCGGTGGGTTCGGCGGGGACGCCGTTGGCGTCGTCGGGGACCTCCCATTCGCCCGCCGGGCCGGTCTCGGTGATGATGTACGGCTTGGTGTAACCGCCCTGCTGCCAGGCCGACTTCACGTCACAGACGGCGTTGTAGGCGTTGACGGCGTACAGGTCCAGGTCGGGCGCGTTCTTCTTGTAGTAGGGCCAGGCGCCGGTCCACGCGTCGGTGGAGGTGACCGGGTGGTTGGGGTCGACGGCGTGGATCTTCTTGGTGATGTCGTTGACGAGCGTGGTGTAGGCGTCGCGCTGGCGCTCCAGCTCGTCGCCGCTGTAGCAGTTCTGCAGCCCGAGCACGGACTCGTTGCCGACGTTCCACATCAGGACACCGGGGTTGTCCTTGTAGGTGGCGGCCCACTGGGGGAACTCGTTGAGCACCTGGTTCTTGTAGGCGGTGTCCGTCAGGTAGTTCACGCAGCCACCGCTGCCGGGGCCGCCGCCGGGTTGCAGCCAGAATCCGGCGATCACCTTGATGCCCTGGGCGGCCGCCGCGTCGAAGAGCGGCTTGCTGGATGCGTCGGTGCCCCAGGTGCGGACGGTGTTGACGCCCATGGACCTCAGGTCGGGCAGGTAGCGCCCGGCGTCGGCGACCGACGGCCCCCAGGTGAGGCCCTTGATCTGGTACGGGCTTCCGTCGACGGTGAGCTGCCAGTTGCCCTGCGAGCCGGTGACCTTGACGACGCTGCCGGCCGCCTGCGCGGGGTGGGACGGCAGGGCGAGGGCGCCCGCGGCGAGCAGGCCCGCGGTGACGGGCGCCGCGATACGGCGCCGGGTGGTTCGGGATCCGGTCATGAGTGTCCGTCCGGTGTGCGGGTGAGGGGGATGATCCCGCCGGCCCGGGGTGGGGCCCGGACCGGCGGAGCGCGTTCCGTTCAGGGGAGCCGGTAGTTCTCGTCGAGTGCCGCGCCGGCCTCGGGGTGGGTCTGGTCGTAGCCGCGGGCGTCGCACTGGAGTCCGCCGACGACGCAGTGGTCGACGAGCGCCTTCTGCGTCGGCGCGTCCCACGCGTTGAAGAAGTCGTAGTGGAAGGAGTAGCCCGCGCCGCTCGCGAGCCTCACCTGCGACATGTCACCGTTCACCGGGAAGGCCATCTTGAACTCGATCATCGGCAGGGCGACGGGGTGGTCGTCCGGGCAGATGTTGTTGTTCGTGCCGGGGTTCACCACCGGATAGGCCATGTGGCTCTGGTGGTTGGGGGTGTCCAGGTACTTGCCGTCCCAGCAGCTGGGGGCCTGGAAGCGGATGTTGAGCTGGACGTCGGCCCTGTTCGGGCACTGCTGCGGGAAGTCGACGTTGAAGAAGCTGTCGCCGCACTCCCATCCCTCCACGAAGCCGTGGTGGTTGCGGAAGTCGGTCGCCGACTGCATGGGGTTGCCGACGACGTAGCGCAGCCCCTTAGGGAAGGGGCGCACGCTGGTGTAGTCGGTGACCCCCGCCTTGTAGTAGATGACCTGGGGACCCACCGGCAGCACGGGCGTGCTGCCCTTGAGCAGGGTCGGCATCCAGTAGGCCGACCTGTCACCGGGGGCCTTGCAGGTGGTGCCACCGGCGTCGAGCGAGGCGGTGGTGCTGGCCGCGTTCGTCGTGGTGTTGCCCATGAAGGTGTGGTCGTGCGACTTGCCGGGCTGGCCCGGGTAGACGATCGGGTCGTCGGGCCGGGTGTGGGACACCGAACAGTTCGCCTGGAACTCGTGGAAGTAGCGGTGCGCCGGCTCCGCCTTGGACGGGACGACGCCGGTCACGGGCGGATTGGCGGGGATGTACCCGTCACCGTCCGGATCCTCCGGTGAGGAGAGCGTCGACGCGGGCATCGCATGGCCCGTGTGGACGGACGCCGCTCCGACGGTGGACACCCGCGTGCCGGCGACCGGGTCGGCGCTCATGGCCACTCCGGCCAGGCCGAGTGACGTCACCAGCAGCGCACTGGACATCAGGATTCCTGAGACGATCTTCGATCTCCGTGCCATGGAGACCCTCCTGCCACGTCGGTGGGGGCGGTGGGGGTCGGGCGGCCGTGAGCGGCGTGGGGTGCACGGTGCTGCCGCGGTCGCCCGCGTGACGGACCATCACATGTGCCGGGATGCATGGGAGAGCGCTCTCCCAGCCAGGAGTGTTGTGGCGGTGGCACAGGAGTGTCAAGGGAAAGGGACGGAGGATCACTCCCTCCGTCCGCGCACCTCTTGAACGCAAGCGCGACTCGGAACTCGCACCGGAGGGGGTTCATAGAGCCTTTAACTACCGCATAATCAGGCCGAGTTGACCGTTCACTTCGCAACAACATCCGGGACTGCGGTCACAACTCTTGACGCGTCGTTCACCTGGATGAAGCATGCATCGGCAAGAGAGCGCTCCCCATACCTCCCACCGTTCACTTCCTGAACCAGGAGAGTCGCCCCCATGCCTTCAACCCCCACAGAGGCCCAGGACGCGGGCCGGTCGCCGGTGGCACGGCGTTCGGTGCTCGGCGCGATGGCCGCCGCTGCCGCCGCTCCCGGGCTGCTCGGACTGTCCTCTCCGGCATCCGCCGCTCCCGCCTCACCCGTGAAACAGCCGCAGGCCCTGCCGGGCGGCGGCGACCTCGGCCCCAACGTGATCGTCTTCGACCCTTCCACCGCCGGTATCCAGTCCAGGCTGGACCAGGTCTTCCGGCAACAGGAGTCGGCCCAGTTCGGCACGGGACGCTTCGCGCTGCTGTTCAAGCCGGGCACCTACAACGGGCTCAACGCCCAGCTCGGTTTCTACACCTCGATCGCGGGCCTCGGGCTGTCCCCGGACGACACCACCATCAACGGCGACGTGACCGTCGACGCGGGATGGTTCAACGGCAACGCGACCCAGAACTTCTGGCGTTCGGCCGAGAACCTCGCGCTGAGCCCGGTCAACGGCACCAACCGGTGGGCGGTCGCGCAGGCCGCCCCCTTCCGTCGGATGCACGTCAAGGGCGGCCTCAATCTGGCACCCAGCGGCTACGGCTGGGCCAGCGGCGGTTACATCGCCGACAGCCGCGTCGACGGCTCGGTCGGACCGTACTCGCAGCAGCAGTGGTACACCCGCGACAGTTCGGTGGGCGGCTGGGCCAACGCCGTCTGGAACATGGTGTTCTCCGGCGTCCAGGGCGCGCCGGCGCAGTCCTTCCCGAACCCGCCCTACACCACGCTCGACACCACGCCGGTCTCCCGGGAGAAGCCGTTCCTCTATCTGAACGGCAGTGAGTACCGCGTCTTCCTGCCGGAGAAGCGCACCAACGCGCGCGGCACCACCTGGGGCAACGGAACCCCGCGCGGCACCTCACTGCCGCTCACCCAGTTCTACGTGGCCAAGCCGGGCGTCTCCGCCGCCACCCTGAACGCCGCGCTCACCCAGGGCCTCCATCTGCTGCTGACGCCCGGGATCTACCACCTCGACCAGCCGATCCAGGTCAACCGGGCGGGCACCGTGGTCCTGGGCCTCGGTTACGCCACCCTGATCCCGGACAACGGCGTCACCGCGCTCCGGACGGCGGACGTCGACGGAGTGCGACTGGCCGGCTTCCTGATCGACGCCGGGCCCGTCAACTCGTCCACGCTGCTGGAGGTCGGGCCGACCGGAGCCGCGGCGGACCACTCCGCGAACCCGACCACCGTGCAGGACGTCTTCGTCCGCATCGGCGGCGCGGGCGCCGGCAAGGCCACCACCAGCATGGTCGTCAACAGCCGTCACACGATCATCGACCACACCTGGGTCTGGCGCGCCGACCACGGCACCGGCGTCGGCTGGGAGACCAACCGGGCCGACTACGGCATCCGCGTCAACGGCGCCGACGTCCTGGCCACCGGCCTGTTCGTCGAGCACTTCAACAAGTACGACGTCCAGTGGTACGGCGAGCGCGGACGCACCATCTTCTTCCAGAACGAGAAGGCCTACGACGCGCCGAACCAGGCCGCCATCCAGAACGGCGGGATCAAGGGGTACGCGGCCTACAAGGTCGCCGACTCCGTGACCACCCACGAAGGATGGGGCCTGGGCAGCTACTGCTACTACAACGTCGATCCGACGATCGTCCAGCACCACGGCTTCGCGGCACCGAACAAGCCGGGGGTGAAGTTCCACAACCTGCTGGTCGTCTCACTGGGCGGCAACGGGCAGTACGAGCGGGTCGTCAACGACACCGGGTCGCCCACCTCGGGGACCTCCACCGTGCCGTCCACGGTGGTCTCCTACCCCTGACCGCGCCTCCGGGGCCCGCTCTCAGCAGGAGGTCAGGCTCCCGAGGTCGACCGCATCGGCCATCGCCTGCATCCCCTTGTCGTTGGGGTGCAGGTGATCGCCGCCGTCGAAGAAGGGCAGGATGCGCTGCGGGTCGTAGGGGCTGCGGGTGATCCTGTCGAAGTCCGTCACGCCGTCGAGCGCGCCGCTGGTCCTGATCCACTCGTTGACGCCCTGCCGCACCGCCTCGGACGCGGCGTCGTACTCGGACCAGTCCTTGAACGGCATGACGGTCGCGCCGACGACACATTTGCCCGCCGCGTGCGCCCGGTCGATGATCTGCCGGTAGCCGGCGATCATGTCGTCCACCGTGACGCCGGTGTGGGCCTTGATGTCGTTGATCCCTTCGAACAGGAACACCGTCCGCACGCCGGGCTGGGAGAGCACATCACGGTCCAGCCGGTTCAGCGCGGCCTGTCCGGCACCGTCCGCGAGCACCTTGTTGCCCGAGATCCCCTCGTTCGCGACCCCCTTCACGGGGACGCCGGACGCCGCCTGCAGACGCTGGGACAGGTAGTCGGGCCAGCGGCGGTTGCCGTCCGTGGTCGAGGCCCATCCGTCGGTGATGGAGTCACCGAGGGTCACCACCGAGCCGACCGCGGTGGGCGTCTCCACGTCGACGGCGTCCAGCCAGTACCAGGACCCCATCGGATCGGTCCAGTTGGCCGCGCCCTCCTCGGCCGCGTGGTCGCCCGCGGTCGCGTAGTTGGTCTGCATGGCCATGCCGTGACCGGTCGTCGGTCCCTGGGCGCCCGTCACGTAGAGGCTGATCACCAGATCGCTCCGGGCGGCCAGCTTCCCCGGCAGCGGATCACTCAGCACCACCTGTCCGGCCGGGACGGTCACGGACGGGGCTCCGCCGTCGAAGGAGAGCCGCCGGTTGGAGCCGTGGACGAGTTCCGCACCCTGCTTGCGCAGGCCCGCGTACGCGCTGGCGAAGGTCACCGGGTGCTCACCGAAGGCGTTGGACAGCCGGATCCGCAGGTGGGTGCCGCCGACGCTGGTGCGCACGATCAGGCGGTAGCTGCGGTCGGCGGGACCGGCGCCCTGCCGGTCGGCACTGGCACCCCAGGTGACGACGGAGTGTCTGCCCTCGGCCGCGGCCGGGTGCGCCACCGTCGTCGGCACCCGCGCCGGCACGTGCGAAGGGGTCACCTGCTCCGCCTGCGCCGTCGACGAGGCGGTCAGGGGGCCGCACAGGGCCAGCACCAGGGCCGAGAACACACCCAGCGCGCGGCGGCGGTACGAGGCCGCGCTCATCCGAGGTTCCGCAGCGTGACGGACTCACCGGGCGCGAGAGTGATCTTCCGGGCGGCACCGCCCGCGACGACCGTGGTGGCACGGCCGCCGACGCTCTTCAGCGTCGCCCGGGTGACCTTGCCGTTCTTCCAGCTGAGGTCGGCGACGAAGCCTCCGCGGACGCCCACACCGGTCACCGAACCGGATGCCGCCCAGGCGGCGGGCAGCGCGGGCAGCAGCTCGACGTGGCCGGGGCGCGAGTAGACCAGCATCTCCACGACCGCGGCCGGGGTGCCGAAGTTCGCGTCGATCTGGAAGATGCCGCGGCCCTGCTCGACCTCGTAGATGTCGAAGAGATTCATCGCGCTGCCGTTGCTGCCGTCCGACGACGGCTTGAGGTTGTTGACGACGAGCCGGTACGCCTTCTCCGCGTCCTTGAGCCGCGCCCAGCACAGGCTGCGCCAGGCGTTGGCCCAGCCGAAGCTGTTCATGCCGCGCGCGGTGAGGAGGGCGGTCGCGCCGTCGACGATCTCCTTCGGCGTGGAGTCGTCCGGACGGATCCGGTCGCCGGGGAAGAGCCCGATGAGCGGGGAAAGGTGCCGGTGCGTGGTCTCGCCGAGGTTGTCGGGCGACATCCACTCCTCCAGCCAGCCGGTCTTGGGACTGACCACGGGCAGGTACAGGCGCTTACGGAGACCGTCGACGGTCCTGCTGTAGGCGGTGTCCCTGGCGAGTACCTCGGTCGCGGTGCGGAAGTTGCCGAAGAGGTTCCACACGAGTTCCTGGGCGTACGTGATGCCCTTGGCGTCCAGCGGACCCTGTTCGGGCGACCAGTCGCTGTCGGCGACCAGGACCTCGCGCGAGGCGCCGGACGCGTCCGTGACGGTCGTGGTGACGAGGCGGGCCTCCCAGAACTCCACGGCGCCCTTGAGGAGCGGGTAGATCTTCTTCAGGTAGGTACGGTCCTGAGTATACTCGTAGTGCTCGAACAGGCTCTGGCAGAGCCAGGCGTTGCCCGCCGGGTGCCACCACCAGCCGCCCCCGCCGTACGGGTTGGTGGAGATCGCCACGGTCCAGCCGGCGATCTTCCCGCTGGAGTTCCGGTAGCGGTTGGACGGGTCGTTGAACAGCCGCTGGGTGACGTCGGTCCACGAGGACAGCTGCGCGAGGCAGTAGTCCGTGAGGGCGTCGAAGCAGTCGGACAGGCCCGCCCGGTCGGCCATCCAGTAGTTCATCTGGATGTTGATGTCGGTGTGGTAATCCGCCATCCAGTCCGGGTCGTTGCCGTCCAGCCAGGGACCCTGAAGGCCCATCGGCAGACCGCCGCGCGATCCGGAGATCATCAGATAGCGGCCGAACTGCAGGTAGGCGGCCTCCAGTTCGGGGTCCGGGACGTCGTCCCGGTGGCGTGCCTGTATCCGCTCCCAGGTGTCCAGTTCGCGCTGCGCGGCGGACGACGTGCCCAGGTTGATGTCCAGCTGTCCGAACACGCCCCGGAAGTCGGCGACATGGGTGTGCAGCAGGGTGCTCGCCGAGTGGGCCGCCGCGTTCAGGACCTTGGTCCTGGCGAGACGCTCCGGGGCAAGGGACGGGTCGCGGAACTTCTTCGCCGCGTCGGGCGCGTAGTCGGTGCCGCCGCTGACGACGACCGTGAGGTCCTTGCAGCCGGTGAAGGTGATCGACGTGCCGTCGACACGGAGCCTGCCCGTGCTGCTGTACGCGGTGACGGCGGCGCCGTACTTGAGGCCGTTGGCCAGGGAGGCGCCGAACGACGCGTAGCGTCCGGCGCTGTTGGCGGTGGTGGACTCGCCATGGGTGCCGGCGAGGGAGACGGTGCCGGTGTAGGAGCCGCCGCCCCGCTGCGAAAAGTACAGGACGACGGCGTCGTCGGGTCGGCTGGCGAAGATCTCCCGCCGGTAGGTCACGCCCGCGACGTCGTACGAGGTGGTGACCAGGCCCTGGGCCAGGTCGAGGGTGCGGCGGTAGTTGTCGACGCCACCCAGGTCGTGGTCCGGGATGGTCACGTCGAGCCTGGCCAGCAGGGTGAGGGAACCGAAGTCGTCGCGCCCGTAGGGGAACTGGCCGTCGCTCTGCAGCTCGTCGTTGAGATGACCGGTCCACAGGGTGGCGTCGGTGATCATCAGGAGTTCGTCGGCGGGGTCGTTGCTCACGAGCGCCCCCAGGCGTCCGTTCCCCACCGGGAGTCCCTGCTCGATCATCGAGTGGGCGGAGCCGGGAGCCTGCCACCACAGCTGGTTCCGCGCGGCGTCGGCCGGGGACAGCAGAGGTGACTCGGTGGGGCGACGGGGCGCCGCCGAGGCGGTGAAGGCGGGCAGGGCGCCGAGGGCGGTGACCGTGCCGACGGCGGCGGCGAGGGCGAGGAAGCCCCTGCGACTGGGCGTGTTGTCGCGTGCTTCGGTGTGCTGGATGTCCACGGTGGTGCACTCCAAATCCGAGAACGGCTCGTGCGGGAACGGCTCGTGCGGGAAGAGCTCGTGGGGGAACGGCGCATGCGGGACGGCCGCGGACGCCGGTGCCCGGCTGGTCCCCGCGGGGCCCGGGGCGTGTCACCGGGCCCCGCGGGAAGCGGGTCAGACGGACTGCGGAACGACGATCCTGTCGATGTCGGGGGCGTATCCGCTGCCGCTGTCGAAGGTGACGGTGTTGGAGCCCGCCTTCAGTGCCAGCCGCACGCTGACGGTCTCGGCCGTGCCCCAGTCACCCGTGGACGGGAACTTCAGGCTGGTGCCGTTGCCGTTGTTGGAGAGGACGGTCACCGAGCGGGGGTCGCCGCTGACGTAGGCCACCTTGACGGTGTAGATCCCGTCCTTCTTCACCGTGACGTCGTTGATCCGCAGCTTGCCGCCGGTGTACAGGTTGCCGACCTTCTTGCCGCCGGAGCAGGCGTCGCAGCCGGCGACGGAGGCGTTGCCCGACAGGGTGTTGGCGGTCGCCTCGGCCTCGTAGCTCGTGGTCGTGAGCGCGCTGCCGCCGGGCTTGACGGTGAACAGCCGTGAGCCGTGGGCCGGGAGCGCCTCGGTGATCCTGTTCTTGTGGGCCCCGAGGTCCGTCTTGTTCCACAGGTCGCGCACGGTGGCGTTGCCGGTGAACCCGAAGGACGCCCAGTCCGCGGTGACGGAGGCCGGCGCGTCGCCGAGGTTGAAGAGGGCGACGGTGTAACTGCCGTCGGGGTTCTTCGTGCCCCAGACCTGCTGGTCGCCGACCGGGGTGACCGGACGCGCGACGGGCGAGTCGTTCTGGTCGACGGCGATGACCTCCTTGTTGGTCAGCAGGGAGACGCCGTAGCTGTCCAGCTTGGTGATGTCGTCACCGGTGAACAGCGGCGACTTGTTGATGGCCCACAGCGTCATGTAGCTCTGCCGTTCGGCCTTGGTGAGGCCGTCCATCTCGCCGTTGCCGACGTCGATGGCGTCCAGGTCGTTCCAGCCGCCCGGGCCCGCCTTGCGGCTCCACGCCGGTGCGTCGTCCCACCGGTCGTTGACCGAGTTCTCCCAGGTGACCAGGGTGTTGCAGTAGCACTCGACGTCGGTGTCGATGCGCCAGCCGTTGGAGTACTGCTTCCAGTCGGCGGCGTGGCCGATGTCGAGCGACCAGGAGAGTTCGAGGTGGATCGGGCGCCCGGCGGTGGCGATGGCCTTCTGCCAGGCGGCGACGTCGGCCACGTTGTTGTAGTTGTCACCGGACTTGAACGAGCCCGGGCCCACGCCGTCCAGCTTGAGGAAGTCGTAGCCCCAGTCGGCGAACTGCTGGGCCTGCGAGTCGATGTACTTCTGCGCGCAGGGGTTGTCGAAGTTCAGCTTGTAGGCGTTGTCCCAGCCGTTGGTGGTGCGCAGGTCCGAGTAGACGACGTCGGCGGTCGTGCAGCCCGGGGCGTTCCAGACGGGGACCTTGCCGTCGCCGTAGGCCCCCTTCTCCAGGCCGACGGGCAGGTAGATGCCGGCCTTGAGTCCCTTGGAGTGGATGTGGTCAGCGACCGACTTCATGCCGTGCGGGAAGCGGACCGGGTCGGGGGTCTGCCGGCCGTACTGGTCGAAGCCGGTCTTCCAGCTCTTGTCCATCCACCAGCCGGCGTCGATGTTGACGTGGTCGTAGCCGTACTTCTTGAGCTTGGCGGCGAGGGCGTCCGTCTGCTTCAGGACGTTCGCCTCGGTGAGGTAGCTGTAGTCGCCGTCCGGGTTGAGGCCCGGGTACTTCGACGACTGCATGCTCCAGCTCGACCAGCCCATGTACGGCTTGGCGGCCACGGTGGGCGCGGCCTTCGCCGGGGCGGGACCGGCGGTTGCCTGGCCGGCGTGCGCGGCCGGGACGGTGGTCGCGATGCCCGCGGTGAGGGCGAGGACGACCATGGCTCTGAGGGCGCGGGTGGGCAGGACGGGGTACGAGGATGACCGCATGGGTCGTGCCTCCTGGGAAGTGGGTTCAAGGGTGGGGCGGCTCAGCCCTTGCCCGAGCCGATGGTGAGTCCGCTGATGAACTGGCGCTGGAGCGCGAAGTACACGAGCAGCGTGGGGATCGCGGTCATCAGGGCGCCGGCCGCGATGAGGTTGGGATTGGTGAAGTACTGGCCCTGGAGGTTGGCCAGGGCGGAGGTGATGGGTCGCTTGTCGCCGGTCTCGATCAGCGCGAGCGGCCAGAAGAAGTCGTTGTAGATCCAGATCGATTCGAGGGTCGCCAGGGCCGCGAAGGCGGGGCGGCAGAGCGGCAGGACGATCTGGAAGAACTGCCGCCAGACCGGGGCGCCGTCCACGAGCGCCGCCTCGGAGATCTCCTTGGGAATCGTCTTCATGTAGTTGCTGAGGACGAAGGTGCAGAAGCCCGACTGGTAGGCGATGTGGATGGCGATGATGCCCCACACCGAGTTGTAGAGCAGCAGCGAGTCACTCATCCACGCCGGCAGCGGGACGAGGAGGTAGAGGCGGTACAGGGGGGTGATGAGGACCTGCGCCGGGAGCAGGTTGCCCGCGGTGAACAGCATCAGCAGGACGATGTTCCAGCGGAAGTCGAACCGGGAGACGAAGAAGGCGACCGCCGCCGAGAACAGCAGCGTGCCCAGGACCGCGGGGACGGTGATGAGGACGGAGTTCCAGAAGAAGTGCGGCATCCCGGACTGCTGCCAGGCGTCCGTGAAGTTGCCGAGGCTCAGGCTGCGCGGCCAGGACAGGTAGCCGTGCTTCGCGGTGTCCGAGTACGGCCGCAGCGAGGTGTACATGGCCCACAGCAGCGGGACGAGCCAGAGCAGGGCGATACCGGCGAGCATCACATGGCGGCCGGTCTGACGGCGTGGCCCCTTGCCGGTCCCCGGCGGCTCGTGCCGGGCGGTGGTCCCCGCGCCCGGTCGGGTCATGGTCGTGGTCACCGGTCCTCCTTGCGGAAGGTCTGGACGAGGAAGGTCCCGATGGCGGCGAGGGAGACCAGGAGCAGGACGACCGCGAGGGCGGAGCCGTAACCGATGTGGCTGGACTCGCCGATGATGTTGTCGGTGATGAGCAGGGAGAGCAGTTCCATGCCGGGTTTGCTGCCGACGCCGCCGCCGAGGACGTAGACGATGTCGAAGGCCCGCAGGGACTCCATGACCGTGACGACCAGGATGATGATGTTGACCGGTTTCATGGCGGGGAACACCACCCGCAGGAAGGTCTGGCGGCCGTTGGCGCCGTCGAGTGCGGCGGCCTCCTTGAGCGCCGGGTCGAAACCCTTCAGGCCGGCCAGGTAGAGGATCATGATGTAGCCGGTGTGCCGCCAGCCCGAGGCGACGAGGACGGCCCACAGGTTGAGGTCGGAGTTGCCGAGCCAGTCGATGTGGTGACTCGAACCGGCCGCGCTCAGCAGGCCGTTGAGGAGTCCGGTGTCGGGGTTGTAGATGATCTCCCAGATGAAGCCGACGACGGCCAGGGAGAGGACCATCGGCAGGAAGATCGCGGTCTGGTAGATCCTGGTGAAACGGATCTTCCGGTCGAGCTGGTAGGCGAGGAAGATGCCGAACGGTGTCGGCAGCAGGGCCGTGAACAGCAGCCAGATCACGTTGTGCCGCACCGCGGGCCAGAACGGCGGGTAGTTGGTGAAGATCTGCTGGTAGTTGTCCAGGCCGATCCAGTGGATGTCGGCCAGGTCGATGCCGTCCCAGGTGGTGAAGGACAGACCCAGGGAGGCCAGCGCGGGCAGCCAGACGAAGAAGAGCAGGGCGGCGAGCGGGATGCCGATGGCGACGGTCAGGAAGATCCGGTCGCCGGGGCCGAGACGGCGGGGACGCGTGCGGGGACGGTGCGGCACGTCGGGCGTGCCGGGTGCGGCGGGTGTGACAGGGGTGGAGGACACGGTGCGGGAGACCTTTCCGGTCCTGGTCAGGCCGTGAAGAAGCGCGAGCGCTGGGATTCGATCCTCTTCAGCGTTCCCGAGCCGTCGTCGGGGTGGCCGAGCCACTGGGTGAGGCCCGGGAGCACGACGGTGGAGATGAAACCGGGGTCGCTGTCGCGGTCCGCGAACTGGCTGATGTGCTTGGCGGAGGCGATGAGTTCCGCGGACTTCTTCTGGAGCGCGTTGTACGAGCCGGTGTCCGCCTGCTCGTTGACGGCGAGGTTGCTCGGGTCGACACCCATGTACAGCTCCTCGGCGTGGGCACCTCCGAGGAACTCCAGGAGCTTCTTGGCGCCGTCCGCGTTCTTGGGCCTGCGGCTGAGCATGAAGCCGTCGGTGGGCGCCTCGACGGCGTCCTGGCCATGGGCGGAGTCGATCTCGGGGAAGGGGAAGAAGTCGATGTCGGAGCGGACCGCCTCGTCGGTGATCTGCTGGCCGAGGAAGAGGCCGATGACGGCCATGCCCGACTTCTTGTCGATCAGCGACTGTGCGGCGTCCTGCCAGGAGCGGCCGCCCGCGCCCTGCTGGTAGTAGGGCGTGAGTTCGCGCCAGTGGTCCAGGGTGGCGACGGTGCGCGGGTCGGTCCAGGACACCTTGCCGCGCATCAGCGACATGTGGAAGTCGTAGCCGTTGGTGCGCAGGTTGAGGTAGTCGAAGGCGCCGAGGATGCTCCAGCTGTCGCCGCCGCCGTAGCCGGAGGCGATCGGGGACAGTCCGTCCCGCTTCATGCGCTTGGCGAGCGCGACGAACTCCGCCCACTTCTGGGGGACTTGGTAACCGCGTTCCTTGAACACACTCTTGCGGTAGAAGACGGCCCACGGGTAGTTGTACAGCGGAACGAAGTAGTACTTTCCGTCCTCGCCGCGGGAGAGCTGCTTGGTGGCGTCGCTGAAGCCGGCGCCTATCTTGTCCCACACGTCGTCGAGCGGCGTGCAGAGCTTCTTCTTGGCGAAGTACTGCATGCGGTAACCCGCGAACCAGGTGAAGACGTCGTCCGGGGTGCCCTGCAGATAGGTGGAGATGCTCTTCTGGAAGGTGTCGTGGTCGACGGTGTTCGTCTTCACCGTCAGTCCGCTGTCCTTGCCGAACGCCTTGGTCACGGCGGCGTAGGCGGACTTGGGGGTGGCGTCGGCGCCGTTGGAGCCGAAGGTGACCGTCTTCGGGTCGGCCCCCGCTCCCCCGCCGCAGGCGGTCAGTACGGGCGCGGCCAGTGCGGCGGCGCCGAGTCCGAACAGCCCGCCGACGACTCTGCGCCGGCCGGGGTCACGCGCAGCCAGGGGATTGCGGCTCTGCTGCGTCATCGTCGCTCCTCATGCGTGTCAGTACGTGGTCGATCTTCGGTGCGTGATGGTTCTTCGGTGCGTGGTCGATCTTCGGTGCGTGTCCGCTGTCGAACGGACGGGGCCCGAGGGGGAATTCGGGTCGGTGCGGGTGCGTGGTCGATGCGGGTGCGTGGCTGATTCGGGGGGTGACGGCGCGTTCGCGGGTGGTCCTCGGGGCTCGCTCCGTCCTCAGTGCGCTTCCGAGGTGATGAAGGACTGGATGGCGGTGGCGGCGGCCCCGCGCGCCCACTCCTCGAAGGGCAGCGGGCGGGTCTGTACGTCGCACATCGCGGCCGACCCGAAGGCGGCCGATCCGAAGGCGTCGCGGATCTGTTCGGCGAACAGGTCGTAGGCGGCGAGCCCTTCGCCGGAGATGATCACCCGCTCGGGGCCGAGGAGGTTGGCGACGGTCGCGATGCCCCGGCCGATCGCCTCGCCCGCGCGGGCGTACACCTCGCGCGCTCCGGGGTCACCGTCATGGGCCAGGTCCAGTGCCGCGGCCGCGTCGGCCACCCACACCCCCGTCACCTCACGGACCTGGGCGACGATCGCCAAGTCCGAGGCGATCGCCTCGACGCAGCCGCGGTTGCCGCAGTGGCAGAGCGGGCCGGCCGGGTCGATGGCGACATGCCCGATCTCGCCGGCCACGCCGTGGGCTCCCGCGACCACCTGGCCGTGCACGACCAGACCGCAGCCGATGCCCGCGCCGACCGTCACCAGGGCGAAGTCGGACAGCCCCACTCCGGCGCCGAACCACTGCTCGGCCACGGTCAGGGCCCGTACGTCGTTGTCCACGGTGACCGGAAGTCCGGTGGTCATCCCGGCCAGTTCGGCGAGCGGCACGTCGCGCCATTCCAGGAACGGCGAGTAGCGCACCACTCCGGCCGAGCGGTCCACGTCGCCGGAGACCGCGATGCCGATGCCCTGGACCCGCACCCCGTAGCCGTCCGCCTCCGTCAGCAGCTCCTGGACGAGCCCCGCGGTCGAGGCCAGCACCGACCTGGGCGCCCGGGAGGTGAGCGGCACGTGCCGGGCGACGCGGATGCGGCAGCACAGGTCCGTGAGCACGGCGATGAGCTCGTCGCCCGTCACCTTGATCCCGATGAACAGGGCCCTGCCTCCGTCGACCCGCACCGGGTTGGCGGGCCGCCCGAGGGCGGGCTGCCGCCCGTCCTCGGTGACGTCCTCCACGAGGTAGCCCGCCTCGATGAGGGGGCGGACCGCCTTGGTGACCGCCGCGGCCGACAGCCGGGTCCGCCCCGCTATCTCCGACCGCGTGAGCGGACCGTGGGACAGCACGGTGGTGAAGATCTGGGAGGCGGCCGGCGTATGGGCCGGGAACGCCTCGGGGGGAGAGGTCGAGCGCATGGCCGGAACCTAGGGTCATTATTTTCTGCTGTCAATGAAAGAAACAGGATTCGTCTGAGGACCCTCATTGAGGCGCCTGTGACCTGCGAATCCAAAACCTGGATGGGGCATTGACACGTGATCCATGGTCGGGGTTGGCTTTGGCTCGTCTCGTACGTGGCACCATCTGAACGTGAGGACCCATGTCGCCGATCTCCTTCGCCCCGGACACCGGGGTCTGGCTGCTGTCCACCCCGCGCACCTCGTACGCGCTGCGGGTCGACGAGACCGGAGCGCCGTGCCACGTCGCGTGGGGCCCGCGGCTGACCCTCGAGGAGGCCGGGCGGCTCGCCGCGGTGCCCCCGGCCGTGGCGGCCAGCAGCTTCGAGGGCCGGCCCGGGGTCGGCGAGGAGCTTCCCGTCGACGGCGGGACGCGCTACGGACCCCCCTCCCTGCAAGTGCGGTTCGAGGACGGGTCCCGTGCCTTCGAGTGGGAGCCGGCCGGGCACGACGTCCGCGAGGGCGAGCTGACCCTGGCGTTCCGTGACCGCCGTTACCCCCTGCGGGTGGAGCTCCACTACCGCGTGCGCGACGACACGGACGTCATCGAGCGCTGGACGGTCCTGCGCAACCTGGGCGACCAGCCCCTCACCCTGCTGCGCGCCGACTCGGCCGCGTGGTCCCTGCCGGTGCTGCCGGACTACCGGCTCGGTCACGTCACGGGCCAGTGGTCCGCCGAGAGCCGCCTCCACCGGGACCGACTGGCTTACGGCGAGACGGTGTTGACCAGCCGCCGCGGGATCACCAGCCATCACGCGAACCCCTGGGTGATGCTCGACTCGGGCGAGGCGACGGAGGACCACGGACGGGTGTGGAGCGCCGCCCTCGCGTGGAGCGGGAGTTGGCGCGTCACCGTGCAGCGCACCCCCGACGGACGGGCCGGGTTCACCGGCGGTCTCGGCCAGGACGGTACGACCGTGCCGCTCGCGCCGGGTGAGGAGTTCACCGCTCCCCCGTTCGCGGGCCTGTGCACCGACGGCGGCTTCGGCGCGGCCAGCCGCGCCTGGCACGCGTACGTCCTGGCGCATGTGCTGCCGCACGCGGACGAGGACGCGCCCGTGCTCTACAACTCCTGGGAGGCGACCGGCTTCGACGTCGACGAGGTCGGGCAGAAGGCACTGGCCGAACGGGCCGCCGCGCTCGGGGTGGAGCTGTACGTCGTCGACGACGGGTGGTTCGGGGCGCGCCGCAGCGACCACGCGGGGCTGGGCGACTGGACGCCGGCGACCGACCGGTTCCCGGACGGGCTCGGGCCCCTGGTCCGCGCGGTGCACGGTCTCGGGATGCGCTTCGGCCTCTGGGTGGAGCCCGAGATGGTGAACCCGGACAGCGACCTGTACCGCCGGCACCCCGACTGGGTCCTGCACTTCCCCGGCCGGCCCCGCTCGGAGCTGCGCAACCAGCTGGTCCTCAACTTCGCCCGTCGCGAGGTCGCCGACTGGGCCTACGCGTGGCTGACCCGGCTGGTCGGCGACCACGGCATCGACTTCCTCAAGTGGGACATGAACCGCGCGTTCAGCGAGGCGGGCTGGCCCGGGCGGCAGGACGGCACGGACCGCCTCGGACCGCAGTACGTGCGCAATCTCTACGGTGTCCTCGACCGCCTGCGCGCGGATCATCCGGCGCTGCGGATCGAGTCGTGCAGCGGCGGGGGCGGGCGGGTCGACCTCGGCATCCTCGCCCGTACGGACCAGGCGTGGGCCTCGGACAACACCGACGCGGCCGACCGGATGTGGATCCAGCACGGCTACGGCCAGATCTACCCCGCGCGCACCATGGGCGCCTGGGTGACGGACGTACCCAACCAGCTCACCGGCCGTACGGTCCCGCTGCGTTTCCGCTTCCATGTCGCGATGGCCGGGGCGCTGGGCGTCGGCGGTGACCTCACCCGCTGGTCCGAGGAGGAGCTGCGGGACGGTGCCGCCCTGGTGGCCGAGTACAAGACGGTGCGCCACCTGGTGCAGCACGGCCGGCTGGATCGGCTCGCGCCGCCCGCGGAGGACTCCGTCGCCGTGGTGCAGTACACCGCCGCGGACGCCTCGGAGACGCTGCTGCTGGCGTACCGGCGGGTGGCCCGGCACGGCAGCCCGCGTCCGCCGGTCCGGCTGCGCGGCCTGACCCCTGCGGCCCGTTACCGCGACGCGCGCACCGGCGCCGTGCACGACTCGGCCGTGCTCGGGGAGTACGGACTCGTCGTCGACCTGCCGCCGGGCGACTGGTCGAGCACGATGCTGCACCTGATCCGGGAGGCCTGAGCCGGGGCGGGCAGCGCTGAGCCGATCGCGTCCGGATCGGATCCCACCTGGACGGGATCACCGGCGGGCCCGGGAGACCCGACACCGACCGGACGGGAAAGGCGAGCCGCCGCGCGCCGCCCGCGAAGCCGGAGACACCGGCGCCATGACGTGGGCGCGGTGGAGCGTCGGCGCAGCGGCCCGGCGGGCGCGGCACCCTCCCGGCGGCGTGTCAGCCGCGGCGGCTGCGACCCGGCCGGCGAACCCGTCCGCGGGGCGGATGGTCGTGGTCGGTGCGCGACCACTCCCGGGCGGGGCCGGCCGGAACGGCGCGCGTCCCGGGCGACGGCGCCGCCGTCATCACCCGGGAGGGGGAGCCGGCGGCGGGCGGGGCATGCCCGGTCAGTAGCGCTGGGCCTTCTTCAGACGCGGGGTCAGCTGGGGTGTGGTGGGCTGTCTGCTGATGGCGACGGGCTGGGCACGCTTGCCCGGTCGGAGGTTCTCCGCACCGACGAACCGGGTCTCGACGACCTTGCCCTTCGCGTCCTCGAAGTCGACCTGCACGGCGTACGAGGCCTTCTTGTCCGTCTTGTTGGTGATGCTCACGAGCACCGCGAGCAGCCCGCCGGTCTGTCCCCTGGGCAGGCCCGTCATCGCGACCTCGGACCTCGCGTTCCCGCCGCCCTGCACCTTCTTCAGCTCGGCCTCCGCCGCAGCGCTCGCCCGGGCGGTGTCGGCCGAGACGGACGCCGCGAACTCCGACGCCGCGGCGGACAGGGACGAGGCCGCCGCCGACGCCGAGGACTGGGCGGAGGCCACGGCCGACGAGGCGGCCGACGCCATGGCGGACGGCGCGCTGCCGGAGAACGACCCCGTGACCGGCGCCGAGGGACGGGCGCTCGCCGAAGCGGCGCCGCTGTCGTTCCCGTTGTCCGAGCCGCACGAGACGAGCGCGGCGCCGCAGGTCAAAGTGGCCAGGAGGGCCGCGGCCCGACGGCTGCGGCCGGTCCGTCGGGGGTCACCGTGGGTGCGTGTGCTCATGAAGCTCGTCCTCTTCCTGCCGGTCCAAAACCCGGTCCACGGGCCTGTTCCATGCTCCGCGCCCGCCTCCGCGTCCGCGATCGGTGCTGACCCGTTGGAGTGCTCGGCCCAGCGGAGGTCCGGTTCCCGGCCGCCCGCACTTGGACCAGACCAGTTCTGTGTGAATCGTTGACATGTACTCCACCCGACGCAATTCTGAGAGCGCTCTCAAAGAAACCGGACGAACTCCGTCCGCAGTGATCCACCTCTTGGAACCCCCACGTCAAGGAGGAAGAGAGTGCCCAGAAAGCGCACATGGCGGGCCTTGGCGGTGGCCGCGGCCACCCTCACCGCGGCGCTGCTGACCTTCGGAGCGCCGTCCGGGGCCGAAGCCGCGGTCCCCGAGACGATCCCGCTGAAGGTCACCAACAACTCCGGCCGCGGCGACCCCGTCTACCTCTACGACCTCGGCACCCTGCTGTCGACGGGACAGCAGGGCTGGGCCGACGGAAACGGCGCCTTCCACGCCTGGCCCGCCGGGGGCAACCCGCCGACGCCCGCTCCGGACGCGTCGATCCCCGGACCGGCGAACGGCCAGTCGAAGACGATCCGCATCCCCAAGTTCTCCGGCCGGATCTACTTCTCCTACGGCCAGAAGCTCGACTTCCGGCTGACCACCGGCGGCCTGGTGCAGCCGGCCGTGCAGAACCCGAGCGACCCCAACCGCAACATCCTCTTCAACTGGTCCGAGTACACGCTGAACGACTCGGGGCTGTGGATCAACAGCACCCAGGTCGACATGTTCTCGTCCCCCTACGCCGTGGGGGTCCAGCTCGCCGACGGGAGCACGAAGACCACCGGTCACCTCAAGTCCGGCGGCTACAACGGGTTCTTCAACGCCCTCCGGGGGCAGCCGGGCGGCTGGGCGAACCTGATCCAGACCCGGTCGGACGGTACCGTCCTGCGGGCTCTCGCGCCGGGTCACGGCATCGAGTCGGGCGCGCTCCCCGCGACCGTCATGGACGACTACGTCAACCGCGTGTGGCAGAAGTACAGTTCGTCGACACTGACGGTGACTCCGTTCGGCGACCAGCCGAACACGAAGTACTTCGGGCGCGTCTCGGGCGGTGTCATGAACTTCACCAACAGTGCCGGAGCGGTCGTCACCAGCTTCCAGAAGCCCGACTCCGACAGCATCTTCGGCTGCTACAAGCGGCTCGACGCCCCCAACGACCTGGTGCGCGGGCCGATCTCACGCACCCTGTGCGCGGGCTTCAACCGCTCGACGCTGCTGACCAATCCCAACCAGCCGGACACCGGACCGGCCGGCTTCTACCAGGACACGGTGACCAACCAGTACGCCCGCACGATCCACGCGCAGATGGCCGACGGCAAGGCCTACGCGTTCGCCTTCGACGACGTCGGCAACTACGAGTCGCTCGTCCACGACGGCAACCCCCAACAGGGTTACCTCACGCTGGACCCGTTCAACTGACCGTGCTCCGGGCGGGCGGTGGCGTACGAGCCCCGGCCGCCCGGGAGTTCAGTCCTGCTCCACGCACAGGACGGGAACGTCCTGGACGAGGTTGTTGGCGAATCCTCCGCGGTTCCAGGGCTGCTTCAGGGGCTGGGTGTTGCCCTCGGCGTCGGTGGCCCGCGCGTTCAACGTGTGCCGTCCCGGCGCGGCACTCCAGGCGAACCGCCAGCGCCGCCAGGCCCAGCGGTGGCCGCCGGCCGGTTCCAGCTCCGCCTCCCGCCACTCCCGGCCCCCGTCCGTGCTCACCTCCACACCGGTCACCGGCGCCCACCCCGACCAGGCTCGCCCCTCCAGCGTCACCACTCCCTCCCTGACCACCCGGGCCCGGGACATGAAGTCGGGAAAGCCGGGCGGAATCAGCAGGGCCCGCGGGGCGATCCGGGTGACCGGCTCCCCCGCCTCCCCCGCGTCCTGGCGCAGCCGATAGGCCGCCACCTGCTGGAAACCCTCGAACGGTATGTCGATCACGGTGATCCCGCGCAGCCACTTCACCTGCGCCATCCCGTACCAGCCGGGGACGACCAGCCGCAGCGGGAACCCGTGCTGCGGCGGCAGCGGGCCGCCGTTCATGCCGTACGCCACCAGCACCTCGGGGTCGTCCCCCAGGGCCGTGGCCACGGGCAGCGCCCGCTGGTAGTCCTGCTCCACCCCGCGCTCGACCCCGTGGTCGGCTCCGGTGAACACCACGTCCACGGCGTCATCCCCGACCCCGGCCTCGGCCAGCAGCAACCGCAGCGGCACGCCCGTCCACTCGGCCGTGCCCACGCCCTCGACCAGCCATGGCTGACTCACCGGCCGGGGCGTCAGCAGCGCCCGCCCGTTGCCGGCGCACTCCATGGTCACCCGTCGGGTGACGGCGGGATACGAGGTCAGTTCGGCCGTCCCGAGCACCCGCGGCCGCCGCACCCGCCCGCCGATCGAGAGCCGCCAGGGGGCGCCCTCGGCGTACGGGATGTCGTAGTGCGTCAGTACGTAGTGGAGCCCGGGCGGGGTGACGTCGTAGCGCAGTGCCTCCAGGGGCAGCCCGTGGTTCCGGGCGGCGAGGGCCACCTCCTGCACGCCGAAGTCCTCGCCGGGGCCGGCCACCCTCGCGGGTTCGCTCACCTCGTCAAGGTGATGTCCCATGCCCGTATTCTCCGCCCGGACGGCGGGTGGGGCCAGGTCATGCCCGCCCCCTCACCTCCGGCGGACGCGAAGCGGTGGACTCGGCCGGAACCGGCATCGGGCAGGTGGTCCGCTCCACCAGGTCGTGCCAGCCCGACTCCAGCCGCTCCACCGTCATCCCGCGCTGCCGGGTCAGATGGAGGATCAGCGCGGGTTCGAGATAGCCCATCAGCGTCTGCGCGAGCAGTTCGCCGTCCGCGGCCGGGACGGCCTCGCGCACCAGCATGGCGACGTGGGTGAAGCGGACGCGGTACGGGGCGGAGTTGAAACGGCGGGAGGCGTCCGGTTCGGCGGCGATGTACAGATCCAGCCGGTCGCAGGTCTGGCGCAGCACCCCGCAGCCGAAGGCGTGCAGCCGGTCCGCCGGTGCGGCTCCCGGGCCCAGCGGCGGGGGGCCCCGGAAGAAGGCGGCCTGGAACTGCCGCTCCGTGTGGTCGAGCAGGGCCATCAGAAGCCCGGTGCGGTCGCCGAAGCGCCGGAAGACGGTCCCCTTGCCCACGGACGCGGCGGCGGCGACGGCCTCCATCGTCACGTTGGCGACGCCGCGCTCCTCCACCAGGCGGGTCGCCGCCTCCAGCAGCCGGGCGCGGTTGCGCGCCGCGTCCGCGCGCAGCTGCGGGCCCTCGGGCCCGGACGCCAGCTCCAGCAGCACGGGCTGGGTGGCGGGTTCCGGTCCCTTCGGGAAGGGCGGCAGCGGGGTGGACATGAACACAGCGTAACGGCAACCGGGGACAACTGGACCCCGGTCCGCTTGGGTGATACAACCTTGAACAGACCAACAAACGGACCTCGGTCCGGTTTATTACGGCACTATTTCGTCCCCCGGGAGTTCCCCATGTCCGTACGTATCCTCGCGCTCGTCGGCAGCCTGCGCGCCGGCTCCCACAACCGCCAGCTCGCGGAGGCGGCCGTCAAGCTCGCCCCCGAGGGCACGGAGATCGAGCTGTTCGAGGGCCTCGCCGAGGTTCCCTTCTACAACGAGGACCTCGACGTCGAAGGCGGTGTCCCGGCGGCCGCCGTGGCGCTGCGCGAGGCCGCGGGCCGCGCCGACGCCTTCCTGCTCTTCTCGCCGGAGTACAACGGCACCATCACGGCCGTGCTGAAGAACGCCATCGACTGGCTGTCCCGCCCCTACGGCGCCAGCGCCTTCACCGGCAAGCCGGTCGCCGTGGTCGGCACCGCCTACGGCCAGTTCGGCGGCGTGTGGGCGCAGGACGAGGCCCGCAAGGCCCTGGGCATCGCCGGCGCCAGCGTCCTCGAGGACGTCAAGCTCTCCGTTCCCGGCTCCGTGATCCGCTTCGCCGAGACCCACCCGGTCGACGACGCCGAGGTCGCCGGCCAGCTCGCCGAGGTCATCACCCACGTCACCGCCGCGGTCGGCACGGCCGACGCCGCCTGACGAGACGTCCAGGAGGCCGGTCCGGCGGTGCCGGGCCGGCCCTTCGCGCGTCCCCGGCGGGCCGTCCTGTGCACGATCTTGGCGGAACGGCACCCTCCGGGCCAAGATGCCCGCATGAAGGGTGATCTTTTCTCCAGTGACCACATGGTGCAGCCCGCCGTCACGCCGGGCATGACCGTCCAGAACGCCAAGTCGATCAAGTACGCCGTCAACGGCGACATGCTCGCGCGCCAGGGGGCGATGATCGCCTACCGGGGCAACCTGCAGTTCGAGCGCAAGGGCCAGGGCGTGGGCGGCATGCTCAAGCGGGCGGTCACCGGCGAGGGACTTCCGCTGATGACCGTGCGCGGGCAGGGCGAGGCCTGGTTCGCGCACGAGGCGCAGAACTGTTTCATCGTCGACATCGAGCCGGGTGACGTCTTCACCGTCAACGGCCGCAACGTCCTGTGCTTCGACTCCACGCTGTCGTACGAGATAAAGACCGTGAAGGGCGCGGGCATCACCGGCGGCGGCCTGTTCAACAGCGTGTTCACCGGGCACGGCCGACTGGGCCTGATCTGCGACGGGAACCCGCTGGTCATCCCGGTGTCCCCGGAGCAGCCGGTGTTCGTCGACACGGACGCGGTCGTGGGCTGGACCGCCCATCTGCACACCTCGCTGCACCGCTCCCAGTCCATCGGGTCGATGATCCGCGGGGGTTCCGGCGAGGCCGTGCAGCTGAAGCTGGAGGGCGAGGGCGTGGTCGTCGTGCGCCCCAGCGAGGTGACACCGCAGAAGGCGCAGCAGCACTGAGACAGGACGCCGAAGGGGCCCCGCCGAGCGGCGGGGCCCCTTCGCGTGCCGCGTCACCGCCGTGTGCCGTGTCAGTGACCGGCGGCGGGGGTGTTGGCGGCCGTCACGTTGACGGCGGCCCACGCCCTGTCCACGGCCCGGTGCTCGGCACCGGTCGCGCCGTACAGGTCCGCGGCGGCCTTGAGCGTGGCGGTGCGCGCGTCGTGGAAGTCGGTCGTGGAGACCATGTAGCGGGTCAGCGCGCGATAGAAGATCGCGGTGGCCTTGGCCCGGCCGATGCCGGTCACGGACGAACCGTCGAACGTCGGCGACTCGTACTTCACCGCCCCGATCGTCTTGCGGCCACTGCCCTCGGCGAGCAGGTAGTAGGCGTGCGAGGAGACGCCCGAGCCCGCGTGGACCTCGGTGTCGCGGGCCGCGGGCGACCAGTAGTCGATCGTGCCCTCCAGCCTGTCGAGGGAGGGGTGGTCGAGACGGCGCAGGAACTTCTGGGCGAGGCCCAGCTTCTCGCCCATGAGGTAGTTCGGCGGGTTCTTCGGGTTGTTCGCGGTGAACTCGACGTTCGAGCCGAAGATGTCGGCGAGCGACTCGTTCAGGGCCCCCGGTTCGCCGTACTGGTTGCCGTACCGGTCCACCCGGGTGGGTTCGAGGGCGGCGGTGGCGTCGACGACGCCGTGGGTCAGTTCGTGTCCGGTGACGTCCAGGACGACCAGCGGCTTCTTGAACATGGCGCCGTCACCGTCGCCGTACAGCATGCAGCCGCACGCCGAATCCCAGAAGGCGTTGCCGACCTTCCTGCCGAAGTGGACCATCGCGCGGGCGCCGGTGCCGTTGTTCTTGATGCCCTTGCGGCCGAAGGTCTTCTTGTAGAAGTCCAGCGTCTTGGTCACGCCGTACTGCGCATCGACCGCGACGGTGGCCCGGTTGGCCGTGGTGCCGGTGCCCCACTTGTCGGTGGTGCTGGTGAACTTCTTGCCCCGCGCGAAGGATTCCAGCTCCTGGCCGCCCGCGTCCCGGGTCTCGGTGTTCCACCGGGTCGGGTCCTTGAGGAGGTAACTGGTGCGCGCGGTACGGGTGGTGGTCAGCGTCACCTTCCCGACGAAGAGGGACGCTCCGCTGCCGGTGGCGGTGACCGGGTAATGAACCGCCGCTGCCGCCGTCGCCGCGAAGAGACTGGTGGGCCGCGCGGCGGTGTCCGTCGCGGGGTCCGCCGTCTCGCCCCGCTCACGCAGCTTCTCCCGCAGCGACGGCGATATGAACTCGTCGCTGTCGGGGTTGTTGCTGCGGATCCGGCCGGTCCGCGCGTCCACGACGACCGTGCGGGAACCGCCGGCCGACGTGCTGTCGCTGTCCGAGACCCGCACCCGGTAGGCGAGGACGGCCGCGCCGTCCCGGGCGTCCACGACCAGTTGAGCGGCTCCCGCCTCGCCCTCGGCGGCCGCGGCGGCCTTCCGCTCGGCCTGCCCGGCGGTGAGCTTCGCCTCGGTGGTGGACGGCTCGACGCGGTGGTCGGCGGCGCGGGTCACCCCGAGATAGGCCGACTGCCCGCCGAGATGGATCACGAGGTCGCCGCCGAGCACCAAGAGCCCCTGGTGGCTGCGGACGAAACGGACGTGCTGCTTGCCGTCCGGGTCCGTCATGACGTCCGTGGCCCGCAGGGTGTCGCCGGGACCGACCCCGGTGGCCGACGCGTGGGCGAAGGCCGCGGCCCGGGCCGCGTCGACCGGCGACGAGGCCGAAGTCGCGGGGCGGGCGGGCGAGTCGGGGGCCGCGGCGAAAGCGGGGGCCACCGGGAGCGTGACGGCCGTCGTCACCACGACGGCGATCGCCGTGCGGCGTATGTGGGGTCTACGCACTGAGTTCCTTCGGACAGGGGCGGCAGGCGACGCCAACCGCTGTGGCACACGGCGCCGTTGAACGCCGTGGGGGCTGTCGGGCCCCGAGGTGAAACCCTCACCGATTTGCCATGTCCATGTAAAGGAAGAAGATCCCTTTTACGGGCTTCGAGGTGATCTCTTTACAAAAGTTCACTTCTCGGTGACCGAGGCGTGACCGGCTGTACGTCTCCCGAACAGATGACTGAGCGACGAGAAGGGTTGCCCCACGAATGGCCCCGACCGGCACATGTGACCGATGTCGCAGCATCTCCGGTCGGCGGCGGACGGCACCGTCACGAGGAAACCTCGCAATGGAACGTACATTCGAATACGGAGTACGCTGGACCCATGTCCACGCATCTCCAGGGCTCGCTCTTCGACCAGACCGACGAGCTGCACCTCGCTCCGCTGACCGCGACGCGCCGGACCGTGCTGGGCGCCGGGGCCTGGATCGACCTGCTGCCCGGGTGGCTCGGCGGGGCCGGCGCGCTCTTCGAACGGCTCGTCGCCGAGGTGCCGTGGCGGGCGGAGCGGAGGCAGATGTACGAGCACGTGGTGGACGTACCGCGGCTGCTCTCGTACTACGGGTCGGGCGACGCGCTGCCCCACCCGATCCTCGACGAAGCACGGGCCGCCCTGTCCGCTCACTACGCCGAGGAGCTCGGCGAGCCGTTCACCACCGCGGGCCTGTGCTACTACCGGGACGGCCGGGACAGTGTGGCCTGGCACGGGGACCGCATCGGCCGGGGCGCACGGGAGGACACGATGGTCGCGATCCTCTCCGTGGGCGCCCCGCGTGACCTCCTGCTGCGCCCGCGCCAGGGCGGAGCCACCGTGCGCCGGCCCCTCGGCCACGGCGACCTCATCGTGATGGGCGGCTCCTGTCAGCGCACCTGGGAGCACGCCGTGCCCAAGACGGCACGTGCGGCCGGACCGCGGATCAGCGTCCAGTTCCGCCCGCACGGGGTGAACTGAGACCACGCGGCGGCCCCCGCTCCCGCGGAACCCGTGGTGTCCCGCGCAGGGAACACCGGCAGCCGTCCTACGGCGTCAGCAGCGCCTGCACCGTAGGGCCGTACCGCTCGACGATGTCCTCGATCGGGGTCGCCCGCAGCCGGGAGCCGCGCGCGATGCCGTACATCACGCCGAGTCCCAACAGGGTGCCGACGGCGAGTTCGGCGCGCAGGCCGGCGTCGGGACCGTCGAGGCGCGCGGCCAGCTGATCACTGACCTGCGTACGGAAGTTGGCGCGCAGTATGTCGCCCTGCTCCCCCTGGAGCGGGGCGAAGACGATCCGCAGGACGGGGTCGGCGCCACGCTCGGTCTGGCCGACCAGCAGATGGCGGACCATGTGCGGGCCGAGGTCCTCCAGCGGCGCGTCCAGCAGGGCGGCGGCGTCCGTCTCGAAGGACATCACCCGTGCGAACAGCGCGTCCTTGTTCCCGAAGTACTTGAGGATCAGCGGCGCGCTCACACCGGCCCGGTCGGCGACCGTCCTGAGGGTGATGTCCGTGTGCGCGTGACGTGCCATGAGGTGACGGGCCGCGCGCAGGATCGCCGCCTTCGTGGCCTCGGCGTCACGGCGCTGGACGGCACCCGGGGCCGCCGCCGGTCCGGGGGATGGGACGGACACGGCACTCACGCTCCTTCCAGTGCTCCGTCCCGGGGCGCCTCCGTGGTGCCCGAGGCCCGCCGGACGCCGCGGGACGGGGGGTCCGCGGGAATGGCGAGGGAGGCGGCGCAGGCCACCAGGGCGACCGTACCGGCCATGGCGAAGGCCAGCAGATAGCCGTGCAGGGTCGGGATCGGCGCGCCCCCGATCAGGCTCGTGTGGTGGACGAGGATCGCGGCCACCGCGGCGCTGCTCACGGCCTGTCCGATGGTGCGCATGAGCACGTTGACGCCGTTGGCGGACGCCGTCTGCCCCGCGGGGACGGCCCGCAGGATCAGGGTGGGCAGCGCGGAGTAGGCGAAGGTGGTGCCCGTCGCGCAGACCGCGGAGCCCAGGACGACCACCCACAGGTCTCGGCTGTCGAGGATGCGGATGCCGTAGCCGAAGGCGATGATCACGGTCCCTATCGCCAGCGTCACCCGGGCGCCGCGGGCCGCCGAGACGCGCGCCGACACCGGGGAGAGCAGCAGCATGGTCACGCCGCCCGGCAGCAGGCACACGCCCGTCGCGACGATGGACAGGCCGAGTCCGTAACCGGTCGCCTTCGGCGCCTGCACCAGCTGGGCGGTCACCAGCGAGTTGGCGTAGAAGGCGAATCCGGTGAGCAGCGCGGCGATGTGCGGAAGGGCGACCTTGGGGCTGGTGGCCAGCTTCAGGTCGACCAGCGGTCGTTCGGCGCGCAGCTGCTGTGTCCACCACAGACCGAGAACGGCGACGCTGCCGGCGAACAGGCCCAGGATCGTGGGGCTGGTCCAGCCCCACTGGCCGCCCTGCGACACGCCCATCAGCAGGCAGGTGAGCCCGACGGCCAGGCCCAGCGCGCCGAGACTGTCGAAGCGGCCCGGCTCACGGACGGGCGACTCGCGCACCGCCCACCAGGCCAGGACGGTCCCGAGGGCGCCGATCACGGTCGTCCCCCAGAACATGACGTGCCAGTTGGCGTACTGGACCACCATCGCGGCGAGCGGCAGCCCGAGGGCGGCGCCGATCCCCACGGTGGAACTCATCAGCGCCACCGCGGAACCGGTGCGCTCGGGCGGCAGTTCGTCCCTCAGCAGGCTGATCGACAACGGCACGACGGCGGCCGCCGCGCCCTGGAGGGCGCGCGCCACGATGAGCACCCGGATGTCGGACGTGAGTGCGCACATCAGCGACCCGACCGTCATCATCCCGAGGGCGAGCAGCAGGACGCGTTTCTTGCCGTACATGTCGCCGGCGCGCCCCAGTACGGGGTTCAGGACGGCGCCGGTCAGCAGCGTCGCCGTCACCATCCAGGACACCGCGCCCGCCGACGCTCCCGTGAGCCGCGGCAGGTCGGGGAGCAGCGGCACCACCACGACCTGCATGACGGCCATGAGGCTCCCGCCGAGTGCGAGGACCGGCACGGTCAGTCGGTCACGCAGTGCCGCCATGAACACTCCAGGAGTAGACGCGCGAATAAGTAGGTGAATAGGAATTCACCATAATGGGTGAATCACTATTCACTCAACGCGCGCCCGTGCCCCGGCGGATGGCTACCGGCGCGAGCGGGCCTGCACCGTGCGCGCCACGCGCGGTCCCAGCCAGCGTTTGAAACGGCGCAGCGCCTCCAGTCGCCCGGCGGCGCGGTCGATCCGGTAGTACAGCTGCGGCGGTACGTACGGGAGCAGCGGAGAGTGCCGTTGGCCGAGCAGGGCGAACATCTGCGCCGCCGGAAGGCGGACGTACCGCGGCAGGTTCTCGTACCACTGGGCGCTGTGCCGGGCGGCGCTCTGGACCGACAGGAGCGCGGTCCTGCGCTCCTGTTCGTAACGGGCCAGCGCGGTGGACGGATCGCCCGGCTCGCCCAGGGCTCCGGCCAGGGCGATGGCGTCCTCCAGTGCGAGCGTGGTGCCGGCGCCGATCGAGTAGTGCGTGGTGTGGGCGGCGTCGCCGAGCAGGACCAGGTTGCCGCGGTGCCAGGTGCGGTTGGTCAGGGTGCGGAAGTGCAGCCACCGGGCACTGCCGTCGGCGTGCTCCCGCCCGATCAGGCCGTGCCCGTCGAGGACGTCGGCGAAGATCTTCTCCAGCAGGGCGAGACCGTCGGCCTCGCCGGCCCGGTCGAGCCCGAGGCCGGTCCAGGTCTCCGGTGAGCACTCGACGACGCAGGTGCTGTGGTCCTCGCCGAACCGGTAGGCGTAGCACCAGATCCAGCCGTGCTCCGTCTCCACGAAGGCGAAGGTGAAGGAGTCGAAGACCTTGGTGGTGCCGAGCCAGATGTAGACGTTGCGGCCGAGGGTGACGTCGCTGCCGAAGTGGTCGGCGTGGGCCTCGCGCAGCGCGCTGTGGACCCCGTCGCAGGCGACGACGAGATCGGCCTCGGGCATCCGGTCGGGGGTGACCTCGTGCTCGTACTCGATGCGCACCCCCAGCGATCGCGCGCGCTCCGCGAGCAGGTCGAGCAGGAGCCGGCGGCCGATGCCGAACCCCTCGTCACCGTGGTGCACCGTCCTCTCGCCGCCGATGTGGGCGACCCCGTCGCTCCAGCGGACCGAGTTCGCCCGGACGGCGCGCGCGGACTCGGGGTCGCCCTCGTGGAGCTTGTCGAGCAGGGCCGCCCAGTACGTCACCCCCCAGCCGTAGGTCGATCCGGCCGGGTTGCGTTCGTGGACGGTGATGTCGTGGGACGGGTCCTGGCGCTTCATCAGGATCGAGAAGTAGAGGCCGGCCGGTCCGCCGCCGACGCACGCGATCTTCACGCGCACTCCCAAGTGTCACACAGAGCTGTCGATTGGACACGAAGGGTAGCAGGGGCGACGGAGGTCGCCGGGTCTCACGGTTCGCGCCAGCCTGACGGCGTGAGCCGCGCCACTCGGCGGGCGCCGACTCCGCAAGATCGCCGACGACGCGCGGACCGACCGGAGGAATTCCGGTTTCCGGGCGGTCACGGGCGGCCCCGACAGCAAGATCATCTTCGTTCAACCTTGGACGACATCTCGCCAATTGTCCGGATCACAGCCAACCGACATTCAGCGATTTCTCCCTTTCTCCTACGAACCGATAGGCATGTCAGGTCATCAACGGAGCTGATCCCAGGAGGAATCCGCATGCCGGAACTCACTCGTCGCCGTGCGCTCGGGGCCGCGGCCGCCCTCGCCGCCGTGGCCGGCGGCCAGGCCCTCACCGCCACCTCGGCCTCGGCCTCGGCCGCGACACCGGCCGCCGGACACCACGACGGGCCCGCGCCCTTCGACGAGGTCTACCGGGGCCGCCGGATCGAGGGCCGCGCCGGAGGCGGCGGTCACCATCACGGCGCCGGCTACGGCGTGTTCATCGACGGGGCGGAACTGCACGTGATGCAGAACGCGGACGGCAGCTGGATCAGCGTCGTCAGCCACTACGACCCGGTGGCCACCCCGCGCGCCGCCGCCCGCGCCGCGGTCGTGGAGTTGCAGGGCGCGCCTCTCGTCCCCCTCGCCTGACCGCGTCCGCACGCAGCGACGCCAACCGCACCTCAGCACCACACAGCAGACCGTGGAGTCCCGCACATGACCGTACGCAAGAACCAGGCGAACCTCTCCGCCGACGAGAAGCGGCGCCTCGTCGACGCGCTCCTCCAGCTCAAGCGCAGTGGCCGGTACGACGCCTTCGTCACCACGCACAACGCCTTCATCATGGGCGACACCGACAACGGCGAGCGGACGGGCCATCGTTCGCCTTCGTTCCTGCCCTGGCACCGCAGATTCCTGCTGGAGTTCGAACGGGCCCTGCAGTCCGTGGACGCCTCGGTCGCCCTGCCGTACTGGGACTGGAGCACCGACCGTTCGACCCGCTCCTCCCTGTGGGCACCGGACTTCCTCGGCGGCACCGGCCGCAGCCTGGACGGCCGGGTGACGGACGGTCCCTTCGCGGCCTCCGCCGGCAACTGGACGGTCAACGTGCGCGTCGACAGCCGTACGTACCTGAGGCGTTCGCTCGGCACCGGCGTCCGGGAGCTGCCGACCCGCGCGGAGGTGGAGTCCGTGCTCGGGATGGCCACGTACGACACGGCGCCGTGGAACAGCGCCTCGGACGGCTTCCGCAATCACCTCGAAGGCTGGCGCGGCGTCAACCTCCACAACCGGGTGCACGTCTGGGTCGGTGGCCAGATGGCCACCGGTGTCTCCCCCAACGACCCGGTGTTCTGGCTCCACCACGCCTACATAGACAAGCTCTGGGCCGAGTGGCAGCGCCGTCACCCCGGCTCCGGCTACCTGCCGCTCTCCGGTACGCCCGACGTCGTCGACCTCGGCGAGACGATGAAGCCGTGGAACGACGTACGCCCCTCGGACCTGCTGGACCACACCGCGTTCTACACGTTCGACGTCGCCTGAACCGAGGGACCGCCCGGCCGAGGCACTCCCCTGCCGACGCCGGGCACCGTGCGGTGGCCTCGCTCACGACGGGGCCACCGCACCGGCCGCCCCACGGATGACCGGTCCCGCGCGCCCCGAAGGGCTACAGAGGTACTAGACGTCGCTCGTCTCGGACGTGCGGCACTCGGGATGCCCCCAGCCCTGGCCGTTCTTGGCGATGGACTCACCCGCCGCGTAGGAGCGTCCGCAGACGCAGCGGCCGGGGAACTTGGCCTTGATCGTGCGGGCCGACGCGCCCTGTCGCGCGGTCGCCGTCCCCTGGCGGGGCGGCTTGGCCGCCGCACCCCGACGCACGGCGCCCGAGGTAGTGGGGGTGTCGGGGGACGCCGGGGGCTCCGGGGAGCCGAGGTCGCTTCCCGCGGGCTGCTGGACGACGGCGGCCTGGCTCGCGGCGCGGTCGGCGAAGTCGTTGAGCCGGTCGCCGTCGACCTGGTGGGCGGGGACGTAGCGGAACTCCACGGTGCGGCCGTCGAGGAGCTCGTCGATGCGCGCGACGAGCTCCTGGTTGGCGACCGGCTTGCCGGCGGCCGTCTTCCATCCCTTGCGCTTCCAACCGGGCAGCCATGTCGTGACGGCCTTCATCGCGTACTGCGAGTCCATCCGGATCTCGAGCGGGACCTCCGGCGCCATCGCCGTCAACAGGCGCTCCAGTGCGGTGAGTTCGGCGACGTTGTTGGTCGCCCTGCCCAGCGGGCCGGCCTCCCAGCGGGTCGGTGTCTCGTCGCCGTCGGCGACGACCCACGCCCATCCGGCCGGTCCCGGGTTCCCCTTCGAAGCCCCGTCACAGGCGGCCACCACACGTTCAAGCATGGCCCCGATCATGCCACGCCCCGGCGACCGCTCACCGCACGGGGCGCGGCTCCCTCGCCCGGATCCGCGGGCTGGTGCCGAGCAGCCGCAGGCCCAGCAGGGTGGCCGTGTGCAGGACGTACTTGCCGTCGCGGTGGCTGGCCACCAGGCCCCCGTCGCGCAGTACGCCGATCTGGTAGCTGGCGCTGGGCAGCGCGATCCCCACCGCCGCGGCCACCTCGGAGGTGGTGCGGGCGCTCTGTCCGGCGACCTCGGTCAGCACCGCGGCGCGGGTGCGGCCCAGTAGGCGTTCGACCCCGTCGTCCGTGCCGTCCGCGAGGGCCAGGGGTGTCTTCGCCACCGGGTAGACGAGTACGGGGTCGAGCCCGGGGTCCGCCAGCGCGGTGGGCCTGCGCCAGCAGAAGTAGGAGGGCACGAGGAGCAGCCCCCGGCCCTCCAGATGGAGATCCCGCTCGACGGGATAGTTCACTTCGAGCACCGGCGCGTACCAGCGCGCCATCGGGCGCAGGCTCTCCAGCAGCGCCTGGGTGCCGCCGTCGAGCAGGGCGCGGGAGCGGACCCCGACATCGTTGCCCACCGCCGAGCGGATGTGCGGCCAGTGGGGTTCCAGCAGGCCGCGGAAGTAGATGCCCAGGGCGTTCGCCAGGGACTTGAGCGCGTCGCCGCCCGGGCGGCCCAGGGAGGTGGCCCAGGTCGGGACGGGACGGGACTCGGCCAGCCGGGACATCTCACGGACCAGTTGCGTGCGCGGGGTTTGCAGCAGCTGGTCGAGGCCGGCCGACAGTCCGCCGCCGGTGACCGGAGGGGTGAGGAAGTCCGGAATGTAGCCGGTCGAGGGGATCAGGGCCCGTAAGGGGCGCAGCGCTCGGCCGAGGGTCGAGTCACCCGCGAACCGCTGGGAGACGGAGCGGCGCCAGTGCCCGAATTCGAGTGATCCCTGGCCGGTCTCCAGCCGGCACACACTGCACATCAGTTCCCACAGAGGATCGGGTTGACGGGCCACTCGGATGTTCTGGAGGTCGTACGACGTGAAGTGGATACGGAGCATGCGGTCTCTTTCGCTCGCCATGCCTGTGGGGGGTTCGGCCGTCGGACGTACCACAGCCACAAGAGGGGACGAATACCGCATGCGCATGGTTGCCCCGGGACGAAGGGGCCCGGCCCTCGCCGGAGATAACGCGTCATTCTCTCCGGCGAGGGCCGGCAGTTCGCGGCGCCGGCCGTCCGGAGCACCGCGAGTGAGGAGGTGCCACGGCCGCGCGGGGGCGAGACGGACCGCGGCACCGCGCGGGCGGCGCCGCGCCGGTGGTGGCCCCCGTCGCCGACCTGCGGTGTCACCGCGGAACGCCGTGGGCCGGCCGCGCCCGCGACGACGCGGTCAACGAGGGCGGCCGGCCGGACCCGGGGGGTGTCGGTCAGCAGTAGAGGTTGGCGCCCGCCGAGGTGCCCAGGATCTGTACGAAACGCTGGTAGGCGTCCACGCGGCTCTGCACCTGCGCGGGGTTCCTGCCGTCGCACTCCAGGGAGCCGTTGATGCTGCGGATGGTCTGGCCGAATCCGGCACTGTTGACCATCGCGTTGTGCGGCGTCATCGTGCCGGGTCCCGACTGCGTGTTCCAGTACCAGAGCCCCGTCTTCCAGGCGACGGAGGAGTCGGTCTGGACGAGGTTCGGGTTGTTGAGCAGGTCGATGCCCAACGCGTCGCCGGCGGCCTTGTAGTTGAAGTTCCAGCTGAGCTGGATCGGTCCCCGGCCGTAGTAGGCGGACTGTCCGGCCGGGCAGCCGTAGGGCTGGCTCCAGTCGCAGTAGTGCGGGTAGTTGGCGGTGTTCTGCTCCACCACGTAGACGAGTCCGCCGGTCTCGTGGTTGACGTTGGCGAGGAAGGCCGCGGCTTCCTGCTTCTTGACGGTGTCGCTGCCGGAGTTGGCGAAGCCCGGGTAGGAACTCAGCGCGGCCTTGAGGCCGTTGTAGCTGTAGAAGGAGTTCCGGTTCGGGAACATCTGGTTGAACTGCGCCTCGCTCACGACGAACCCGGAGGGGTTCGTGGAGCCACCGTCACAGGCGTAGGGCTCCCAGTACCAGGTGCTGATGACCGGGTCGTAGCCCGGGTTGTCGTGCTCGGCGATGTAGGCCTTGCCGTCGGTGTAGCGGACGATGTTGCCGGCGGCGTACGACCTGCCGGCCACCCAGTTCGGATAGCTGGAACAGGACGCGGCGGAAGCACCGGCTGCCGGCAGCAGTACCGGTGCGGCGGTTCCGACCACGATCGCGGCCAGGAGGGCGGAGAGGCGGCGCTTCGACACAGGATCAGTTCCTTTGCGGTGCCAGGCCGCACCGGAGGCAGGGTCCAAGCCTTGCGCGCACGCGCCGAGGGGGTCGGTCACGGCATCCGGGGCGGCCACGGTGGGGGGTGTGGGGCCACACTCAACCGCTTTGGTCTGTACCAGTCAAGGGTGTAGACCAGTCGGATCTGACAACGTTGGCGCGGAAGTCCTGTGAGCTGCGCGGAAGTTGGGGCGAGCCCCGCGGACCGGGGCGCACGAGTCCTGCCGGACGCCGCGTCACGGTCTCCGGCACCGGCACCGGCCGGCCCCGGGCCGCCGCCGCCCGTGCACCCCGCCGGCACCGCACGGACCCGCGGCCCGTCCCGCCCGCCATGCGGAGCAATGGGATCGCCCGGCACCACGGGCCTGGACAGACTGATCACGTGCCTGGCCGGCCCGTGCCCGGCCGGCCCGCACGAACCGACCCATCGAGCTCCAGGGAGCGCCCATGCGTCTCGCACGTCCGCGAGCCGGCCTCGGCAGGCCGCTGCTCGTCACCCTCGCCGTCTGCGCTCTCGTCCTGGGAAGCGGACAGAGCGCGTCGTCCGAACCGGGGCGCGCGGCGCCGCGCGCACAGGCAAAATGCCTCTCCACACCCGGGCAGTACAGAGCCGCGTGGAACGCCCGGCAGGTCCGCTGCGTCTCACCGTCCCTGTTCGGCACCACGCACGCGCGCGGCGGCACCTCGCTGTACCCCCCGGGCTTCTGGTACGCGTGGACCGCCTCCAGCACCAACCTGGAGCGCTACCTGGAACTGCGTCACCGGTACGGCAACCGCCCCGCGAAGGTCGGCATCGGCGTCCTGTCCTACGTCGGCTACCCGGGCCTGGACACCTGGGACACCCCGACCGATCTGGAGGTCTTCACCCTGCCGGCCGGCGTCCGGGCCAACGTGCCGGCGTTCGAGACATGGTTCCGGCTGCTCGACGAGAAGTTCGGCGACACCGGGGCGTACCCGCTCGCGGCCCAGACCGCACTCGTCCACGCCTACTCCCGGCTCGGCCCGCGCGAGGACGCCGTCAGCGCCTTCCAGAAGGTGACCGGTTGCAGCAGGACAGCTCTGCTCAAGGGGGGAGGCCCCGTCGGCCGCCATCGGCTGCAACCGCGACTTCCTCGGCGCTCTCGCCGCCGTCGGCCCCTCCCCCTACGACGGCGGCGATTCGAAGTCCTGCTTCCGCGCGTTCGCCTCCCGGTACCAGGGGCCCAGGACCGCCGGAGCCCTGCGCGGCGTGCTGTACCAGTGCCAGGACGCGGGATTCCTCAACACCGGCGTCGGGCTCGGCTACAACACCTACGCCAACCCCTTCGTGTGCAAGCCCGCCGCCGCCCAGTCCGTACGGGAGGGATACACGGGGCGCGAGTTCATCGTCCCGAACATGTCGTTCGAGCGTCTTCCCAGTCGTACCGACATCCCGCTGGACCTGGGCCGCCCGTCCGGGCGGGGCTTCCTCCGCACCGGATACTGCTGAGGCCGAGCGTCTTCCCGGGCCCTCGCACCACGGACGAGGCCACCCCCGCGGGGGGGGGGGGGGGCGCGCGCCCCCCCCCACCAACACCGCCAAGACGCCGGAGAAAGAACACACGAGCAGCACCACCACGAAGAACAC
>NZ_JBHWEL010000001.1:136438-159073 GCF_042734135.1 Streptomyces sp. NPDC059668 | reverse complement strand
GGCTCACACCCCCCCAGGTTATATGGAGGCGGAGCTCGTAGTAGCGGCCCCACCCCACCGGGATGTCGCCCCCCCCCGGGCGCGGGCCCCCCCCCCCCCCCCGCCGCCCCCCCCCACGGTTCAGACCAGGACGCCACCGCCGTCCACGACCACGACGGAACCGGTGCTGTAGTCACCGCGCATCAGGTACAGGTACGCCTGCGCGACGTCCTCCGGAGTGCCCACCCGACCCACCGGAAGGGACTCTGCGGAGGACCGGAACAGCCCGTCCCGATCCTCCTCGGCCAGGTCACGCCAGAGCTCGGTGCGGACCACACCGGGCGAGACGGCGTTCACCCTGACCGGCGCCAGCTCCAGGGCGAGAGCCCGCGTCAGCGACTCCATCGCGCCGCACAGACCAGCCGCCACGCTCGTGCCCGGCAGGGGACGCCGACCCGCGGTCCCCGTGGTCAGCACCACCGAACCGCCCGGCCGGATGCAGGACGCGCCGTGCTTCACCGCCGCGTACGCGCCCCACAGCCGGGTGTCCAGAAAACGCCGGGCCCGCCCGAGATCCGCGTCCGCGAGGCTCCCCATCAGCAGGGACTCGCCGGCCGTGTAGACGAGGTGGTCGAACTCCCCGACCCGCTCGAAGAAGGCACGCAGCGCGTCCTCGTCGGTCGCGTCGAGGGTGTGTCCCTCGGCGCCCTCCGGCAGCCCCTTCAGCGCCGCGTCCACGCCCTCCTGCCGCCGCGAGGCGACGACCACCGCGGCGCCTTCCCGCGCGCTCGCCGCGGCGACCGCGAACCCGATGCCGGCCGTCCCGCCGATGACGACGACGCGCTGTCCTCGCAGGTCCATGACGTTTCCCTTCGTGTGGTTCCGATGTGATCCAGCCTGCGCCCACCTCCCCACGGACGTCCAAGACCTCTTTCGGTGTCGGCGATACCCTGGAGGCATCGCCGTCGGCGGCTCGTACGACGAAAGGGACGGCCATGGACCTCGACCTGCGCAAGGTCCGCTACTTCGTGACGGTCGCGGAACTGCTGCACTTCGGCCGCGCCGCCGAGCGCCTGCACATCTCCCAGCCCGTACTGAGCCGTCAGATCCGGGCACTGGAGAAGGACTTGGACGCCGAACTGTTCGTCCGGGACAGCCACAAGGTGACGTTGACCCGGGCGGGTACCCAACTCCTCGACGACGCCCGCCTGTTGCTGGCGTCCGCCGACGCCGCCCGGCAGCGCGCCCGACAGGCCTCCCACGGGCCGCGCCGCCTGGTCGTCGGCTTCCGCGCCGGGATCGTCGTCACCCGGGCGCTACGGGCGTTCGGTGCCCGGCACCCGGAGGTGGAGGTCAAGGCACGCCGGGTCGAATGGGACGACCAGGAGCGGCTGATCCTCGACGGCTCGGTCGACCTCGCCTACGTCCGCCGGCCGGTCCGGGACACCGGCCTGACCCTGCTGCCGCTGTACGCCGAGCCCAGGGTGGCGATGCTGCCGGAGGGCCACCGGCTCGCCGGCAAGCAGGAACTCGCCCTCGCCGACCTCGACGGCGAGACCTGGCTGCGCTACTCCGACCCGCGCCCCGGCGACGTACCGATCCGCACCATCGAGGAGAAGTTCGAGTCCGTCGCCGCCGGGACCGGTGTCACGCTGGTCCCGCACTCGGTCGCCGAGCAGTACTCGCGGCCGGACATCACCTACGTCCCGGTGCCGGACGCCGAGCCGGACGAGGTGCTGCTGGCCTGGGAGGCCGGCCGTCGTTCACCCCTGGTCGCGGCGTTCGCCGAGATCGCGGCGGCCTCCCCGTACGGTGGCTGAGGGGCCGGTCACCCGTCCCGTGCGGGCCGCTGAGCGGCGTGGACCACCTCACCGCGGGGACCCGGGCGCCCGCGCACTCCGGCGAAGGCCCTGGTCACGACGGCGAGCGCGAACAGCGTGATCCCCGTGAAGATCACCGGATTCACCCAGCCCGGCACCAGTTCGGTTCCCACGCCGTCCGACGTGACGCATTGCGCGCTGACCGGCAGCGTCTCCCGCGTCACGATGTGATCGCCCGCCACGCCCTTCGCCGCGCACATCTGGTCCGGGTCTAGGAGATAGAAGCCCGACATCACCCCCCACGCGTACGCGCCGCAGACCGCCGCGCCGGCCATGACCGCGACGAGGCCGCACGTCGAGGCGCTCGGCAGGTGCCACCCGCTGCCCGGCAGCCGCCGACGGGCCCGCCGGGCGAGCGCCGCGGCGGCGGCCAGGAACACACAGGGCGCCAGCATCGGCGCAAGGGCCAGGAACAGGAACAGGAGGCTCGCCATGCCTGCCCAGACAGCGCGGACGGAAGATCGGTTCCGCGGGTGACGTACGGCGTTGACGGGAACCGTCGATCCGCGGGGGCGACGGCGTGCGCGGCCGCCCCCGGTCCCGGCGCCCGTCCGGGCTCAGGACACCTCGGTCGCCCCCGGCATCGTGCCCTCGGTCGTCTTGACGTCGATCACGGAGAACGCCGCGCCCTGCGGGTCGCTCAGCGCGGCGAACCGGCCGAACGGGCTGGTCATCGGACCGAAGCGGAGGATCGCGCCGCGCTCGGTCGCCTTCGCGACCGCCGCGTCGCAGTCGTCGACGGTGAAGTAGACGTTGACGTAGGACGGCACCTCGGGCGGGAAGTCGTCCGTCATCCTCATCCGCCCCAGGACCGGGTCCTGACCGAGGTCGTAGAGCCTGAAGTCGATGGCGGAGTCGTCCAGTTGCTTCGCGTGGTAGCCGAAGACCGCCGGGAAGAAGGCGTCCGTCCTCTCCGGCTCGCGGGTGAAGACCTCGGCCCAGCAGTAGGCGCCGGGCACGGCGCGCGCCTCGAAGCCCTCGTGCCGTCCGGCCTGCCACACTCCGAAGACGGCTCCGGCCGGATCACGGGCGATCAGCATCGACCCGAAGTCGCCGACCTGCATCGGGTCCATCAGTACCTCGCCGCCGTGCGAACGGATCTTCGCGGCGGTGGCGTCCGCGTCCGGTGACGCGAGGTAGAGGCACCAGGCGGACTGCCCCTCCTGGCCCGGCATCGGCGGGACGACGGCGGCCACCGCCTTGCCGTTCGCGTAGGCCTGCGTGTAGTTGCCGTACTCCGAGGACGACTCGCCGAACGTCCAGCCGAGCACGTCACCGTAGAAACTCTTCGCTCCCTCGACGTCGCTGAACATCGCGTCCGCCCAACAGGGCGTTCCCTCGGGCTGTACGGCCATGGTGTTCCACTCTTCCTGGTGCGGCGGGTTCCGGGGTCGCGTTTCGCACGCCCTGTCACGCTAGCCAGGCTCCGCGACCGCCGCGCGCCGGACGAGGCCGCGTGGACGACACTGGAGAGGGCGCTCGGGTGGTCGTCGAGGGGACGGAACACGGGATGATGCGCGCGTGGGAAGTGGCCCGCCCCGGGCCGATCGAACAGGAACCGCTGCGCTTCGTCGAGCGGCCGGTGCCGGTGCCCCGGTCCGACGAGCTCCTCGTGCACGTCCGGGCCTGCGGCGTGTGCCGCACCGACCTGCACGTCAGCGAGGGCGACCTGCCGGTGCGCCGGCCGCACGTGACACCGGGCCACGAGGTCGTGGGCGTCGTCGCGACGACGGGCGAGGACGTGCGCGGCTTCGCGGCCGGCGACCGGGTGGGCGTCGCCTGGCTGCGCCGTACGGACGGCACCTGCGCGTACTGCGCGCGAGGGGCCGAGAATCTCTGCCCGGCCTCGGAGTACACCGGCTGGGACGCCGACGGCGGCTACGCGGAGTACACGACCGTGCCGGCGGCCTTCGCGTACCGGCTGCCCGACGGCCTGGACGACGTCGCGTCGGCACCGCTGCTGTGCGCGGGCATCATCGGCCACCGCGCCCTGCTGCGCACGGCGCTGCCGCCGGGCGGACGCCTCGGACTGTACGGCTTCGGCGGCAGCGCGCACCTGTGCGCCCAGGTGGCCCTCGCCCAGGGTGCCACCGTGCACGTGCTGACCCGGGACCCGGCCGCCCGGCGGCTCGCGCGCGCACTCGGGGCCGCCTCCGCCCGCGACGCGTACGACGAGCCGCCCGAGCCGCTGGACGGCGCGATCCTGTTCGCCCCGGTCGGCGACCTGGTGCCGGTCGCCCTGCGCGCGCTCGACCGGGGCGGGATCCTCGCGGTAGCCGGGATCCATCTGAGCGACACCCCGCCGCTGCGCTACGAGAGCGAGCTGTTCTACGAGAAGGAGCTGCGCAGCGTCACCTCCAACACACGTACGGACGGGCGGGACTTCCTGGAGCTCGCGGCCCGGCACGCGATCCGTGCCACGACGCACACCTACCCGTTGTCGGAGGCGCAACGGGCTCTTCAGGACCTCAAGGCGGGGCGCTTCGACGGGGCGGCCGTGCTGGTGAACGACCTGCCGCCGCGCCACTGAGCAGGTGACCCGGACGGCCTTCGCGCGCCGTCCCGCGCCCTCCTCGGACGCGTGCGCCGCCCTCAGCCGGTGATGTCGACGCGAATCGTCATCAGTCCCGCGCCCATCACGCGCACCGCCGCGCTGTTGAGCCGGGGCAGGCTCCTGAGGCGCGCACGGGCGTCGTCCTCGGGCATCGGATGGGCGACCCCGGCGTACCAGCGGCCCCTGACCCGGACCCTCACCCGTGGATCCGCCTCGATGTTGCGCACGTACTGCGACCGCCCGCCGTACTCGCTGACGAACCAGAACTCACGCCCCGTCAGGCGCCCGCCCACCGGTGTCCTGCGCGGCAGGCCCGAGGTGCGGCCCGTGGTCTCCAGCAGGGTCTGGACCGGCAGCCGCCGCAGCAGCGGATTGCCGATCCGCCGCTGGAAGGCGGTGACGGTCCGGTACTTCAGTTCGCGGTAGCGGGGCATACGTGGCCTCTCCTGTCCGGTGCCGGTCACCGTTCCGGGTGGTCGGGCAACCGTCTCACGACCGCCGGGCGGGTTCCGTACCGGGCGGGCGGTCGAGGGGACGGCGCACGCGGAGCCCGCGACACGGCCCTGCACAGGGGTCGGCCCGTCTGATCCCCTGATCCCCTGATCCCCGGGAAGGAGACGGGCCGTCCGTGGTACCGAGGCGCTACTCCCCCGCGTACGCCTTCTCCAGCGCGACGAGGTCCAGCTTGGACATCCCCAGCATCGCCCGGGTCGTGCGGGCGGCCTTCTCCGGGTCCGGGTCGCTGATCAGGTCGATGAGCCGGGAGGGGACGACCTGCCAGGACAGGCCGTACTTGTCCTTGACCCAGCCACAGGGTCCGGCCTCGCCACCGTCGTCGACGAACCTCTTCCAGTAGTGGTCCACCTCCGCCTGGTCGTCGCAGTGGATCTGGAACGAGATCGCCTCGTCGAACGTGAACTGCGGTCCTCCGTTGACCGCGACGAACCGCTGCCCGTTGGCCACGAACTCGGCCGCCAGTACGGTACCGGCCGGCCCCGGCCCGGCCTCCGTGTAGCGGCCGATCCTGCCGAGCCGGGAGTTCTTGAAGAGCGACACGTAGTAGTGGGCGGCCTCCTCGGCCTGGCCGTCGAACCACAGACAGGTGGTGAAACCCTCGGCGGACATGCGTACCTCCTCGAACGGGGAACTTCGGTCATCCGTACAGACCGATCGTCGCGGCAGAACTCATCGGTGACACGCTCCGGCCCCGTCGTACGGGCGATCCGTCGGGTACGCGCCGCCCGCGTCACCCGTACGGCGGTGGCGCGCGCCCCTCGCTGCGAGCCGCACGGAGGTACGGCACGCCGCGTGAAAACGCGGCGGCGTGCGGGGCGGGCCCGGAGCTAGCATGCGCGGACATGGATCACGCAGACACACCCCGCATCGAACCGTTCACCGTCGACTTCCCGCAGAGCGACCTCGACGACCTCCGTCGGCGCCTCGACCACGTCCGCTGGCCCGACGAACTGCCCGGGGTCGGCTGGGCGTACGGCGTACCCCGGGAGTACCTGCGGGAGCTCGTACGGTACTGGCGGGACACCTACGACTGGCGGGCGGCGCAGGACCGGCTGAACGCGTGGCCGCAGTTCACCACGGAGATCGACGGTGCCCGGATCCACTTCGCGCACATCCGCTCACCGGAACCCGGTGCGACCCCGCTGATCATGACGCACGGCTGGCCCGGCTCGATCGTCGAGTTCACCGACGTCGTCGGCCCGTTGACCGATCCGCGTGCGCACGGCGGCGATCCGGCCGACGCGTTCCATCTGGTCGTACCGAGCATCCCCGGGTTCGGACTCTCCGGGCCGACCCGGGACACCGGCTGGGAGTTCCAGCGGGTGGCCGCCGCGTTCGCCGAGCTGATGACACGGCTCGGTTACCCGCGCTTCGGCGCCCAGGGTGGTGACTGGGGCGGCGCCGTCTCCCGCGAGCTGGGCCGGGCCTTCCCCGAGCGGCTGACCGGCGTCCATCTGAATCTGCTGCCCGGTTCGTCCGCGCTCACCGAACCGACCGAGGCGGAACTGGCCGCACTGACTCCCGAGGAACGCGAGCGCACCCTCACCTCGTGGCGGCGGGGCCGGCGATGGCGCCGGGACGAAGCCGGCTACGCCGAGCTCCAGTCGACCCGGCCACAGACCCTCAGTTACGCGCTCACGGACTCCCCCGTCGGCCAACTCGCCTGGATCGTCGAGAAGTTCAGGCAGTGGACCGATGCGCAGGACCGCCCGGAGGAGACGGTCGACCGGGACCTGATCCTGACGAACGTGATGCTGTACTGGCTCACCGCCACGGCCGGGTCCTCGGCCCGCATCTACTACGAGCGGGCCCACGCGGACTACCAGGGCGCCCAGCCCGGTGTCTCGACCGCGCCCACCGCGCTGGCGGTCTTCCCCCACGAACCCCTCGTACCGCTGCGGCACATCGCGGACCGCACGAACAACATCGTGCGGTGGACCGAGTTCGACCGGGGGGGCCATTTCGCCGCGGCCGAGGTGCCGGAGCTGCTGGTCGAGGACGTACGGGCCTTCTTCAGGTCGCTGCGCGCCTCTGCCCACAGCGAATCTGCCGGAGGCCGAGAAAGCTGACCCGGGCGGGACTTCGGCCCGATGGTGGAGAGCGCGGCACTTCCCGCCGCTCACCACGAGGAGGACCGATGACCTTGTTCGTCAACGACCGGAGCCCGTCCGGCGCGCCACGGGCCGAGGAGGGCGACACCCCGCCGACCCGCTTCGACGACCATCTGTCGGCGCAGCTGCTCGCCCAGCGGATCGTCCTCCTCGGCACCCAGGTCGACGAGGTCTCCGCGAACCGGGTCTGCGCCCAGCTGCTCGTCCTGTCCGCGGAGGACCCGCGCACCGACATCAGTCTGTACATCAACAGTCCGGGCGGATCGGTGACCGCGGGCCTCGCGATCTACGACACCATGCGGCTGATCCCGAACGACGTGTCGACGCTCGCCATGGGGTTCGCCGCGAGCATGGGGCAGTTCCTGCTCAGCGTGGGGACGCGCGGCAAGCGCTACGCGCTCCCCAACGCGCGGATCATGATGCACCAGCCGTCGGCGGGCATCGGCGGGACCACCGCGGACATCGAGATCCAGGCGCAGAATCTGGAGTTCACGAAGAACGCGATCGAGCGGATCACCGCGGAGCACACCGGCCAGAGCGAGGAGACGATCTCCCGGGACGGCGACCGCGACCGCTGGTTCACGGCCGAACAGGCAAGGGAGTACGGCATGGTGGACCGGGTCGTGGAGTCGCTCGACGACGTCCGCCCGGCCGCGTCGCGGCGACGGATGGGACTCTGACATGGGTACGTACACGATTCCGAACGTCGTCGAGCGCACCCCGCAGGGCGAGCGGTCCTACGACGTCTTCAGCCGGCTGCTCTCGGAGCGGATCATCTTCCTCGGCACCGAGATCGACGACGGGGTCGCCAACGTCGTCATCGCCCAACTCCTCCATCTGGAGTCGTCGAGCCCGGAGAGCGAGATCGCGCTGTACATCAACTCGCCCGGCGGTTCGTTCACTTCACTCATGGCGATCTACGACACGATGACGTTCGTCCAGGCGCCCATCTCGACCTTCTGTGTCGGGCAGGCGGCGTCCACGGCGGCGGTGCTGCTGGCCGGGGGCGATCCCGGGCGGCGGTTCGTGCTGGAGCACGCGCGGGTGCTGCTCGGCCAGCCCGCGAGCGGAGGCCGCCAGGGCACCGTCTCGGACCTCGCGCTCCAGGCCAAGGAGATGCTCCGGATCCGCTCCCAGGTGGAGGAGGTCCTCTCCCGGCACACGCACCACGACGTCACGACACTGCGCGCCGACATGGACCGCGACAAGGTCTTCACGGCGCGGGAGGCGGTGGCGTACGGCATGGCGGACGAGGTGCTGAGCCGACGGCTCGCGACGGTCTGAACCGGGCCGCCGCGAGCGTCCGCGGGGCGTCAGGCGGCCAGGCACATGCCGTCGTGACGCGGGGACGACGGGGTGCCGCGGCGGACCGGGCGGACCTGGGCGAGGCGGGTGAGCTCGTCCTGGGCCAGCGAGAGCAGGTCGGTGAGACCGAGGCCGAGGGCTCGGGCGGCGGCCGCGAGGACTTCGGACGAAGCCTCCTTGCGGCCGCGCTCCAGCTCGGAGAGGTACGGCATCGAGATCCGGGCCGCGTCGGCCACGTCCTTGAGCGTGCGCTCCTGCGCCAGCCGCTCCCGGCGCAGGACGTCACCCACGAGGTCGCGCCACAGCGGCTCCCTGCGTCCGGAGGCGGGTGGCGTCGGCCGGGGCGTGAGGACCGGAAGGCCCCGCCGCGGCGTGTGGTCCGCGGGGACCGGTTGCCCCGGCGGCCGACGGGTGGCCGGATCCGGCGCGGTGACCGGGCGCAGCGGGATGACACGGGCTTCGTTCGACGCTTGGTTGCTCACTCTTCAAGCCTAGGAGCAGCGGGCCGCACGGGAAGGGATCGGCGTTCCGCTCTCGGGGGAATCGGACCGGATCACGGCACGGCACTTACGCTGGACGCCGGACCGGTGGAGGTGGGCGACGGTGCTGAGGGACACGTTCGACGAGGCGGCGGAGCTGTACGACCGGGCCCGTCCCCGCTATCCCGCGGCGCTGGTGGACGAGCTGGCCGGGCGGGCGGGCCTCGGGCCCGGTGTCCGCGTCCTGGAGATCGGTCCGGGAACGGGGCAGCTCACCGTCCCGCTGGCGCGGCTGGGATGCGACGTGACGGCCGTGGAGCTGGGTCCCGCGCTGGCGGCGGTGGCCCGGCGCAACCTGCGCGACTTCCCCCGGGCGCGGGTGGAGGTGGCGGAGTTCGAGCGGTGGCCGTTGCCGCGCGATCCGTTCGACGTCGTGGTGTGTGCCACCGCGTTCCACTGGATCGACCCCGCGGTGCGGGTCGCCAAGGCGGCGGAGGCGCTCGGTCCGGACGGAGTCCTCGCGGTGGTGACCACGCACCATGTCGCGGGCGGCAGCACCGGCTTCTTCGCCCGGGTCCAGGAGTGCTACGAGCGCTGGGACCCGGCCACCCCGCCCGGGCTGCGGGCCTCGGACGAGGCCGACGTCGCCACGGACACCGGTGAGCTGGAGCGGTGGGGCCGGGTCACCTCGTACCGCTTCGCGCGGGAGATCACCTACTCGACGCGGGAGTACCTCGACGTACTGCTGACCTACTCCGGGCACCGCGCGCTGGACGCGCCCGCGCGCCGCGGCCTGCTGCGGTGCGTGGCGGACCTGATCGAGACGCGCCACGCCGGGTCGGTCACCAAGCGCTATCTGCACGAACTCCTGCTGACGCGGCGGGCGCCGGACGGTGGCCGCTGACCGGGGCGCTCACTGGCCGACCTTGCCGTCGATCCGCTCGCGCAGGAAGTCCGCGTGGCCGTTGTGCCGGGCGTACTCCTCGATCATGTGCACCAGCACCTCGCGGAGCGAGACCGGTTCGTCGCCGTTCGCCCCGGTGACGTCGAAGTCCCGGGCCTCGTCGACGAACCGTTCGGCGAAGGCCACCTCGGAGCGCCAGGTGGACCAGGCCTCGGCCACCGCGTCGGCGTCCGGCAGCGCGCCGTCGAAGTCGCCGTTGGGGTCGTCCTCGGACCGGTAGTGCCGGGGCACGTCCTGACCGGCCATCACCCGGCGGAACCAGGTCTGTTCGACCCCGGCGAGGTGGCGCACCAGCCCGAGCAGGGAGAGGTTCGACGGCCCGACCGAACGCCGGGCCATCGCCTCGGCGTCCAGACCGGCGCACTTCATCTCCAACGTCAGCCGCTGGTCGCGGAGATACCCGACGAGGGTGTCCCGCTCCCCGACGAATCCCCCGTCCGTGCGTGGATCGTCGTCGGGGTGGACGAACATGTCCCACCAGCCGAAGCTCCGATCGGGCTGGGTGCTCCCGGACTGTGCAGAAGCGGTGTCGGCCATGCCCACGAGCATCACCCCGCCGAGTGGTCGTCCGCCACCGGATTTCCGGCCCTCGCGGACCGGGGCCGACTACGCCCGGAGGGACGGGGTAGCCGACGGCGGAAACGCACCGACATGTCGGCCCACCCGTCCGGAGGACACCGTGCTGATGGCCCACCCCGTGGTTCTGCGCAATCTCGTCGAGCAGTACCTCACCCTGCGCACCCTCCACGCCGAGAACGGCAGCGCGGAGGCCCGCCGGCGCATGGACGATCTGGCGTACACGCTCTGTGTCTCGACCGGTACGCAGGATGTCGACGCCGCACTGGTCGCGGCCCGCCACCGGCTGCCGGGGGCCCGGACCGCCGACGACTCCGTCCTCGCCGGCTGACCACCGCTCGCCTCGGCGACTCCGAAGCGGTGCGGACGAGTTGATGCCCTCCACGTCGAGGGCATCAACACCGCCCGGTCCCGCTCCCTCACACGCAGAGCCGCGGACCCCTGGCGCACCTCAGCGCAGCCACTGGTCCTTCTCACCGGGCCGGTACAGGGTCACGGCCCGGGTCAGCTTGTCCAGCACCAGTCGGCCGGCGGCGACCCGGGCCACCTCGCCGTCGTACGAGAACTGCGGGTCGCCGTGCAGCACTTCGAGGCGCAGGCTGCGTACCTGTGCGGTGGTGAGGACCCGGCTGTTGTGCAGGGTGCCGGTCAGCACCGCCAGCAGCAGACGTGTCCTGGCCAGCGGAGTGCCGGCGTCGACGGCGCGGACGTCCAGCAGGCCGTCGTCGAGCTGGGTCCGGTAGGTGGGCGCGAACCCGGCGGGGTGGTATATGCCGTTGCCGGCGAAGAGCAGCCACAGGCGCTTGGGGCGGCCGTTGACGGAGACGTTCACGGGGCTGCCCTTGGCGAGGACACCGGCCAGGCCGACCACGAGCGCCGGCCACTTCCCGATCCGTTCCTCCAGCTTCTCGCGGGCGCCCACGAGTTCGGAGTAGACACCGAGGCTGAAGGTGTTGAGGAACACCTGCTCCGGTCCGCCCGGCACGCGGGCCCGCCCGAGGTCCGCGACGACCGCGTCGCCGGCCTGCACGGCGCCCACGACGTCCTCCATGGACTGGTTGCCCAGGTCCACGGCGAAGTGGTTGAAGGTGCCGCCGGGGAACACCGCGAGCGGCACGCCGAGCCGGGCGGCGATCTCCGTCGCGGCGTTGATCGTCCCGTCGCCGCCGCAGGCGCCGAGCGCGCCGCCCTGCTCCTTCGCGCGCCGGGCGGCCGCTTCCAGGAGTTCCACGAGGTCCTGTCCCTGCTGGGCCACCGTGATGTCGGCCTTGGGCAGTGCCCCGCGCAGATACTCGCTCGCGTCGGGGCTGTCGGCGCTCCACGACAGTCCTGAGGACGAGTTGACCACGATGTGCAGCCCGGCGCCGCCGGGCAGGGCGGGCGCGGGGCGACGGGGCGGTGCCGCGGCGGCCGCGGACTCCGGTTTGACCGGCCACCAGCGGGCGGTCAGCGCGGCGGCGCCGGCTCCTATCGCGACGCCCACGGCCACGTCGCCCGGGTGACGGACCTCGGCACGCATCCGGGCCGCCGTCAGCGCGGCGGCGCCGGGCACCACGAAGAGTCCGTACCGGGGTGCTTCGAGGAGCACGCCGGCCGCGAAGGCGGCGGCGGAGGCGATCCGGCCGGCCGCGTCCAGCGGCTGCGACCTGCGCACCGCGGGGCGGGCGACGGCGCGGGTCACGGCCGAGGCGATCGCGACGGTGCCGATGCCCCGCAGGGCCGCCCGGCGCGCGGTCCGGTCCCCGGAAGCGCCGAGGGCCGCGGCGGCGCCGCCCCACAGGAGACCGCCGGCCACGGTCCGCCGCCAGCCGGAGGGGCCGGCCCGCAGCACGGATTCGATGTCCGGCAGCCGCGCCGTCCCGGCGCCCGTTCGTCGCCCTGTCCTGCGCCTTCTCATGGGAAGCCCACCCTCGCGTCTCGACTGCTGGTCTGCTGGTCGGCAAGGTCGGTGCCGCCCCTGTCCCTGTTCCCCGACTTCGCCCGTTCATGGACGGGCGGTCCGGCGGTGGTCAGGAGCTCTTCGGCAGCTTCACCACGGAGACGAAGAAGTCGTCGATCTGCCGGACGGCGGCGATGAACTGGTCCAGGTCGACCGGCTTGGTGACGTAGGCGTTGGCGTGCAGCCTGTAGCTGCGCAGGATGTCCTCCTCGGCGGAGGAGGTGGTGAGGACGACGACGGGGATGTGCGCCAGTTCCTCGTCCGACTTGATGCGCTCCAGCACCTGACGCCCGTCGTACTTCGGCAGGTTGAGGTCGAGCAGGATCAGGTCGGGCCGCGGCGCGTCCACGTACTGGTTGACGCGGTACAGGAAGTCGAGGGCCTCCTCACCGTCCCGTACGACGTGCAGGGCGTTGCGGATCTTGTTGTCCTCGAACGCCTCCCGGGTCATGAGCTCGTCGCCGGGGTCGTCCTCGACGAGCAGGACCTGGATGGGTTCGACGGGGGTGGTCACGTACGTACTCCTTCGGATGGGCGCGCTGTCTCCTCGGCCCGGAGATCGGGTTCGGGCCGCGCCATGGGCAGGGTGAAGGACACGTCCGTGCCCTCCCCCGCGGCGCCGTCCAGGGTGATGATGCCACCGTGATGCTCGACGATCTTCCGGCAGACGGCAAGGCCGATCCCCGTACCGTCGTACTCGTCACGGCCGTGCAGCCGCTGGAAGATGACGAAGACCTTCTCCCTGAACTCGGATTCGATGCCTATCCCGTTGTCGCGTACGCCCAGCCGCCACTCCCCGTCCGCCGGCTCGCAGTGGACGACGATCTCGGGTCGCCGCCCGGGATCACGGAACTTCACCGCGTTGCCGATCAGGTTCTGCCAGAGCATCGTCAGCGTGGTCGCGTCACCCGTCACGGTGGGCAGCGGCCCCTCGCGCACCACGCGGGCGTCCGTCTCGTCCAGGGCCACACTGAGGTTGCCCAGGGCCCGGTCCAGTACGTCGTCGAGCGCGACCGGCACCAGTTTCTCGCCCACGCGGCCGACCCGCGAGAAGGTCAGCAGGTCGTTGATGAGGGTCTGCATGCGCTTGGCGCCGTCGACGGCGAAGTCGATGTACTGCTTGGCCCGGTCGTCCAGCTGGTCGCCGTAGCGTTTCTCCAGGAGCTGGCAGAAGGACGCGACCTTGCGCAGGGGTTCCTGCAGGTCGTGGGAGGCGACGTAGGCGAACTGCTCCAGTTCCGCGTTGGAGCGCTTCAGCTCCAGGGCCTGCGTGTCGAGTTCCGCGGTCCGCTCCTCCAGGAGCGTCTCGCGCGCCATGGAGGCGGAGAGCTCCTCGACGATTCGGCGGCGCATCTCCTCGACGGCCCGTGCCACCGCTTCCAGGTCCCGTGGCCCGTCGAGCCGGATCGTACGCTCGAACGCTCCGCCGCTGACGTCGACCGAGGCCGCTTCCAGGGTCCTCAGCGGCCGTCCGACGATGCGGTGCAGCAACAGGGTCAGTGCCAGTCCGGCCGCGAGGAAGGCGGCGAGCGTGCCGCCGAAGAAGAGGTTGCGGGACTGCCGGCTGTCCTCCGCCGACGCCCGGGTCCGGTCGCGCAACTGCCCGAGATGCGTCTCCATGGTGGACAGCAGTTTCCGCGTCTCGTCGAACTGGGCCTTGCTCGCCTCCAGACCCGGCGTGCCGCGGCCGCCCGTACGGACCGACGCGATCAGCGGCCTCGCGTAGTCCCGGCGCCAGGCGTCGCCGGCCCGCCGCACCGCGGTCAGGTCGGCCGCGACCCGGGGCTGGTCGGTGAGCAGCGTGCTGAGACGGGCGCGCAGCCTCGCCTCGTCCCGCACCCCGGACTCGTACGGTTCAAGGAAGCTGGTGTCCTTGCTCAGGACGTAGCCCCGTACGCCCGTCTCCTGGTCGACCAGCGAGGTCTCCAGCTGGAAGGCGGTGGAACGGGCGGGCTGGATGAGGTCGGTGAGCAGGTCGGTGCGGTCGTCGGCGCGGGACTGGAGAACTCCGCCGGACACCGCGAACGCGATCACCAGCAGGACGTTGACGGCCAGGACGACATGGATCCAGCCCTGGACGGTCAGCCGGGCGACTCCGCTGGGCCTGCGCGCCGCGGTGTCGTCCGTGGGCTCGGGGGTTCCTGGGGTACGGGTCACGACCTGCCGTCCGTCGCCAGGTGCAGGACCGCCACGTCGTCGGCGAGTCCTCCGTGGAACGTGCTCTGCGCCGCCACGTCCTCGACCACCGCGTCGACGAACGGACGGCCGTGCAGGTCCATGTGCTTTCTCGCCACCGCGAGCAGTCCTTCCTCGCCCAGCCGCTGGTCCGGGCCCACGACGCCCTCGAAGAGACCGTCGGTGAACAGCGTCACCGCGCTGATGTCGTGCGCGGGCAGCTCGGTCTCGGGCCAGTGCGCCCCGCCCGGGACCAGCCCCAGCGCGGGTCCCACCGGCGGTTCGAACAGTTCGATGCCCTCGGAGGTGCGGACGAGCAGCCCCGGGTGTCCGGCGCGGATCACGGTCAGCCGGCTGTGGTCCTTGGACAGCCGGAGGATGGTGAGGGTGGCGAAGATGTAGTCCTCGGCGCGCTCGGCCTCGAGGATCTCCTCCAGGAGACGGACCTGTGCCGGGCCGACGCATCCGGAGAGCACGGCGGCCCGCCAGGCCACCCGCAGACAGACACCGAGGGCCGCCTCGGCGGCGCCGTGGCCGGAGACGTCCCCGATCACCGCGTGCACCGTGCCGTCCTCGTCCTCGACGACGTCGAAGAAGTCGCCGCCCAGCAGCGCGTGGTCGCGCCCGGGGCTGTAGCGGGAGTGGACCTGGCACCGGTCGCCGCGCAGCAGGGGTTTGGGCAGCAGTCCGCGCTCCAGCCGGGCGTTCTCCTGTGCCAGCAGCCTGCTCGCCTGGAGTTCGGCGCTCGACCGCTCCACCTGCTTGCGCTGGAGGGCGTACCGGACCGCCCGGCTCAGTTCCTCCGCGTTCAGGCCGTCCTTGGAGAGGAAGTCCTGGGCGCCTTCCGCCACCGCGGCGAGACCCGCCTCGTTCTCGGCGAGTCCGGTGAGCACCACCACGGCCGCGTCCGGCGAGGCGTCGCGCACCAGCCGTACCGCGCTCAGTCCGTGGGTGTCGGGCAGGTGCAGGTCCAGCAGGACGCACACCGCGAGCTTCGAGGCCTGCAGGAAGGCCCGCGCCTCGGCCAGGGACTTGCACCAGGTGACGTCCATCGGCAGACCGCTGTCGGCCAGTACTTCCCGCACCAGCAGCGCGTCACCGGCGTCGTCCTCGACGAGCAGCAGCGCCGCGGTGGCGTCCAGGCCCCAGCGGGGGTCGGAACTCACCTGGCGCGGTACCGCGCTGTGCTCTCCGATCCGCGGCAGGCGCTCCGCCACGTTCGTCCCCCTTGTGTGACCGACGCCGACCATCGACTGTGGCGAGCCTACTGGTATCCCGCCTCTGTCCATGCCTCGGGCGGTCGGCTCGGCGGCGGCGCCCCCTGCCGGGCCGTCGCCCCCTGATCGTCCGCGCTGCGCGGGCGGCCGGGTCAACGGCGCAGGTCGAGCTGTGCCTTGACGCACTTGCCGACCGGAACGCGCCCGACGGTCACCTCCGTCGCCAGCGCGTGGACGATCTCCAGTCCGTGCCGCCCGATGCGCTGCGGATCCCGCGGATAGCGCTGGGGCAGGGTGGCGCTGCTGTCGTAGACCGTGACGGTCACGAAGACGTCGGTCCCCTCCAGCTCCAGGATGTAGGGCCCATGACTGTGCCGGTCGGCGTTGGTGACCAGCTCGCTCACGACCAGCAGGAGGTCGCCGTCGGCGCGAGCGTCGATCTCGGCGCACCATTCCGACCGGAGTTGTTCGAGGAACAGTTCCGCGAAGGCGCGTGCGTCGGCGATGCACCCCGGCTCGCCGGTGTAGTGCGCCGCCCGCCGTAGCGGGTCCACGGGCACGTCGAAGCCAGGCGGTATCACTGCTCCGTCCAAGTGCTCGATCATGTGGTTCTCTTTCGAATGCCGATACGTCCGCAGACCGCGCGTCCGGACGCCGCTGCACAGGAGCGCATACCCCGTGGCGTCCTCCACACTCGCCCCGATGTTCCCTCGCCTCGCACCGGGCCCGGAGCCGGCGCCGCACCGGGTCGTCCCCACCCCCTTCGGCACACGATCCCCACACGGTACCGGTGTCATCCCGGCGCGGAGGGGCAGGGCCACACATCGGGGGGCCTGACGGGTCGCCGAATCTGCGGTACGAGCAAAGGGTGCGGACGGATGGATGGACAGACCCCCGAAGGAGAGGACGGCGCACCGCCCAGGGGGCCGGACGACGCTTCCCTCCGGGAGACGGACGAGGACGCGGCCTTCCTCCCGGTGCCGGACGACCGGCCGTCGCGGGTGCCGGCCGCGGACGTCGCGCTCTCCCGGGTACGGGACGACATGCTGCTCCGCGCGGCCGACCAGCTGGCGGCCGTGGCCGAGGTCCTGGTCGCCGCGTCGGCCCGTACGGCGGTCGCCGTCGACAGCCGGCTCTCGCCGCCGCTGCTGCGTGCGCTGACCCTGGTCGGCACGTCTCCCGGTCTGAGTCTCGCCGCGCTCGCCGACCGGGCACGGATCAGCCGCTCCCGGGCGAGCCGCGTGTGCGACACCCTGGAGGGGGCCGGACTGCTGACCCGAGCGCCACTGGCCGCGGACCGCAGGACCGTCGGCCTGAGCCTCACACGGCACGGCCGCTCCGTGCTCGACCGCGTGCGCGAGCAGCGCGGCGACTGGATCAGGGACGCCCTGCTGCGGATGCCGGACGCCGACCTGGACGGTCTGCTGAGCGCGTTGCGCTCGCTCGGCCCGTCGCTCGCCCACGGGCACCGGGCCCTTCCCCCGCCGCCCGGCCGGTCCCTCTGACCCGCTCCGCTCAGACCGCATCGTGCTCCAGGGCCTCGTCCACGGTGCGGAAGACCGGCACGACCTCCGAGACTCCGGTCATGTCCAGCACCCGTTCCAGGAACGGGGTGAGCGCGGCGAGCCTGAGCCGGGGACCGAGGACGCCGTAGGCCCGCAGGACGACGTTGATCGTGGTCGAGTCGGCGAAGGTCAGCTCGGCCAGGTCCAGGACCACGGGGCCCTTCGGAGTCCGTGCCGCCGCGTCGAGGGCGGCGCCGAGGCTGCCCACGTTGTCGAGATCCGCTTCCCCGGCGACCGCTATCACGGTCCCCGGACCGGCCTCACGCGTGGACAGCGAAAGGGCCGCCTGACCTGGACTCCGGCCTGAATGCACAGCGATCCTTCGGGATGTCGTCGGAATGCGCGGGTATAGAGGGATACGCGCACGGGGCGGTACACCGCGGCGCCGCGTGGGAGCCGCGCCAGGTCCCACCGTATCCGATCGTTGTCATTTGACAACAATTGCTGTCAGGCAACAATCTGGTTCCCCTGTGACCCCGAGTCAGGCGTCCCTGGGGGCTGGTCGTCGCGGTGGAGGGACCTCAATGGAGCTAATCGGCAGACAAGGGAACCTATCCGGTACCCGTCGCGCGCCCCGGCTCCCGGCCGGCGCCGCCGGCCCGCTCGTCGAGCTGCTCCAGCGCGGTCGCCCGGAACGCCTCCAGCCCCTCGGTGAGCCGGGCGACGTCCGCCGACGACATCTGCTCCAGGACGGCCCGGACCTCCCGCGCGCGGTGGTCACGGAGTTCGCGCAGCACCTGCTCCCCGAGCGGGCTCAGCACGACCTCGACCTCGCGCCGGCTCGTCGTGCTCGGCGCCCTGCGGATCAGCCCGACGGCCTCCATCCGGTCGCACAGACGGCTGACCGAGGAGGGACGCGAGGCCAGCGCGTCGCCGAGCGAGCGAAGATTCATCGAACCGCCCTGCTCGATCACGATCAGGGCCCGTAGCTGTGAGGGCGGCACCGGGCCGGACGGCGCGGCCTCCTGCCCTCGGCCCCACAGAAGTTCGAGAAGTTCCGCGACGGCGTCCAGCGTTTGCGCGGCATCGTCTCGGGACACGGGTGGACGGATCGAGCGCGGCACCGAACCACCTTGTCATCTCCTGATGGGCTTTGCCAGCCATGACGGCCCACCCGGCCGGTCTCACCGCCCGGCCCCCGGACCCACCACACCACCCGCACGAGAACCGCACGCGAACCGCACGAGAAAGCCACCACGACCGTGACCTCTGTGAACGACGTCGACCGAGCCCTGCGCGCGACCCCTCCGCACGCGCTGCTCGACACCCTGCGCACTCTCCTGACGGACGTCTGGGGAGCGACCGGCGCCGATCTCCTCATGGCGGACTACGGACTGACCGTGCTCCAGCCGGTCGAGGCACCCGGGGACCCCTCGCGTTCCGTCTCCCTGCACAACAGCGCCGAGGGCCGGGCGTTCGGCAGCCAGGAACCGCACGAGGAACAGCCCCGGCAAGGCGAGCACGTACGTCTCCACCTGCCGGTCACCGCCCGGGGCGAGCGCCTCGGTGTGCTCACGGTGCGGCTGCCACAGGGGTCCCCCGGCGTCGAGGTGACCGACGAGCTCGCTCAGGTGGCCGAGCTGCTGGGACACGAGATCGTCGTGGCGGAACGGGACACCGACGTCTACCGGCTGGCACGCCGGGTCGGCCGGCTGACCCTGGCCGCCGAGATGCAGTGGGAGCTCCTCCCCGGCCGGGCCTCCGCCCGCGAGGAGTTCTCCATCGGCGCGCAGCTGGAGCCCGCGTACGCGGTGCGCGGGGACAACTTCGACTGGTCCTCGAACGCGGACCGGCTCTCCCTGACGATCCTCAACGGCATGGGGGACGGCATCCACGCCTCCTTGCTGACACAGCTGGCCGTCGGCGCCCTGCGCAACGCCCGGCGCGCCGACCTTCCGGTCGCCGACCAGGCCAGGCTCGCCGACCAGGCGATCTACGCCCAGCACCACGGCGACCAGCACGTCTCGGCGCTGCTCCTGTCGTTCGACCTCGCCACCGGCAGGGTGCTGGCCGTGGACGCGGGCTCGCCCCGGCTGTGGCGCCGGCGGGGCACGGCCGTGGAACGGATCGAATTCGAGGCACAGCTGCCGCTCGGCATGTTCGAGGAGTCCGACTACCTGCCGCAGGAGTTCGCCGTCCTGCCCGGGGACCGGCTCCTGGTGGTGAGTGACGGTGTCTACGACGCCCTGTCCCCGCTCGGAGAGGCCTTCGGGGAGCGGGCGCTGGCCCGGGCGGTGGCCGCCACGGCCCTGCTGCCCGCGGCGGACGTACCGCGTGCCGTCCTCGACGAGCTGGCCGGCTACCGCGTCACCGAGCCGCTGGACGACGCGCTGATCGTCTGCCTGGACTGGTTCGGCAGACAGCGCCCCGAGGAGAGCGGGCCGCGGACCGGCTGAGCGGGACCGTACCCCGCGGCCGGCGGTGCGCACGTCGTCAGTGACGAAACCCCCGGGCGGGGCATTGTCCGGCGCTCCCGGGGAACCCGGACGGAGCCGAATCCGGTCGACCGTGACCGGGCCTGGAAGTCCGGAGGTGGACGATGGTCTGGTGGATGTGGCCGGTCGTCGTGGTCGCGGCGTTGGCGCTGCTGGGCACGGCGGTGGTCTGGGTGCAGGCGAGCAGGCGGTCGGGGACCGTCATCGCCGTGCAGCGCGGGCGCCGGTTCGGGAAGCGGGATGTGCGATGAGCGAGCTGACGGCCGCGCGCAGCCTGGGCGGACGACCGGTGGTCACCCTGGGGGGTGATGTGGTGGCGCAGATCAAGGACACCGTTTTCGACGGACCGGCGGGACGTGTCACCGGATTCACGCTCAGCGGGCGAGGGCTGCTCGCGGGACCGCTGAAGCAGAGCCTGCCCTGGAGCGCGGTGCACTCGGTGGGCCACGACGCCGTCATGATCCGGAGCCGCGAGGTCCTCGCCGAACCGGCAGCGGTGGTCGCGCGGGGCGAGGCCGCGCACGGCCGCGTGGTGGGCGCCAAGGTGCTCACGGACGCGGGCACGGAGGTCGGCACCGTCCTGGACCTCGTCGTGGAGGCGGGCACCAGCGGACGTGTGGTGGGGTTCCGGATCGCCACCCGCGAGGCGCCCAAGGCAGGTTCGGGCCGCCGTCGCCGCAAGGTGTTCGTGCCCCGGGGCGAGACCCTCGCCGTGTCCGGGCAAGCGCTCGTCATCCCGGCCGACGCGACCCGGTTCGTCGCCGACGACCTGGCCGGTTTCGCCGCCCAGGTCGACGCGTTCCACGCGACGGGGGAGACACCGTGACGCTGTTCTCCGAGATCAACGGTCTGCCGGTGGTCACCCTCGGGGAGGCGACCGAGATCGGTGTGGTCAAGTCGCTCACGATCGACGCCGAGGCCGGGCTGGTCAGCCGGCTGCGGATCGCGCGGGCGCGCGGCCGCAAGGAGACCTCGCTGGCCTGGGACGAGCTGCACGCGGTCGGCCCCGACGCCGTCCTGGTCCGTTCGGAGACCGTCCTCGACGCCGTCGCGCCCACGGTCCAGGCGCATCATGAGGCCCTGGGGGCGCGGGTCCTGACCGAGAGCGGCGACGGACGCGGGACCGTACGGGACATCGCCTTCGACCCCGCCACCGGGCGGATCGAGGGGATCCGCACGACGTCCGGCGAGTTTCCCGGTGAGCTGCTGATCGGGCTCGGGGACTACGCCCTGGTGGTACGGACGGGCTGAGGGCCTTCGGGACACCGGCGACCCGGCCGGGACGACGGGCGGCGCCGTGACGACGGACCGGCCACGCGGAACGACGCCCGGGGACCGCCGGTGACAGTGCCCTGGCGACGCGGGTGCCGGCGCCGGGCCGGGCCGTCGCAGGTGCCGGTGCCGTGCCGTGCCGTGCCCTAGAAGGTGCTGGTCCTGGTTCCGTGCTGCCGCAGGTACTGGCGCCCTGCCGGTGCCGAACGCCGGTCCCGGTGCAGAACGCCGTGTGCCGAACGCTGGATCCGTGTCGACGCGGATGCCGGCGCCGGTCGCCCGCGCGCGGTGGGCGGTGGGCGGTGGGCGGTCAGGCGGCGGAGGTGCCGAGTACGGCGGCGGTCCGCTGCATGCGCAGCGCGTCCACGGATTCGGCGAGCAGTTCGTACTCGGTGGTGTCGTCGCTCGTGGCGATACGGACGAGCTTCCCAGCGGCCAACTCCTCGGCGACCAACTCCTGTTGACCAGTGTCCCCGCACCAGGCGCGCAGCATGCCCGGCACGTCAGGGACGGTCTCCGACACCGGCGCGATCGAGTTGGGCGGGAAGGTGGGGTCGTCGGGCTGCGGGTCGAGCCGTTCGGCCATCCACGAAGCACGGTCCCGCATCCACCACAGGGCAAGCGCCAGGGTGGGCGCGCGGTACGTTCCCAGGGGGACGCCGACGCGTCTCCCCCCGCACACTCCGTATGCGGTGACGTGGCACAGGAATTCGTCGTGCACGATCGCTCCCCCATTGCAACGCTCGCTGCCGGTCCGGCCTCACTTTCCCTGCGGCTCGTTCAGTGCTTGCGGCTCGTCCGCGGTCGACGGTCGTACCGAGCATCCGTGGTACACAGTGGTGCTGATGCGCTCGGGCGTGGCTGAATCGCCCTCCTTATCGAGTATCGCCACTCCTGACACTCTGTCACCATGCCATTCCAGCCAGTCTCTTGGCATATTCACGTACTCCTTTGGCCGAAACGCGACCGGCCTCCCTTACCCGGGAGGTAATCGACGCCCTCAGGGGCCGCCGGGCATCGTTGCGGTACCGGACGACGGGGCATCACCGCAGCCCTCCGCGTCCGGTCCCCCGCCAGTCCGTATCCCTTTCACCGGAGGCCGATCAGCCATGTCCGAGAACACCGACCGTCACGAGACCGCCGTCGCCCGCTACCTGGAGGCCTGGAACGCGGACGGGCCGGACGCGCTCGCCAAGGCGGTCGCCGCCGCCTGGAGCGCCGACGGCGGCTACACCGACCCGCTGGCCGACGTGCGCGGGCACGAGTCGATCGCCGCCGTGATCGCGGCGGCGCAGGAGCAGTTCCCGGGGTTCTCCTTCCGGCTCGCGGGGACCGTCGACGGGCACCACGACATCGCCCGGTTCGGCTGGGAGCTGGTCGACGAGGCCGACGGCTCGGCTCCCGTCGCCGGATTCGACGTGATCACCCTGGACGAGGACGGCCGGATCCGCGGCGTGCACGGATTCCTGGACCGCGTCCCGGCGTAGGCCGACGGTTCACCCTTCGGGCCGGCGCGAGGCCGTGCCCCCTCGGGGCCGCTGGACGCCCGCGAAGGCCGAGATCAGCCGGGCGGCCGGCCAGGAGCCGGGCGCCCCGCCCCCCCGCCCGCCCGGGGGGTTGGGCAGCCCCCCCGGGGGGGCCCCCCCGCGCGCCGCCGACCCCGCCGCG
>NZ_JBHWEL010000001.1:115896-136428 GCF_042734135.1 Streptomyces sp. NPDC059668 | reverse complement strand
GGGGGGCGCGCGCGCGCCCCCGCGGGGGGCCGGGGCCCCCCGCCCCCGCCCCCCCCCGGGGGGGCGGCCGCCCCCCCCCCCCCCCCCCCGCCACTCGTCCGGCCGGAGGAGAGGCTCAGCCCGCGAGGGCGGCCCGCGCGACGTCCCGGTAACGCCTCGGCGCCACCCCGGTCGTCCGTTTGAAGGCGTTGCTGAACGCGCTCTCGGAGGTGTAGCCCACCTTCTGGGCGAGGGCCGACACGGATGTCTCACCGTCCCGCAGCGCACGCCTGGCCAGGCTCATGCGCCAGTCCAGCAGATAGGTGAGGGGCGGTACGCCGGCCACCGCCCGGAAGCGCTGGGCGAAACTGGTGCGGGACATGGCCGCGGCCCTGGCCAGTTCCTCAAGCTGCCAGGGGCGGCCCGGCTCGGCGTGCATGAGACGCAGCGCCGGGGAGATGCGCTCGTCGGCGAGGGCCCGCAGCCTTCCGGCGGGCAGGGCGTCGGCGTCCGCGAGATAGGCGCGCAGCACCTGGACGAACATCAGCTGGGCGAGCTGGTCGGCCGCGAAGTCGGCACCTGCCCGGCCGGCCGTGAGTTCGCGCAGCAGCTGGTCGAGCAGCCAGCGCAGCACGGGGGCCTCCTCCGCGGCGGCCCGCACGTGCAGCAGCGGCGGCAGGGCGTGCAGCAGCAGTTCCTCGCCCGCCCGGCCCAGTTCGACATGGCCGCCGACGAAGACGACGTCCTCGCCGCCGCCGTACCGGATCATCGGGCCCGGTGCGTCGGCGAAGAGCCTCGTCGCGTCCACCGGGTCCGGCGTGGGGTCGCTCGCGACCACGAACGCCCGGCTGCCGTCGAACACGGCGACGTCGCCGCGCTCCAGCCGGACGGCGTCCGGCATGCCCTCGACGGCCACCCACATGCTCCCTCTCACCACCGCGGTGATCTTCAGCCGATCGGGCCGGGGGAAGCGCAGGGCCCAGTCGCCGCCGGCGGTGAAGCCACCGGAGACGACACAGCGGGCGTCCATCAGGCCGAGGGTGTCGGAGAGCGGGTCGACAGGCATGTCCGTACTATCGCGCAAGTTATGCGGACTCTCAAGCATTCATCGTACGGACGGCCGGTCCTACGGTGGTCGGGAAGGCACACACAAGGAGATCCGAACCATGACCACCACCGCCCAGGAACCCCTCCACTCCGGCTTCGACGCCGCCTCCACCGCCGAGGACGTCATCAAGGGAATCGACCTGACCGGCAAGGTCGCCGTCGTCACCGGGGGCTATTCCGGCATCGGCCTGGAGACCGCGCGCGTCCTGCGTGCCGCGGGCGCCGAGGTCGTCGTGCCGGCGCGGGACACCGAGAGGGCCGAGGCCGCGCTGAAGGGGATCGACGGCGTCGCCATCGAGGCCATGGACCTGCTGGACCCCGCCTCGATCGACGCCTTCGCCGAGCGCTTCCGCGCCTCCGGCCGCCCTCTGCACATCCTCGTGAACAGCGCGGGCGTCATGGCGACCCCGCTGACCCGGGACGCCCGGGGATACGAGGTCCAGTTCGCCACGAACCACCTCGGCCACTTCCAGCTGGTGGCGCGTCTGTGGCCGGCGCTGCGCCGGGCGCACGGGGCCCGGGTCGTGTCGGTGTCCTCCTGGGGACACCGGTTCTCGCCCGTCCTCTTCGACGACCCGCACTTCGAGCACGGCGCGTACGACCGCTGGATCGCCTACGGACAGTCGAAGACGGCCAACATCCTCTTCGCGCTCGCGCTCGACGGACGGGGCCGGGCGGACGGCATCCGCGCCTACTCCCTGCACCCGGGCAGCATCGTCGACACCAACCTGAAGAAGTACCTCGCCGAGGAGGACCTGAGGGCGGCCGGTGTCCTCGACGCGGACGGCCGGACGGTCCTGGACCCGGAACGACAGCTCAAGACCGTCGAGCAGGGGGCGGCCACCAGCGTGTGGTGTGCGACCAGCCCCCTGCTGGCGGACAGGGGCGGTGTCTACTGCGAGAACAGCGACATCGCGCCCCCGATGTCGGCGGAGGAGGGGCGCGCGTGGACGCTCAGGAGCAGGACGCCGAAGCCCGGCGTCCTGTCCTACGCCGTCGACCCGGTGGCGGCCGAACGCCTCTGGGAGCTCAGCGAGCGCCTCACGGCCTGACCGGCGGGGCCCGGAAGGCCCGGCCGGCGTGCGTCACGCCTTGATGACCGCGTCGATCCGGGCCAGCTCGTCCTCGGCGAAGTCCAGCGCGTGGGTCGCCGTCACGCTGTCCTCCAGCTGCTGGGTGCTGCTCGCGCCGATGAGGGCGGAGGTCACCCGGCCGCCGCGCAGGACCCAGGCCAGGGCCATCTGCGCCAGGGACTGACCGCGGGCCTCGGCGATCTCGGCGAGGGCGCGCAGCTTCCCCACGAGATCCTCGGTGACCGTGTCGGCGCTCAGGAAGGGGCTGTCGCTCGCGGCGCGCGACCCCTCCGGGATGCCGTCGAGGTAGCGGCTGGTGAGCAGGCCCTGCTCCAGCGGGGAGTAGGCGATGGAGCCGACCCGCAGCTCGTCCAGCGTGTCGAGGAGCCCGTCCTCGGGACGCCGGTCGAGCATCGAGTAGCGCGGCTGGTGGATGAGGAGCGGGGTGCCCAGCTCACCGAGGATGCGGGCGGCCTCCCGGGTCTCCTCCGGCGAGTAGTTGGAGACGCCGACGTAGAGGGCCTTGCCCTGCTGGACCGCCGAGTGCAGGGCCCCCATCGTCTCCTCGAAGGGGGTCTCGGGGTCGGGGCGGTGCGAGTAGAAGATGTCCACGTAGTCCAGGCCCATCCGGGAGAGGCTCTGGTCGAGCGAGGACAGCAGGTACTTGCGCGAGCCCCATTCGCCGTACGGGCCCGGCCACATCAGGTATCCGGCCTTGGTCGAGATGACCAGTTCGTCGCGGTAGCGCGTGAAGTCGGCCTTCAGGGCGTCACCGAGGGCGGACTCGGCGGCGCCGGGCGGCGGACCGTAGTTGTTCGCCAGGTCGAAGTGGGTCACACCGAGGTCGAACGCGCGGCGCAGGATCGCGCGCTGGGTCTCCGCCGGCCGGTCGGGGCCGAAGTTGTGCCACAGACCGAGGGACAGCGCGGGAAGTTTCAGGCCGCTGCGTCCGGTGCGCCGGTAGGGCATGTCCGCGTAACGGTCGGGGTGTGCGGTGTACAACGCGTGCTCCTGGAAGGCCGGGAAAACAGGACTCCACTCTCGCGCGCGCACGGTGCAGAGGTCCAACGGGAGAATCGGATCGGATTCAGCGAAAGGGACTCTCAATCGGCCAGTACGCTTGTGCCCCATGGAACTGCGCCACCTCCAGCACTTCGTCGCCGTCGCGGAGGACCAGCACTTCACCCGGGCGGCCGAGCGTCTGATGGTGTCGCAGTCGGGTCTGTCGTCCTCGATCCGTGCCCTGGAACGGGAGCTCCAGGCACCGCTGTTCGTCCGCACCACCCGGCGGGTCACGCTGACGGAGGCCGGCCGTGCCCTGCTCGGGGAGGCGGAGCGGGTGCTGGCCCAGGTCCGCGCGGCCCACGATGCCGTCGCGGCCGTACAGGGTCTGCTGCGCGGCACGCTCTCGCTCGGCACCGAGCAGTGCATCGCCGGGGTGCACGTGGCCAAGCTCCTCACGGCGTTCCGGCGGCGCCATCCCGATGTCGAGATCCGCTTGCGGCAGGCGGGTTCCGGCGCGCTCGCCGAGGAGGTCGCGGCCGGGCGGCTCGACCTGGCCTTCGCGGTGAAGACGCAGCCGGACACCGACCAGCTGCGCTCCGTCCCCCTGACGAGCGAGCCGATGACGGTGCTCTGCCACCCGTCGCACCATCTCGCGGCCTCCGCCGTGGTCACCCCGGAGGAACTGGGCGGCGAGGCCTTCGTCGACTTCCACCCCGACTGGGGGCCGCGCCGCATCACCGACGCCGCCTTCGCCGCGGCGGGCGTCCGGCGGACCGTGACCCTCGAGGTCAGTGACGTGCACAGTCTCCTGGAGCTCGTCGACGAGGGCCTCGGCATCGCCGTCGTGCCACGGCACTTCGGCCTCAAGCGCGAGGCCGGCGGGCTCACCTCGCTCCCGCTGAAGGGCGCGGGCGACGCGCCGTACGAGACCGTCGCCATGCTGCCGCCGCCGGACGCCACCAGCCCCGCGGCCCGCGCCCTGATGGTCCTGCTCGAGACCTCCGAGGACCAGCGCTGACGGACACTGCCGGACGCTGACGGACGAACGCCGGGGCATCAGCACGGCCGGATCAGCACGGCCTGATCGGGGCGGCCGGGCTCGCGTCGGCGGACCGGCGTCTGCGGACGAATGCTGACAGACTGGCGCCGACCGACGAGCACGGGCAGGAGCCGGCGCGGCTCTGCCGGGCACCTCGGCACCCGTCCTTCCGCCCGTCACGCGGCCCGCGTGCGTGTGGCATCCCGGAGCGGGGGCAACCGGACTCCGGGAGGTCTACATGAACGCGAGTACGACGACACGGACCGGACGGATCGAGGCCCGGCGCGCGGCGCGGGGCCCGGTGACGGAGTACGCCGCCAGGGCCGGCCTGACCGCGCGGGGCGTGATCTATCTGCTGGTCGGTGTACTGGCGCTGCAGATCGCCTTCGGCGGATCCGGGAAACAGGCGGACCGCGGCGGTGCGCTGGCGGAGATCGCACAGAAGCCCTTCGGTGCCGTGCTGCTGTGGGCGCTGGGCCTCGGACTGGTGGGCATGGCGCTGTGGCGTCTGTCGGAGGTGGTCTTCGGTTCGGTGGGGCCTGACGGCGGCAAGGCCAAGAAGCGGCTGCTGTCGGCCGGCCGGTGCGTCTTCTACTCCTTCACCGCCTACTCGGTGCTGTCGTTCGCGGCGGGCTCGCGCGGCAGCGGGAGCGGATCCAGCGACAAGCAGTCCCAGGACGTGACGGCGAAGGTCCTGGGCCTGCCCGCGGGGCAGTGGATCGTGGGCGCGGCCGGCGCCGGCATCGTGGTGGCGGGCGTGTGGATCGGCACCCGGGCCGTCCTGCGCAAGTTCCACAAGAAGATGAAGCTCGGCGAGATGTCGGCGCGGACCCGAAAGCTGGTGGACGTCACCGGAGTGGGCGGCGGCGCGGCGCGCGGGCTGGTGTTCGCCGTGGCGGGTGGCTTCGCCATCCGCGCGGCGGTCGAGTTCGAGCCCGACAAGGCGAAGGGGCTGGACAACACGATCCGGTCGTTCGCCGACACCCCGGCGGGACCGTGGCTGCTGGTGTGCGTCGCGGTCGGACTCGTCCTCTTCGGCCTGTTCTCCTTCGCCATGGCCCGCTGGCGCAGGGTCTGAGCACGACATCCAGGCGGTACGGGCAGGTGCGCGGACCTCGCGCATCTGCCTTTCCGCGTCACGGGCCCGGGTACCCATCCGTGCGCATCGGCCCGGGTGTCCCCGGCTCATGGCGCGACCGGCCCGGGTGTCCCCGCTCATGGCGTGACCGGCCTTGAGGCCGCGGGGCCGCGCGAGAACCGGGTTCCGGGCGCAGGGGACGGCGGGATGCGCCATGGTGGACGCATGCATGCAAAGGACATCCTCATCGACGCGTTCGGCCGGATCCAGGAAGACGTCCACGCCGCCGTCGAAGGACTCCCCCAGGAGACCCTCAACGCGCGTCCCGCCGAGGACGCCAACTCCCTGTCATGGCTGGTGTGGCATCTCGCCCGTGTCCAGGACGACCATGTCGCCGCGGCCTCCGGCCTCGACCAGGTGTGGCTGACGCAGGGCTGGGAGAAGCGGTTCGGGCTCGACCTGCCCCGCCAGGACACCGGGTACGGACACAGCCCCCGGAAGGTGGCCGAGGTACGGGTCGAGTCCGGCGAACTGCTGCTCGGGTACTTCGACGCCGTGCACGATCAGACCCTCGCCTTCCTGCGCGGGCTGACCGCCGCGGATCTCGACCGTGTCGTGGACGAGCGCTGGACCCCGGCGGTCACCCTCGGCGTACGGCTGGTGAGCGTCCTGGCCGACGATCTGCAGCATGTCGGCCAGGCCGCCTATGTCCGCGGGCTCCTTCAGAGCGCCGCTTCGTAACCGGGCAGGACGACGTCCCGGATAAGGGCCACGCGCTCGTCGAACGGGATGAACGCGCTCTTGAGGGCGTTCACCGTGACCGTGCGGAGGTCCTCCACGCTCCAGCCCGCCTCCTCGACCAGCAGCGACATCTCACGGGTCATCGTCGTCCCCGAGACCAGCCGGTTGTCGGTGTTGAGGGTGACCCGGAAGCCGAGGTCCCGCAGGGCGGTGATGGGGTGGTCGGCGATCGAGGTGGCCGCGCCCGTCTGGAGGTTGGAGGTGGGGCACATCTCCAGGGCGATGCGGCGGTCACGCACCCAGCCCGCGAGGCGGCCGAGCTTGCCGTCGACGATGTCCTCGGTGATACGGACGCCGTGGCCGATGCGCTGGGCACCGCAGACCTGGAGGGCCTGGTGGATGCTGGGCAGGCCGTGGGCCTCGCCGGCGTGGATGGTGAAGGGCACGCTCTCGCCGCGCAGGTGCTCGAACGCGGCCAGGTGGTCGGCGGGCGGGAAGCCGTCCTCGGCGCCGGCGATGTCGAAACCCACGACCCCGGCGTCCCGGAACGCCACCGCGAGATCGGCGATCTCACGGGTCCGGTCGAACATGCGCATCCCGCACAGCAGCGTGCCGACCCGGACCGGGGTGCCCGCCGCGGCGGCCTTGGCCATGCCGGCCGCCAGCCCCTCCTGCACGGTCTCGACGACCTCGGGCAGGCTCAGCCCGCCGTTCACCATCAGCTCGGGTGCGTAGCGCACCTCGCCGTAGACGACGCCGTCCTCGGCCAGGTCGAGGACGTACTCCTCGGCGGTGCGCAGCAGGCCCTCGCGGGTCTGCATCACGGCGAGGGTGTGCTCGAAGGTGGCTATGTAGCGCACCAGGTCACCGGAGTTGGCGGCCTCGTAGTACCAGGCGGCGAGCGCGTGCGGGTCGGTGGTGGGCAGCGTGTGGCCGACGGTCGCGGCGAGTTCCACGAGGGTGTCGGGACGCAGACCGCCGTCGAGGTGGTCGTGGAGCACGGCCTTGGGGAGACGGCGGATGGTGTCGGTGTCGATGCGGGGCGCGGTCATGCGTGTCTGTTTCCTCGGCAGGTCGGTTCGTGGTTGTGGTGCGGTGCGAAGGAGGCTGTGGGGCTACGCGGCGGGCTGGAGCAGGTCCCAGCGGTTTCCGTAGAGGTCCTCGAAGACGGCGACCGACCCGTACGGCTCATGGCGCGGCTCCTCCAGGAAGGTCACGCCGGCGGCACGCATGCGGGCGTGGTCGCGGGCGAAGTCGTCGGTGTGGAGGAAGAAGCCCACGCGCCCTCCGGTCTGGTCGCCGACGCGGGCGCGCTGTGACTCGTTCTTGGCGCGGGCCAGGAGCAGTCCGCCGGCGGCGCCGTCCGTGCCCGGCTCGACGACGACCCAGCGGGAGCCGTCGGGCCGGGGCTCGTCCTCGGCCAGCCGGAACCCGAGCGCCTCGGTGTAGAAGCGGATGGCCTCGTCGTAGTCGTCGACGACGAGGGTGACCAGGGCGATGCGTCTCATCAGGGCTTCTCCGGGAGGACGGCGTTATACGTAACACGTAGGGTACGACATCCCGTCCCGTCCCCGGTCCCCACGAGCGCGCTGCCCGTCGGCGGCGCAAGGTGGGTGGGGCGCCCCGACCCTTTCGGCCCCCTCGGGAACGATCCCCGCCGCACTTACGTCTACAGTTATGTAGACCGTCAATGGGTTCGCAGTCGGCGCGCACGGCGTGCTCCCGCGTGTCCGCGCCCCGCCAGGGAAGGGACCTCCCCCGATGTCCGCAGCGCTGCCCACCGTGACCGCCCGGGCGGTCGACGCTCCCGGGGTGCCGTCATGAAGCGCGCGGACACGGCCGACCTCGCCGGATCGACCGCCCTGGGGAGCCTGGTCGCCTTCGTGCTGCTGACCCTGGTCGTGACCGGCCGGGACGGCGCCACACTCTTCGGCGACGACGATCTCAGCACCTGGTCGGCCGGCCACCGCCCGGCCGTCGTCCTGGCGCTGGCCCGCGCGGTCACGTACACCGGGACGGGCGTCGTGCCGTACGCCCTGGTCGCGGTGGCCGGTGTGGTCGTGGGGCGCACCGCGCGGGAGCGGATCCTCTGCGCCCTGGGCGGTCTCGGCTGCCTGGCGGTCGCCCAGACCGTGCGGTACACCGTGATGACCCTGGTCGCCCGCCCCCGTCCCGCGGTCACCGAGTGGGCCACGCACGCGTCCGGCTGGTCGTTCCCCTCGGGCCACACCACCACGTCCGCCGTCAGCGGCGGGCTGCTGATCCTCGCGCTGCTCGCGCGGGCCCCGCGCGGCGGACGGCCCCTCGCCCTGGTCGTCGGCTGCTGGTCCGTCCTCGTCGGGCTGAGCCGGGTCTATCTGGGCGTCCACTGGTTCTCCGACGTCCTCGGCGGGTGGCTGTTCAGCCTGTGCTGGCTGAGCCTCACCGTCTACGCCCTCGCCCGCTTCCTTCCGTCCTCGTGCTCCTTGATATCGGCGCTCCGTCCCCGCCCCGATGCCCTGACGACGGAAGAGCGCCACGATGATCCCCACTCCCGCCGGGAAATCCCCCCTCAGTCTCCTCCGTGACCACCTCGGCTGGGCCGTCGGAGCGGCCTATCTCGCCGCCGCGACCGTGTCGGCGCCGGGTCTGTGGCTGCGCCGCCCGCACACGATCGGCGACGGCGGGTTCCTGGAGGTCGCCCTGCGCACCCCGCACTTCCTGCTGTCCCTGGTGCTGTTCACCGCCGGCCTCCAGGTGCCGGTCCACGACCTGCGGGCCCTGCTGACCCGGCCCGCCGCGCTGCTCACCGGCCTCGTCCTCCACCTGGTCGCACCCCTGCTGATCATCCCGGGCGTGGCCTTCGCCCTGCACCGGACCCCGGACAGCGACGGCGGCAGCGGACTGATCGCGGCGATGATCCTGATCGTCGCGATGCCCGTGGCGGCCGGCGCCACGGTGTGGACGAGCCGGGGCGAGGGTGACCAGCCGACCACCGTCGGCCTCGTGCTGGCCTCCACGATCGCCGCCCCGCTCACCGTCCCGGTCACCATGACGGTCCTGAGCCCCCTGCTGCACGGCGGCTACGCGGGGGCGCTGTCAGCGGCCGCCCGGACCGCCGGGCACGACTTCGCGCTGACCGGAGTGCTGCTTCCGTGCGGTGCCGGAATCCTGGCCCGGCTCGTTCTGCCCGCCCGCCCCCTGGGTGTGCTGCTCGTCGCCGCACCCCCCGCCTCCCTGCTCGGCTCGCTGCTGCTGACGTACATCAACGCCAGTGGCGTCCTCGGACCCTTCCTGGCCCGTCCGGAGCCCGTGCTGATGGCGGCCGCGCTGGCCGTCGCCGCCCTCGTGTGCGGGCTGTCGTTCGGCCTGGGCCGGATCACCGCGCGGGTGCTGCGTCTGGACCGTTCCTCGGGTGCCTCGGTGACACTGGCCTGCGGGATGAACAACAGCAGCGCCGGCGCGGTCCTCATCACCACGGCCCTGCCCGACCGGCCGCACGTCCTGCTGCCGGTGCTGGCCTACAGCCTGCTGCAAAAGGTGGCCGCGAGCCACGTCGTGCGGGCCGGGGCCGGGAAGCGCGCCCGCGCATGACATCGTTGGCAGTGATCCGGGACCGGTGCCGCCGGCCCCCTGACAAGCGCTGCGCCCACAGGAGTTGAGTGCCATGTCCGAGCTGCCGAAGCCGACCGGAGCCCCGGCCCATCAGAACGTGACCTTCCCCAGTGCCGGGTCCACCGCCCACGGCTATCTGGCGTTGCCGCCGTCCGGTCGGGGACCGGGTGTGATCGTCATCCAGGAGTGGTGGGGCCTGACCGATCACATCGCGCAGGTCGCCGACCGGCTGGCCGCGGAGGGCTTCGTCGCCCTCGCGCCCGACCTGTACGGCGGCAACGTCGCGCATGACAGCGCGGAAGCCTTCCGGATGATGCAGGAGCTGCCGGTCGCACGTGGTGTCGAACTGCTCTCCGGCGCGGTCGACCATCTGCTCGGCCTGCCCGAGGTCACCTCGGACACGGTGGGCGCGGTCGGCTTCTGCATGGGCGGCGGCTTCGTCCTGTACCTCGCGGCGGCGGACCCGCGGGTCGGCGCGGCGGTGCCGTTCTACGGCGTCATCCAGGGCGCGATGCCCGACTTCTCCGGCCTCAAGGCGGAGATCCTCGGCCACTACGGGGAGCTCGACACCAGCATCCCCAAGGAGAGCCTGGAGCAGTTGAGCGAGGCGGTCCAGCGGCAGTCCGGCGTCACCCCGGACCTCCGTCTGTACCCCGCCAACCACGCCTTCTTCAACGACGGCCGCCCGGAGACGTACGACGCCGATGCGGCCGGGCGCGCGTGGGAGAGCACGGTGCCCTTCCTGCACGCGCGGCTGGGCTGAGCCCTCCGGTCACGACACCCCGGGCCGGGGGGACCCGGTCCGGGCGGGCCGGCCCGCCCGTGCCGCGGAACACCCGGCACGACGGCGGGCCGCCGGTCTCACGTCGCCGAGCGGTGCACCGCGTCCAGCCGTGCCGCCTCGTCGTCGGTGAGCCGGAGCGCGCCCGCGGCGACGTTCTCGGTGAGGTGGTCCGGGTTGCCGGTGCCGGGAATGGCCAGTACGTGCGGGCCCTGGCGCAGCGTCCACGCCAGACGGATCTGGGCGGGGGTGGCACCGTGGGCCCGCGCGACGGCGCGCACCTCGGTGTCCGCCTCACCGGCCGAACCGTCCGTGCCGCCGGGGCCCCGCGCGCCGCCCTTGCCGGCGATCGCGAAGAACGGCACGAACGCGATGCCCAGATCCCCGCAGATCCGCAGCACCTCGTCGGTCCCGGTGTCCGCGGAGCCGAGGCCGTACCGGTTCTGTACGCACACGACGGGCGCGATCTCTCGTGCCTCGGCCAGCTGCCGGGGTTCGACGTCGGAGACTCCGAGGTGCCGGATCAGCCCCGCGTCGCGCAGTTCGGCGAGGGCACCGAAGTGCTCGGCGATCGAGTCCTGCCCCATCCGGCGCAGGTTCACCACGTCGAGGTGGTCGCGCCCGAGCTGGCGCAGGTTCTCCTCGACGTGGGAACGCAGTTGGTCCGGCCGGGCGGGGGCGCCCCACTCCCCCGCGTAGTCGCGGTACGGGCCCACCTTGGTGACGATCACCAGATCGTCGGCGTACGGGGCCAACGCGCTGTTGATCAGCTCGTTCGCGGAGCGCAGCGACGAGAAGTAGAAGGCCGCGGTGTCGATGTGATTGACACCGAGCTCGATCGCGCGCCGCAGCACGGCGATCGACCGGTCGCGGTCGCTCGGCGTACCCAGGTGGAAGGCCGCGCTGCCCGTGAGCCGCATGGCGCCGAACCCGATGCGACGGACGTCGAGATCCCCGAGCCGCCAGGAACCCGCGGCCGCCGCGGTGATCATCTCTGAGGTCATCGTGGCAGTTTCGCACACGGTCCTACGACGTCACGCCGGAGTTCGGGAAGGCAACGGCGCCCCGTGAGGCGAGCGGGTCCCCGAGGGCGGCCCACCGCGGTGACCGGGGCCGACGCCCGGTCGGCCACCGGCGCGGTCCCAACTCCCCGTGCCGCGGCGGTCAGGCGTCGTCGCACCAGGCGAAGGCCGAGATCCGCCAGCCCTCGACGGTGCGGACGAACTGGATGGTCTTGACCCCGCCGCCCTCGAACGGCTCGCCGTCCAGGATCCCGGACTTGCGGTACTCACCGAACCGCGAGGCGACATCGCCGGCGATCTCGGTCCGTCCGGAGGTCTCCCACTCGGAGAACTCGACCAGCCGGCCGTCGCCCAGCAGCGTCCGGCGAGGGGCGATGAACTCGTCCACCGTGTAGGCGGTGAAGTCCGGGCCCGTCTTGACGATCACACCGCCGGGGAGGACCAGCCGACGGATGCGCTCCAGGTCGGCGGTCCTGCCGCCCCGGTTGTCGAAGGCGCCGAAGAACTCGGCGGTCACCAAGTCGATCTCTGTCTGGGACACCGCGCGAGGCTAACACGGGCCCGCGTGACTCCGCGGGTCACGCGGAAACCCTCTTCCCGGGGGCGGGCTCGGCGCGGACTCGGCGCGGTTACACCGGAGCCGCCCGGGCCGCCGACCGGCAGGAGTCGTGCCCGGCTCAGCTCAACGGCTTCTCCAGTACCGCCTTGCGGTGGCTGAACGTCTCGATGGAGTAGCGGCCGTGGTAGCTGCCCATGCCGCTCTCGCCGACTCCGCCGAACGGCAGGTCGGAGACGGTCAGATGGGCGAGCGGCAGTCCGAGACCGAGCCCACCGGACGAGGTCTCGGCGGCCAGCCGCTCCCGGGTGGTGTCCGACTCGGTGAAGGCGTACAGGGCCAGCGGCTTGTCGCGGTCGTTGATGAAGTCGACGGCCTCGTCCAGTCCGGACACCGTCACGATCGGCAGGATCGGGCCGAAGATCTCCTCGCGCATGACGGGCGCCTCGGGGTCGACGTCCGACAGGACCGTCGGCGCGAGGTACTTGGCGGCACGGTCGCCGGTGCCGCCCACGACGGTACGGCCGGAGTCGAGCAGGGAGCTGAGCCGGTCGAAGTGGCGCTCGTTGACGATCCGCCCGTACTCGGCGGACTGCCGCGGTTCGCTGCCGAAGAGTTCCCCGACGGCGCGGACGAGTTCGGGCTCCAGGGCTCGCGCGGTCTCCGGGTCGGTGAGGACGTAGTCGGGCGCGACGCAGGTCTGACCGGCGTTCAGGAACTTGCCGCGGGCGAGCCGGTCGGCGACGACGGCCAGATCGGTGTCCCGGTCGACGAACGCCGGGGACTTGCCGCCCAGTTCGAGCGCGACCGGGGTGAGGTGTTCGGCCGCGGCCCGCATCACGATGCGGCCGACGGTGCCGTTGCCGGTGTAGAAGATGTGGTCGAAGCGCTCCGCGAGCAGCGCGGTGGTCTCCTCGACGGCGCCCTCGACGACCGCGACGGCGTCGGTGTCCAGGTACCGGGGCAGCAGCCGCGCGACGGCGGCCGAGGTGGCGGGGGCGAGCTCACTGGGCTTGACGACGACCGTGTTGCCCGCGGCCAGCGCGCCGAGCATCGGCGTCAGCAGGAGCTGGACGGGGTAGTTCCAGGGCGCGATGACCAGGACGACGCCCAGCGGGTCGAAGCGCGTCCACGCGGTCGCGTCCGCGCCGAGGTGTGCCGGGACCGGAGCGGCCTGCGGGCGCAGCCACGCGTCGAGGTGTTCCAGGGTGTGGTCGATCTCCCGGACGGTGAAGTCGATCTCCGTGCGGTAGGCCTCGGTGGAGCCCTTCCCGAGGTCGGCGTGGAGCGCGTCCGCGAGGTCGTCACCGTGCGTGGTGAGCATCGCGCGCAGTCCGCGCAGCTGCGCCGTGCGCCACTCGACGGGCTTGGTGCGCCCGGAGCGGAAGGTGGCACGCAGCCGGGCCACGAGGTCGGCGGGCTGCTCGGAGGTGGGGTGGGTCACGGTGCCCTCGCTGGTCGGAGCTGGTCGGAGCGGACCGGGTGATCCGCGCACTGGGGTCGCACGGCCTCTCGGCGCGTGCGGGCCGTCATCGAGACTACGGGCTCGATGTAATTGCCAACCTTTCAGGTACCCAAGTACATTCCAGCTACACGAAGGTCACCGTGCGTCACCTCTTGTTCACCGATCCCGAGGCGGACCCAGGGCCGTGCTACTCCCCGTTCCCACCCCCGACCGGGAGGGCCGGGTCGTCCACAGCGTCCCCGGAAGTGCGTGCGGCCCGCGCGACATACGGTCAGCGGCCGTCCGCCGGGGACGCGGATGCGGTGGGGCCCGTCGCGGGTGTCCGGGTCGTACCGGTGGCCGCGGCCTGTTCGATGGCGTCGATCAGCCGGTGGCGCGCGAGGGCGTGGGCGAAGTCGGGCACAGTGTGGGTTTCTTCGGCCAGATCGCGCGCGAAGCGCTCGTACAGCCGTGCCACGTTGGCGGCCGGCGAGGCGGCGAGGTCCGCGGGCAGTTCGCCCTGGTACGACGCGGGTACCGGGAGGGGGACGGTGGCCGTGTCGGCACCTCGCCCACCCGCCAGGGTGAGCGCCGCGACCTGCATGTTGCCCCAGTCGGCGGTCAGTACGAGATCTCCCTCGGTGCCGTTGATCTCCCAGCGGAAGTTCCCGGCCCGTGAGGTGCCGCCGCGGTAGAAGACCGACGCGGAGGCGCCTCCGGCGAGGGTACCGATCACGGCGACCTGGTCGGCGGCCGTGACGGGAACGCTCCGGCCGTCCTCGGCGACCGTCGCGCGGGTGCGGCCCACCACGAGGTTCGCGGCCACGGACTCGAACTCGCCGAGCACGTGGTGCAGCGGGTCGAGGGCGTGCAGCGTGGGCGAGGTGAGGGGCGTCGCGCCGTTCGCCTTGTCGTACCAGTACGCCTGACCGTGGGTGGCGACCTCCGGGCCCCAGACCATGCCGGAGCCGGAGAGGGTGGTGCTCAGCACCCTGCCGACGTATCCGTCGCGGATCAGGTCGCGGGCGTAGCGGACCTCGGGGGCGTATCGCCCCTGGAGACCCACGACCGTGCGCACCCCGGCCGACTCCGCCCGCAGGGACAGGCGTTCCGCCTCGGCCAGGCCGTTGCCCAGCGGCCATTCGCTGTAGACCATCTTGCCCGCGTCGAGGGCCGCCGAGACCAGTTCGAGGTGCTCGGTGACCTTCACGGCGACGACGACCAGGTCGACGCCCGGGTGCGCGATGAGGTCCTGGTGGTTGTCGTAGGCCGCCACCCCGTACGCGGCCGCCGCGGCCTGTGCCGAACCGCGCCGTGAGGTGCTGACGGCGCGCAGTTCGAAGTCCGTCGAGGCGTTGATCGCGGGGATGTGGGAGAGGGAGGCCCACCCGCCGGTGCTGCCGCCGATGACGCCCACGCCTGTCAGTTCCATGTGTCGATCCTTTCGATGCTCATATCTTGAGCGACTGTTCCATAATTTGGGCACACGAAGACATGGTGGCTCTCCGCACACCGAAGGTCCGCGTCAGCGGAATCCGCTCAGTCCAGGCAGCTCAACGCGACCTCGGCGGACCGCATCAGGGCCGCGCGATCGGGGTCGATCGCACCCATGACACGCAGCCCCTGCAGGCTCGTCACCAGGAAGGCGGCGAGGTCGGCGGCGGCGCGCGCCGACGGGATCCGGCCGCGCGACTGCCCCTCGGCGATCACGTCGAACAGGGCGAGTTCCAGTGAGCGGGTCGTCGAGCGAAGCCGCTGCCCGACCCGCGCGTCGTCCCGGGCCCGCTCCATCGCCCCGGCGACGATCAGACAGGCGAGCCGGCTGCCGTCGCGGGCGATCTCGTCGACCGCGCCCACGAAGACCTCACGGATCACCTCACGGGGGTCGCCACCCGAGCGGAGCAGATCGGTGAGCGGCACCGCGTAGCTCCGGCGGTAGAGATCGAGGGCGGCCAGATAGAGACCTTCCTTGCTGCCGAAGGCCGCGTAGATGGAGCCGCTGCCCAGTCCCGTCGCCTCGGCCAGGTCCCGCATCGAGGTGCCCTCGTACCCCGTACGCCTGAAGGCCTCCATCGCCGCCGCAACGACGGCGTCCGTGTCGAACTCCCGGGTGCGTGCCATACGAGCACCGTACAGCTATCTGGAACGAACACCAAAGAATCTGTGGCCGCGCCCGCTGTCACGTCCGTCTCACCCCCGTCACGTCCGTCCTCCCCCTGCCGCGTCGGGCTGCCGCGTCGCGCTGTCGCGCAGCTGCTGGATGCCCAGATCGAGTGCGGCCTCCAGGTGGGTCGTCCGCCCGGTGGAGAGCAGCACCACGACACCGCCCTGGATGCCGGCCAGCAGCGCGGCCGCCGAACGGTCGGGGTCGACGCCCGGACCGATCTCCCCCTGGCGCTGCATGGCCCGGACGCCCTCGGCGATCTCGCCCTGCCACTTTCCCAGCAACTCGGCGACGACCACCCGGGCGCCCGGGGTGCTGCGCCCCAGCTGGGACATCAGCATGTTCAGCGGACACTGCGGCCCCTGTCCCCGGTAGCGGGCGACCACGGTGTCGCGCCAGGCCAGCCAGGCGTCCCACGACGTGAGGTCGCCCAGTTCGGGCCGCTGGTCGGCGAGCACCTGGTCGGCCTCGAAGCGCGCCACGGCGAGCAGCAGTTCCTCCTTGCCGCCGGGGAAGTAGTGGAACAGCTGGCTCTTGCTCGTGCCGGTCCGCGCCCGTACGTCGTCCAGTGTCGTGACGGCGACGCCCCGCTCCCGCATCTCGGCGGCCGCTCCCTCGATGATCCGCCCGCGTGTGGCCGCTCCCTTGGCGGTGAGCTTCACGATCCCTCCCACTTCCGCACCGGTCGGTGTCCGGACCTGCCGAATCTCGGAGCCTGCCGGATTTCCGAACCTGCCCGTTTCTGAACCTGCTGGTCCATTTCCACCGTGCCAGCTTCGCACCCGGCACCGGCGCAGGTCACTCGCCCGCGAGCGCCGCCCGGCTCCGTTCGAGGCGGGAGCGCTCCGCCGGGCTCACGGTCAGCGCGATGGCCGCGTCGTAGGCCCGTACCGCCTCTGCGGTCCGGCCGAGGCGGCGCAGCAGATCGGCCCGTACGGCGTGGAAGGCGTGATAGCCGTCGAGGTCGAGTGCGTCGACCAGGGCGAGCGCCGGCTCGGGGCCCGCGACCTCGCCGACGGCCACGGCCCGGTTGAGGGCCACCACGGGGCTCGGGGTGAGCTCCGTCAGCTGGTCGTAGAGCCGGAGGACCTGGCCCCAGTCGGTGTCGGCCGCGGCCGGGGCGTCGCTGTGCACGGCGTTGACGGCGGCCTGGATCTGGTACGGGCCCGGCCGGCCGCGGCGCAGACAGCGGCGCACCAGGTCCTGTCCCTCGGCGATCAGGTCACGGTCCCACAGGGAGCGGTCCTGGTCCGGGAGCAGGACCAGGGCGCCGTCCGGCGCGGTACGGGCGGGACGGCGGGACTCGACGAGGAGCATCAGCGCGAGCAGCCCCAGGGTCTCGGGCTCGTCCGGCATCAGCTCGGCCAGCAGGCGCCCGAGGCGGACGGCCTCGGCACAGAGCTCCTCCCGCCCGCCGTACCCCTCGTTGAAGATGAGGTAGACGACGGCCAGCACGCCCCTGACACGGTCCGGGAGGTCGGCGTCGCGCGGGATGCGGTACGGGATGCGGGCGTCGCGGATCTTGGCCTTGGCGCGGACGATCCGCTGCGCCATGGTCGGCTCGGGGACGAGGAAGGCCCGGGCGATCTGCGGGGTGGTCAGACCGCCGAGGAGTCGCAGGGTGAGGGCGACCTGGGCCTGGACGGCGAGCGCCGGGTGGCAGCAGGTGAAGATCAGACGGAGCCGGTCGTCGCGCACGGGGCCCTCCTCGTCCGGTTCGTCGCGCGCGTGCAGCCGTTCGGCCTCGGCCTGCCGGGCCTCGCGGGTCGACTCGCGGCGCAACCGGTCGATGGCACGGTTGCGGGCGGTGGTGATGATCCAGCCGGCCGGACTCGGCGGTGTGCCCGAGTCCGGCCAGGTCCGCAGGGCCGCGGTGAAGGCGTCCTGGACGGCCTCCTCGGCGAGGTCGATGTCGCCGAGGAGGCGGACGAGGACGGCGACCGCGCGGCCGTATTCGGCCCGGAAGACTCCCTCGACGTCCAGGGGCATCAGGCCTCGCCCATGAAGGGCCGCACCTCGATGGGGAGCGTCGTCGCCAGCGTCGCCCTGCGGCCCCACTCCAGCGCCGCGTCCAGGTCGGGAGCCTTGATCAGGCAGATCCCGCCCAGGTACTCCTTGCTCTCGGTGTACGGGCCGTCGGTGACCAGGACGTCTCCGGCCTGGGCGCGCACCACCGTGGCCGTCTCCGGCCCATGCAGTCCGCCGGCGAACACCCAGGCCCCGGCCTCGCGCAGCTCCGCGTGGAAGACGTCGAGCCTGTGCATGATCTCTTCGAGCACCTCGGGCGCGGGCGGCTCGCCCTGCGGCTGCATCACGCTCAGCAGGTAGTACTTCATGGTGTTCTCCTCGGTTCTCTCGCTCTTGGCGGTCTTCACTGACTACACGAACGGGAGAGCCCGGGATCGACACACGCCACGACGACCGAGGGAGATTCCTTCGATGACCGCTCCACCGCACCCGCTCGTCGCCCGGGCCGGACGCCTGGCCGCCGAGGTGCTCGCGCCGCAGGCGGAACGTGTCGATCAGGAGGGCGTGCCGGCGAGCAGCATCGAGGCGCTGAAACGCTCGGGGCTGCTCGGCGTGAGCGCGCCGGTCGCGTACGGCGGATCGGCCGCGCCCGCCGCGGTGGTCCGGGAGACGGCCGAGATCCTCGCCGGGGCCTGCTGCTCGACCTGGTTCGTCCAGGCCCAGCACCACACGCCGGTCCTGACCCTGGCCGGGGCCGGCCTTCCGCTGCGGGAGCGGCTGCTGGGTCCGCTGGCGCGCGGCGAGCTGCTGTCCGGGGTCGCCTACGCCCAGCTGCGCGCGTATCCGCGCGTCCCGGTGCGGGTCTCGCGCGAGCGGGGCGGCTGGCGCTTCGACGGGACGGTGCCCTGGTACACCGGCTGGGGGCTCAACGACGTGATGCTGCTGGCGGGGGTGACGGACGACGCGGAGGCGCTGTTCGCCTTCACCGAGGCGCGTGAGCAGCCCGGTCTGCGGCCGTCGCCCCCGATGCGGCTCGCCGCGCTGACGGCCTCCCGGACGGTCTCGCTGGAGCTCGACGGTCTGTGGCTGCCCGACGACGCGGTGGCCCTGCGCACGCCGTACGAGACCTGGGCGGCGACCGACCGTCCCAAGAACACCAACGTCTCCCCGGCCGTCTTCGGGGTCACCGCGGCGGCCCTCGGCCTGCTGGACACGGATGAGTCGGCGAGGGAGACCGCGCGGGTGCTGCGGGCCCGCCTCGGCGAAGTGCGGCGGCGGGCGTACGAGCTGGCCGATCACCCCGTGCCGGGCGAGCGGATCGAGGAGCGGCTGGCGGCCAAGACGCTGGCCTACGACCTGATGCGGGCGGCCACGACCGCGGCGGTCGTGGCCGGTGGCGGCCGGGCGATGGATCTGCGCGGCCCCGCGCAGCGGCTGGCCCGGGAGGGGATGTTCCTGCTGGTCCAGGGGCAGACGGCGGCGGTGCGTGCGGCGCACCTCGCCGCGCTGGGTACGCCGGGTCCGGCCGGGGCGCCGGGTACGCCTCGACCCGTCGGTACACCGGGTGCGCCGGGTCCCGTCAGTGCGCCGGGTGCGCCGGGTCCCGTCGGCGCCCCGGGTCCGGCCGGGGCGCCAGGCGCGGCGGAGGTGACGGAGTCGCGGGGCGACGCCGGTGCGGCGGGTGCACCCGGCGCGCCGGATCCGCCTTCCCACCAGGTCCACCGGAACCGCTCGACCTGACTGGTCCGCCCGCTCCGCCGGAACCGCCCGACCTGCCGCTCTGCCGGGGCCGCCGCCCGGCGGACTGGGCGGACTGGGCGGACAGGGCGGCCTGGGCCGCTCAGCTCGTGAACGGCACGCGTGCCGCTGGCGCGGGTGCCGTCGCGAAGGGGTGTTGCCACAGGCCGCGCGCGGCAAGGCGCGGCAGGACGCCCTCGCCGAACCAGTAGGCCTCCTCCAGGTGGGGGTAACCGGAAAGGACGAACTCGTCGATGCCGAGGGCGTGGTACTCGGCGACACGGTCGGCGACCTCGTCGTGGCTGCCGACCAGGGCGGTGCCCGCTCCCCCGCGGACCAGTCCGATCCCGGCCCACACGTTCGGGTGGATTTCCAGGCTCTCGCGGCTGCCGCCATGGAGGGCGCGCATGCGCCGCTGCCCCTCCGACTCGCTGCGGGCCAGCCCGGCCTGTACGGACTTCACGGTCTCCGGGTCGAATCCGTCGAGGAGCCGGTGGGCCTCGGCCCAGGCCTGTTCGGAGGTGTCCCGGGTGATGACGTGCAGGCGGACACCGAACCGGAGAGTGCGTCCTTCGCGCTCCGCGAGCCGGCGTGCCCACGCGATCTTCTCGGCCACCTGCGCGGGCGGTTCCCCCCAGGTCAGGTACACGTCCGCATGCCGGGCGGCGACCTCGCCCGCGATCGGGGAGGAGCCGCCGAAGTAGACCTCGGGCACCGGGTCGGGCACGTGGGCCAGCGTGGCCCCCTCGACCCGCAGGTGCTCGCCGGTCAGGTCGACGGTCTTGCCGTCCCACAGGTCCCGGACGACCTGAAGGAATTCTCCGGTACGGCGGTAGCGGGCGTCCTTGTCGAGGAAGTCGCCGTACGCGCGCTGTTCGTGGCTCTCGCCGCCGGTGACCACGTTGAGCAGGAGCCGGCCGCCCGTCTGCCGCTGGAAGGTCGACGCCATCTGCGCGGCGAGCGTCGGCGAGACGAAGCCGGGGCGGAAGGCGACCAGGAACTTCAGGCGCTCGGTGTGCTGGCTGACCATCGCGGTGGTCAGCCAGGCGTCCTCGCACCAGGCACCGGTGGGGGTGAGCGCGCCGACGAAGCCCAGGTCCTCGGCGGCGCGGGCGATCTGGCTCAGATACGCGACCGTGGGGGGGGGGGGGGGCCCCCCCCCCGGGGGGGGGGGGGGGGGGGCCCCCCCCCCCCGCGCGCGGGGGGGGGGCGGGGGGGGGCGGTCACCCCGGGGGCGGCTGGGC
>NZ_JBHWEL010000001.1:101391-115886 GCF_042734135.1 Streptomyces sp. NPDC059668 | reverse complement strand
CCGCCCCGACCAAGCCCCCGCCCGCGCGGCCGCGGCCGCAGGGGATCACCTACGCCCCGCGCGCCGCCCGGACCCCCCCCCCCCCCCGGCGCGGGGCGCCCCCCCCCCCCCCGACGACATGCCGGCTGTCTCCGTTGGTGGGCAGGAACCAGTGGAAGGTGAGGGACACGTGGGGGTCTCCGTTCAGAGCAGGCCGTGACGGGGTGGCTGGGTGCCGTTGAGCGTGTACCGGCCGATGTGCTGGATCTTCCAGCGGGCCGGGTCGTGCAGGGTGTGGGTGCGGGCGTCGCGCCAATGGCGGTGCAGATTGAGGGAGTCGAGTGCCGAGCGGGTGCCGGCCAGCTCGAAGAGGGCGCCCGCCACCTCCACGGCGGTGGCGGAGGTGTGCACCTTCGCGGCCGCCACGGCGATCGACGCCTCGGCCGCCGAGTCCTCGGTGAGGTGGTCGCGGGCCGCGTCGACCGCGCGGGCCGCCACGCCGAGCAGTGCCTCGGACGCCCGCACCTGGATCGCGAGTTCACCGAATCGCTGGATGAGCAGCGGGTCCTCGGCCGCCGTCTCCACGCCGCTCTCGAACCACGGCCGGCTCTTCGTCCGGACGAAGTCGGCGGCCTCGGCGAGCGCGCCCGCCGCGATCCCCGCGTCGATGGCGGCGTGCAGCAACTGGGCCACCGCGCCGTGCAGCTGGGGTCCGCGGAAGGTGAGGTGGTGCGGGACGACCCGGTCGGCGGGGACCCGGACGGCGTCCAGACGGACGGTGCCGCTCGCCGTCGTACGCTGCCCCATGCCGTCCCAGTCGTCGACGACCGTGACCCCCTCCGCCTCCCGGGGGACGTAGGCGACGTGCAGCTCGCCGTCCTCGGCGCGGGCCAGGACGGGGATCCAGTCGGCGAAGAGCGCGCCCGTGGAGTAGTGCTTGACGCCGGTCAGGAGGTACGAGCCGTCGGGCCGCTGGTCCAGTCGGGTGCGGATGTCCTGGACGTGCCGGGTGCCCGCCTCGGACTGGGCGTTGCCGAACCGCCGTCCCGCGAGTACCTCGCCGAAGAAGAACTCCCGCTGTTCCAAGCTGCCCTGACGGCAAATCACGTTGACGTACACGAAGTGGTTCTGCGGGATCTGGGCGAGGCTGGCGTCGGCTGAGGCCAGCAGCCGGAAGATCTCCGCGAGGGTCTCCTGCCGGACATCCGCCCCGCCGTACTCGGCGGGCACGGTGACGGCGAGCAGCCCGGACGCCGAGAGTCGCTCCAACTCGGCGCGCGGCAGGCGCCGTCCGGCGTCCCGTGCGGAGGCTCCGGCGCGGAACTCCGAGGCGAGCGCGGCGGCGACGGCCAGTGCCTCGGCGTCGTCGGCGATCACTGCGGCGGTCGGTTCACCGGTCGTCGTCCCACCGGGCGTCCTGCCGTCCTGCCCGTCGAGGGGGGTCGTCCCGCCGGGCACGTCACCCGGCGTCGGCTGGCCGGACAGGTCCTCGGGCGTCGTCTGCGCGGACACGGGGTCAGCCCGCCGCGGCCAGCAGCGGTGTGCGGCCCAGGACCGCCGAGAACTGGTCGACCACCTGGGCCAGGGCCTCGGCCGTGCCAGGGGCCAGGACGACTCCCCCGTCCTCCCCGGTGGTGATGTCCTTGTCCAGGGTGAACCAGCCCTGGACGATGTGCGCGGCGCCCATGGAGTTGAGCACCGGCCGCAGGGCGTAGTCGAGGGCGAGGACATGTGCGGTGCTGCCCCCGGTGACGAGCGGCAGCACGGTCTTCCCGGTGAGCGCGTACTGCGGGAGCAGGTCGAGCAGCGCCTTGAGGACACCGGAGTAGGCCGCCTTGTAGACGGGGGTGCCGATGACCACGCCGTCGGCGCGGGCGAAGAGTTCGGTCGCCTCGACGACCGCGGGATGCTTGAAGTCCGCGCCGAGCAGCGCCTCGGCGGGGATCGTACGGACGTCGAGCGGGGTCACCCGGTGCCCCTGCGCGACCAGCCGGTCGTCCAGGTGGCGCAGGAGTTTCGCGGTACGGGAGGAGACGGAAGGACTGCCGGATACGGACAGGACGGTGGCCATGGGCCCTCTTTCGTGAGCGGCGTAGGGGTACGGGTGTCAGACGTGCGCGGCGACGGACCCGGGCTCGGTGTCGGGCAGCCCGGCCTCCAACTCGCGTACCAGGGGCAGCACACGGCGGCCGAAGTACTCGACCTCCTCGTGGTAGTGCAGGAAGCCGAGCAGGAGGAGGTCGACGCCGAGACGCTTGTAGGCGACGATCCGCTCGGCGATCTGCTCCGGGGTCCCGATCAGCCCCGTACGGAAGCCGTCGTTGTACTGGACCAGGTCCTCGAAGCGGGAGTCCTGCCACATGCCCTTGCCGTCGCCGGTGGACTGTCCGGCCTGTTTCACCGCGGCGCCGAAGCCCTCGACAGCCTCGGTGTCGGCCCGGGCGACGATCTCGCGCAGGGTGTCGCGGGCCTCGGCCTCGGTGTCCCGGGCGATCAGGAACCCGTTGAGTCCGAACCGGGGTGGCCTGCGGCCGGCCTGCTCCGCCGACGCCCTTACGTCCGCGATCTGTTCGACGACTCCGTCGAAGTCCTTGCCGTTGGAGAAGTACCAGTCGGAGACCCGGCCCGCCATGGCGCGGGCGGCGGTGGAGTTGCCGCCCTGGAAGATCTCCGGGTGCGGACGCCCGGGGACGTCGAGGGGCTTGGGCTTCAGGGTGAAGTCGCGCAACCGGTAGAAGTCACCGGCGAGTTCGGCGTGGTCCTCGGTCCAGATCCGGCGCAGGGCGCGGATGAACTCCTCCGAGCGCCGGTAGCGCTCGTCGTGCTCCAGCCAGGGTTCGCCGAGCGCGGTGAACTCCGCCTTGAACCAGCCGCTGACCACGTTGACGGCGAAGCGGCCGTTCGAGAGGTGGTCGGCGGTGGCGCCGAACTTGGCCAGGACCCCCGGGTGCCACAGCCCCGGGTGGACGGCGGCGATGACCTTCAGCCGCTCGGTGGCCAGGAGCAGGGCCAGGCTGAAGCCGGTCGACTCGTGCTGGAACTCGGCGCCGTAGCCGGCCATGTAGCGGACCTGGCTCAGCGCGTACTCGAAGCCGTTGTTCTCGGCGAGGACGGCCAGTTCGCGGTTGTAGTCGTAGCCCCAGTCGGTGCGCTGCTCGATCGTGCTGGTGACCAGGCCGCCACTGACGTTGGGGACCCAGTAGGCGAAGCGGACGGGTTCGGTTGCGGACACGGAGAACTCCCGGTGTGCGGTGAGGGCATGACGAAGGGCGGCCCGGCGGGTCACGGGGAACGCGGGCGGGAAACGGCATGCGGCAGGGAGCGGAGAAGGCAGCGGTGTGCCCCGCGGGGGAGATTCACTCGCGGGCGGGCGGCCGGTGCGAAGGGGACCCTACCGTCGGGATCGTCAGGCTTCGCGACAACAGAAGGCGCTGGAGACACGCGCGAGGTCGACGTGGCGTCGTCGCGTGAGGTCCAGTCGCATCTTCATGTGGCCGATCGTGGCAGCCGCCGGTCCGGACCGTCAAGGAACGGCGGCCCGGTCTCGCATCCCGGACCGGCGAATTTCACGAAGGCGTGACAGGGCATCCCTTGAACCGCCGGCGCCGGCGGCCGCATGCTGCTGCGGTGCGCACAGAGCAGCTGGAATACATCGCGGCGGTCACCCGGCTCGGTTCGTTGCGGCGGGCCGCCGAGGAACTCCACCTCTCACAGCCCGCGCTGAGCGAGACCGTACGGAACCTGGAGCGCGAACTCGGTGTGGACCTGCTGGAGCGCAAGCGGTCCGGCGCCCGGATGAGCGCCGAGGGGCGCGAACTGCTGCCGCACATCATCAACGTGCTGGACGCGGTCGACCGGCTGCGCGGCGCGGCGGGCGAGCAGCACCGCATCAGCCGGATGGTCCGGGTCGGCACGGTGAACGCGGCGACGGTACCGCTGCTCATCCCGGTCGTCCGGGGCTTTCGCGCGACGCACCCGCAGACCCAGGTCGAAGTGGTCGGCGCCCAGCAGTCGGAGATCCACCGGGCCCTCTCGGAGGGCGGTCTCGATCTGGGGCTGGTGAACCACCTGGACGGCGACGACATGCCCGCCGGTTTCGAGACGACCGAACTGCTGCGCGGACGGCCGGTGGTGTGCGTACGCCCGGACAGTCCGCTGGCCGCGTCGTCCGCCGTGTCGCCGGCCGACCTGCTCGACGGGCGCGAGCCCCTGATCGCGATGCGCTCCGGCTATGTCATGCACCGTTACCTGCACCGGTTCCTGGAGGGCCGCGGACCGTCCCTGTCGTACTCGACCGACGGCGCCGAGATGGGAAAGCTCATGGTCGCCGAGGGCCTCGGCGCCACCGTTCTGCCCGACTTCAGTGTCATCGGCGATCCTCTGGAGCGGTGCGGGGCCCTCACGTACCGCCCGCTCACCGACGGCGCGACGCGGGTCCTGCTGATGCTCCGGCGCCGCAGGACGGACTCCGTGCCACGCGCCGCGGCCGACCTGCGCGACGCGTTCGTGCGCAGGTCCGCGGAGCTCGGCGGGGATCTGGCGGCAACGGCCTGAGGCGGCCCCGCGCACGCCCGGGACACCGCGTGCTGTGACCATCCGAAGAGTCACTCGTTTGACGGATAGGCGTGACAGGACGCCAGCTCCTTCGGAAGGCATTCGTTCCATGCCCCTCCCTCCGTTTCCCCGTGCCGTCCGCCGCGGCAGGACCGGACTCGACCGGGCCGAGGCGGCCCTGGTCGAGGAGTACAGCGACCTGGTGCGGCTCGCGTATCTGACGCTGCCCGCGTCGCTGAGCAGGCACCGTCGGATTCTCGTGGCGCACTCGCTGGTGCAGCGGTCGCTGCCGGGCGCCCGGAGCGGACGGCCCGGGCCCCTGGTGCCGGCCCCGCGTGGGGCGGCGCCCCAGTCCGTCGCGGAGAAGGACCGCCTGCGCGGTCAGGTCGTGCGCTCCGCCCTGGCGCACGGCCGCTCCCCGCGCGGCTGGCCCCGCGGGATGCCGCCGCCCCGCACGGTGCTCCCCACGCTGCCCGTCGTCTGGGGACTGCGGCTCTTCCCGCGCGCGGGCGGCGCCGAGGAGATCGCCCTGAGCCAGGCCCTGGCGGGTACGACGCCCGCGGGGCGCGCGGCGTTCGTGCTGCGCCGGGTGGACGGGCTCGCCGACGCGACGGTCGAGACCCTGCTGCGCGCGGCGGGCGTCGCCGACCCCGAGGGTGCCCTGCGGTCGGCGAACCGGCTGGACGAGTCGTCGGGCGCGGCGGCGCGCACCCTGCTCACGTCGAGGGAGTTCGACGCCTGCTCGGTGCAGACCCGGCCCACCGACCTGCTGCGCCGCCGACGACGTGTGCGGTTCCTGTGGGCCGCGCTGACCGCCGCCGTGATCACCGGGTTGATGCTGACGGTCGCCGGCCAGGGGTCCACGCCGTCCCGGCCGGCCACCGGCTCCCGTACCGGCGCGGGGCTCCCCGGACCCGACGACCTGGTCCGCACGGCCGGAGGCGTCTGGGCCGACACCTCCCGGGTCGACCTCACCGCGTGGCCCGCGCGGGGCGCCCGCGCGCACGACCGGGAACTGCTGGCGAGGGCTTTGTCCACGTGGAGCCGCCCCGCGCCCGCGCTGCGCGTGACCACGACGCCCGGCACCCCGGCGGACCCCCCGCCGCGCTCGCCCCAGCTGCTCTACGCCGGAGACGTCGACGGCGACGCCGTGGTGCTCCTGTACGACGGCCGGCGGGTGGTGCGCTACAGCGAGCCGCTGGGCTCCCCCGGGCACGGTGCCCTCGCCCTGGCGCGGGCCGACGACTCGGACGTGACGACCGCCGCCGCTCTGGTCGTCCACCGCGGTGCCCGTGGCGCCCGGTACCTCCTCGCACCGTGGATCGCGGAGGCGCACAGGCGTGACCTGTTGCGCCCCGACTCCCCCGCGCGGCCGGTCGGTGTCGCCCGGGACGGCGTCACCGAGTCCGTCCCCGCCCCCGCGAGGAGAGCGGCCTGCGACACCCGGCCGGTGCTGCAACTGCGGTCCTCCGCACGCATCGTGGAGAAGCACGCGTTCCTGCTGACCGACCTCGGCGAGTTGTCCCCGGCGCACCTCACGTACACCCCGCTGCCGGGACACGGGACCCCTCCGGCCCGCCAGCCCCGCGAGGCGACGGGTGGTCCGGCCCTGCTCGCCTGGGCGCATCTGGCGTGCGGGCTCGAAGCGTTGCGGGCCACCGGTGTGCGGGCGGTCAACGCCTGGGACTTCGCCGAGCAGGAGCTGCCGGAGCGGGGCGGACACGCGGTGTGGACCTGCGCGCGGGCCTCGACCTGGCGCGGGCCCGGTGACGTGGAGCTGGTGCTGCGCGCGCCGGCCGCCTCCCCGTCCGCTCCGGCGGAGGTGGTCGGCCGGGCCCGGTCCACGGCGGCCTGCAGCAGGTTCGGCCAGCACGTGGTGGCCGACGTCCACTGGCGTTCGCGCACCGGTCACTGGTACCTGCTGGCGGCCGGCAGCCGGGCGGTCACCCTTATCGACGTGACCGGCGAGGTGACGGCCCGGCAGCGGGGCCGGACGCTCGCCGTCCGCGCGCCGAGGGACTCCCGCACCCGGGTGTCGGCCCGTCTGGACAACGGCGGCTCACTGGATCCGGTCGGTGACCCCGATCGGTGACGGGCCGTGGCTCCGAGCGCGACCGCGGCTCGCCGACCGGCGTGCCGCGGCGCTCAGTCCTCGTCGCCCGACGGGACGACCACGAGGAACGCATCCGACTTCAGGTCCATCACCACGGTGGCCGGCTGACCCTCGGTACGGCGTCGGGCGGCGTACTCCTCCGCCGTCCAGGATCCGCGCGGGGACCCTGCGGGAAATCGTTCCAGCACCTTCGCGCCCATAGCGGCGGACACCTCCAGCTCCGGCTTTCGACTCGGACCGCCGAGTCGCCTGGAATTCGCTTGCCCGTGATGTCCGTGGACATGTCCAGGATCCCGCGCGACTTGAGCGGGACCGGGTACGGACGGGCGGGCGGGCGCGTCGAGGATCGCGGCCGGCGCCTGTGCGTCGGTCGCGCGCGGAGCGTGTTCGCCCACGGCATGGAACAGCACGGCATGAAACAGACGGACGATCTCCCCCGTCGACGCGGCACGGCCGCACGGCGAAGGCCCGGAGACCGGGCGCCTCGGCCCCCTCCCGCCCAGGACCGCCCCCGGGTGGTGGGTCACCCGCTCGGTCGTCACCGTCGTCCCCTCCGGCCACACGATCGGCCCACAGGGGTCCGCCGTCCGCCTTCTCCGGCATCCCCGGTAGCCGGAAAGACCGCTTCCGCGCATCCGCCGTCACCTTCCGCGGGGAAGGCATGACGAGGGGGATCGGAAAGGGGGCGACGCGGCGGACGACGGAGGGACCCATGAGCGAGGACGACACCGGCCTGAGGTGTCTGGTGACCGGTGCCACGGGCTACATCGGCGGGCGCCTGGTCCCCGAGCTGCTGGCGGAGGGACACCGGGTGCGCTGTCTCGCCCGCTCACCCGCCAAGCTGCGCGACTACCCATGGGCGGGCGAGGCGGACGTCGTACGGGGCGACGTCCTGGACGCAGACTCGGTGGCCGAGGCGATGCGCGACATGGATGTCGCGTACTACCTCGTCCACGCCCTCGGTACGGGCCACGAGTTCGAGGCGACCGACCGCGAGGCGGCGCGGATCTTCGGCGAGCAGGCCCGCGCGGCCGGCGTCCGGCGCATCGTCTACCTGGGCGGGCTCACCCCGCAGGGCGTGCCGGAGAAGGAACTGTCCCCGCACCTGAGGTCCCGCACCGAGGTCGGCCGCATCCTGCTGCGCTCCGGCGTACCGGCCACGGTGCTGCGGGCCGCGGTGATCATCGGCTCCGGCTCGGCGTCCTTCGAGATGCTGCGGTATCTCACGGAGCGGCTTCCGGTGATGGTGACGCCGAGCTGGGTGCACACCCGCATCCAGCCGATGGGCGTACGGGACGTGCTGCGCACCCTGGTCGGCAGCGCCCGGATGCCCGCCGACGTCAACCGGACGTTCGACATCGGCGGTCCCGAGATCCTGACGTACCTGGAGATGATGCGGCGGTACGCGACCATCGCCGGGCTGCCCCGCAGGCTCATCTTCCCCGTGCCGGTGCTCACTCCGCGGCTGTCCAGTCACTGGGTCGGCCTGGTCACGCCGGTGCCCGCGTCCATCGCGCGCCCGCTCACCGAGTCGCTGCGGCACGAGGTCGTGTGCCACGAGCACGACATCGTCCGGTACGTGCCCGATCCGCCGGGACGTCCGATCGGCTTCGACGAGGCGGTGTCCCTGGCGCTGCAACGGGTGCGGGACGCCCAGGTCACCACGAGGTGGTCGTCGGCCTCGGTGCCCGGCGCGCCCAGCGATCCGCTCCCCACCGACCCCGACTGGGCGGGCGGCAGCCTCTACACCGACCGTCGCGAGCTGAGCGTGGACGCGCCGCGCGAGGCGTTGTGGAAGGTGATCGAGGGCATCGGCGGCGACAACGGCTGGTACTCCTTCCCTCTCGCCTGGGCCGTCCGCGGCTGGATGGACCGGCTGGTGGGCGGTGTCGGTCTGCGGCGCGGGCGGCGTGACGCGTCCCGGCTGCGGGCGGGTGACTCGCTCGACTTCTGGCGGGTCGAGGAGATCGAGCCCGGTCATCTGCTGCGGCTGCGCGCGGAGATGCGGCTGCCGGGGCTGGCCTGGCTGGAGATGTACGCGGAGACGAGCGACGACGGCGGATCACGCTACCGGCAGCGGGCCATGTTCCATCCCCACGGCCTGCTGGGGCACGCCTACTGGTGGAGCGTCTCGCCGTTCCACGCCGTCGTGTTCGGCGGCATGGCCCGCAACATCGCGAAGGCGGCCGTCAAGCACGCGGCCGACAGCGCCCCCGCGACGGAACCGGAATCCGCGTCGACTCCCTGACCCCACGTCCGCCCGCCCCCCGCCGACCTCGCGGCCGCCTCCGCCCGGTCCCGTTCCCGCCGCTCCCGCGCGCTCCGCATCCGTAGGGGCCCACGGGACCGAAGCGGGAATGGCCGTACCCCTCGCGGCGTGACCCTCGTCCCGCCCGCACCCGTCAGCCCAGCCGATCCCGGAGCCACCACCATGAACGTCTCGGTCGTCCTGTTCACCTCGGACCTGCGTCTGCACGACCATCCGGCGCTGCGGGCGGCCCACGACGGGTCGACCGCGCTGGTCCCCCTCTTCGTGCGCGACGACGCCGTCGCCGCGGCCGGTTTCACCGCCCCCAACCGGATGGCGTTCCTCGCGGACTGTCTGGCGGACCTCGACGCCGGGCTGCGCGAACGGGGCGGACGGCTGGTGGTGCGCTCCGGTGACGTGGCCGCCCAGGTGTGCAAGGTGGTCTCCGAGGCGGACGCCGACGAGGTGCACATGGCCGCGGGCGTCAGCGCCTACGCGCGCCGCCGCGAGGACCGGTTGCGCACGGCCCTGGAGGCCGAGGGGTGCCGGCTGCACGTCCACGACACCGTGATCACCGCGCTCGCTCCCGGTGCCGTCACCCCGGTCTCCTCGGACCACTTCGCGGTCTTCACCCCGTACTTCCGGCACTGGTCGCAGCAGTCGCTGCGCGGCGCGATCGCCGCACCGCGGGCGATCCGGGTGCCGGACGGTGTCGGCTCGGAGCCGGTCCCCTCCCGCGAGGGCCTGTCCGGAGTGTCGGAAGGACTGGCGCGCGGCGGCGAGACGGAGGCCCGCAGGAGACTCGCCTCCTGGCTGCGGAACGGGATCGCGTCGTACGAGGACCGGCACGACGACCTGCCCGGCGACGCCACCTCCAAGTTCTCCCCGCACCTGCACTTCGGCTCGCTCTCCCCGGTCGAGCTGGTGCACCGGGCGCGCGGCGCGGGCGGGGCGGGCGCCGAGGCCTTCGTACGGCAGCTCGCCTGGCGGGACTTCCACCACCAGGTGCTCGCCGCGCGGCCGGACGCGGCCACGGCCGACTACCGCACCCGGCACGACCGCTGGCGCCCGGAGTCCGAGGCGCGGGAGGACATCGCCGCCTGGAAGGAGGGGCGCACCGGCTATCCGGTGATCGACGCGGCGATGCGCCAGCTGCGCCACGAGGGGTGGATGCACAACCGGGGGCGGCTGCTGACGGCGAGCTTCCTCACCAAGACGCTGTACGTGGACTGGCGGGTCGGGGCCCGGCACTTCCTCGACCTCCTGGTGGACGGCGACGTCGCCAACAACCAGCTCAACTGGCAGTGGATGGCCGGGACGGGCACGGACACCCGGCCCAACCGGGTCCTCAACCCCGTGATCCAGGCGAAGCGTTACGACCCGGACGGGGTGTACGTCCGGCGGTGGGTGCCCGAACTCGAGGGGATCGAGGGCGCCGCCGTGCACGAGCCGTGGAAGCTGCGGGGGCTGGACCGCGCCGCCTACGATTACCCGGACCCCGTGGTCGAACTTTCCGACGCGCTGGCCCGCTTCAAGAACGCCCGGGGCCGTGGCTGAAGGAAGCCACCAGGGATTTTACTATTGATAGAGATTTTCTCGTCGAACGCGTGCGTACTGGTGGGCGTCGGAATCAGTCGTCAACCGGATCCACTCGCACCGGATTCACCGAGCGGCACGACGGAGCTGCCCGCTCCGCGCTGCCGCCCCGCCAGGAGGCTCGATGCGCATTGCACGGAACGCAGGAACGCTCTTCGTGGCAGGTGCGTTGACCATGACACTCGCCGCGCTCGCGTACCCTGCCGTGATCGGCGTGCAGACCACGTCCAGCGCCCCGAACCGCGTGATCGCCAACACTCCGACGGGCCCGCTGACCGAGGCGGACCGTGACTTCGTCGTCAAGGTGCGGGCGGCGGGACTCTGGGAGTACCCGGTCGGACAGCTGGCGCTCCAGAAGGGCACCATCCCGGCGGTCAGAACCGCCGGCGACCACCTGATCAGGGGCCACGCCGCGCTGGACGACACCGACCGCAAGGTCGCCGCCACGCTCGGCATCACCATCCCCAACAAGCCGTCCCCGCAACAGCAGGGCTTCGTCTCGACCCTGACCGCGGACAGCGGCAAGCAGTTCGACACGGACTTCGCCAACATCCTGCGGCTGACCCACGGGACGATCTTCCTCACCGTCGCGAAGATCAGGTCCACCACCGAGAACTCCCTGGTGCGCCAGCTGGCCGACCAGGCCAACGACACGGTGCTGGACCACATCACGGTGATGGAGAAGACCGGACTGGTCAACTTCGATCAGGTGCTGTTCCAGGAGACCACCCCGCCGAAGCTGCCTGCCCAGAACGTCACGCCGCCCGCGCCCGCGCCGGGCGAGCCGACCGCCGTCCTCACCCCGCCCGCGGGGAGCTCCGCGTCACCCTCACCGACGGTGCGGTGAGCCGGGCGCGTCGCCCCGGCCCGGGACCTCAGCCTCCCGGGACCGGGGCGACGCTGTCGTACAGGCCCCTCAGGGACCCGAGGGCGTCCCGCAGTCCCGGCGGCCGGAGCATCCCGCGCAGCGGGCGTCCGGCCCAGCCGGGGCCGCCCAGCACGACGGCGGGGTGGTTGCGGGCGCCCTTGACTCCCCAGTGCGTTCCGGCGACGTGCCGGGCGAGGGGGACATCGGCCGTCGAACGGGTCTGGGCCCACAGCACGACGGCCGTCGGGCCCAGCCGCCGTACCGCCGCGGTCAGTGCCTCGGTGGGCACGGCCGCACCGAACATCCTTGTGGGCAGGCCGAGTTCGGCGAGTCCGGCGTGCAGCGCCTGCAACGGCAGGCTGTGCTGCTCGCCGGGGACGCACGCCAGCACCACGGGCCCGGGACCGGTGGCGGGGGCGTCGGGCCGGGCCGGCTCGGTGGCCCGGTGGAGGGTCCGGGAGATGTGCCAGGACAGCAGGTGCTCCACCTCCACGTAACGGTCGCCGGAGGACTCCCACTTGCGTCCCACCGCGTGCAGGGTGGGCACCATCACCTCGTCCCAGGCGACGACCAGGCCGTGCCGATCCACGAGCGAGGCCAGCTGGTCGTCCATCGCGGGGGCGTCGAGGCGCACGGCGGCGCGCGCGAGGCCCCTGCACTCCTGCCGGACGTCACCGAGCGGCAGCGCGCCGGCCGCCTGTGAACGCTGCCGGCCGAGACGGCCGGGCCCCGCGGACAGGTCCGGGGCGTGAGGGGCCAGGTCGACGCCCTTCCGCGCGGTCCTGGCCGCCTCGGCGGGCGGCACCCCCGCGGAGGTCAGCCGGCACATCTCCTCCAGCATCGCCACGTCCTGCGGAGTCCAGCGGCGGTGCCGTCCGTCCGAACGGACCGCGGGACCCACCCCGTACCTCCGGTCCCAGGAGCGCAGCGTGGTGGGCGACACTCCGAGCCGGCGGGCCAGCGCACCCGTGGTGACGCCCGTCTCGACGGGCTCCGCGGCCGGTTCTGACAGCTCTGTCGGTCGGTCCTCGCCCATGCGGCGACTATACGACGCAGAAACGATGCAAGTTGTCCCGGATGTCCCGCGCTTCACACGATGGAGCCCTGAGCGCACCGCACGGGAGGCGTCCCGTACACCCCCGTCCGAACCGAGGAGTCCTGGTCATGGCCGCAGATCGGATCGCCGCGGGGCGCGCTGCGGAGTCGAGGCCCGGGCCCGGGACGCCCACCGGCGCCGAGATCACCCGGGGGCTCGCGGACGGCGACGAGCGCCGCCCGACCGCCGTGCACCACCGCTGGGAAGACCTGGTGTACCCGTCGCCCCGGTGTTCGCCGGGCGACGTCCGGCCGCCTCGCACCGTCGGGAGCCACTGCCGGCGCGGTCGGCGTCCGCTGCGACACCGCCTGCTCACGCGGGCCGGCAGGTGAGGACCGGCGGCGACCGCCCGGCACCGGGACCGGCTCGCCCGCGTCCCGCGCCGACGCGGTGCCGCCGCGCCCGGGGTCGCATCGGGAATTCTCCCGCCGTGGGCCAATCCGCGGCCGGACCTGCTCCGGATCAGTCCCGAACCGATCGCCCCACTTGGAGGACCACCCCGTGAAGGAAGCCGTGGAAATCGGGAGAAACCCGGCGGCGGAACCCAGTCTGCCGGACCTGATGGCCGACGTCGCCCGGGGCGACCAGGAGGCTTTCGCCGCGGTCTACGACGTCGTGGCGGGGCCCGTGCTCGGCATCGTGCGCCGGGTGCTGCGCGACCTGGCCCAGTCGGAGGAGGTGGCGCAGGAGGTACTGGTCGAGGTGTGGCGGACCGCCGCCCGCTACCGGCCCGAGCGCGGGTCGGTGATGAACTGGGTGCTCACCCTCGCCCACCAGCGGGCCGTCGACCGGGTGCGCTCGGCCGAGGCCTCGGCGGCGCGCGAGCACAAGGCGGCCCTCCTCGACCGGACACCCGAGTTCGACGAGGTGACCGAGCAGGTCGAGGCACGGCTGGAGCGGGAACAGGTGCGGCGCTGTCTGCGGACGCTGACGGAGCTCCAGCGCCAGTCCGTGACCCTCGCGTACTACCGCGGCCTGACCTACCGGGAGGTGGCGGAGTTGCTGACGCTTCCGCTCGGCACGGTCAAGACCCGGCTGCGCGACGGTCTCATCCGCCTCCGTGACTGCCTGGGGGTCACCGCATGACCACGTCCGACCTGCACACCCTGACGGGCGCGTACGCGCTGCACGCCCTCGACGAGGACGAACGCGGCCGGTTCGAGCGCCACGCCGCCGACTGCGAGGCCTGCGCCCAGGAGGTCCGTGAGCTGACCGCCACGGCCGCGCGGCTCGGCCTCGCCGAGGCCACCGTCACGGACCCCGCGCTCAAAACCCGGGTCATGCGGCACATCACCACGGTCCGGCAGGAAGCACCCCGGACGGCCCCCGCCACGCCCGCCACGCCCCCCGTGCCGGCTCTCCGGCGCGTACGCCGTACCCGCGGCCTGTCGCGCTGGGCCCTGGCCGCCTGTGTGGCCGCCGCGGCGGCTTTCGGCGGCACGGCGGTGTGGCAGCACGACCGGGCCCAGGAAGCCCGCGGCCAGGCGCGGGACGCCGAGCGCAGGACCGCCGATCTGACGGCGGTGCTGGCCGCCCCTGACGCGAAGAGCCGTACCGCGAGACTGGCGGGCGGCGCCGGTGGCACGGTGGTCGTCTCCGCCCGCCGTGACAAGGCCGTCTTCATCTCCTCGGGGATGGCGAAGCCGCCCAGCGGCAAGGTCTACCAGCTGTGGTTCGACGACGCGGGCACCATGCGCTCCGCCGGTCTGATGGACCCGCACCGGACCAGCGAGGCGGTCCTGCTGGACGGGAACCTGGCCAAGGCCTCGGGCATGGGCATCACCGTGGAACCGGCCGGCGGCTCGGCCCGGCCGACCTCGGCCCCGCTGGCGGTGCTGGACTTCCCCGTCTGACGGCACCGGCCCTCCCCACCGCACCCAGCGCCGGGAGGGGCCGGCCCTCCGTCGGACCGGGGTACCGGACCGGCCCGTCCCTCTCCCGGGTCGGGGCGGGCCTGCCCGGGGGGGCCCCCGGGGGCGCCCCCGGGGGGGGGCGCCCGCGCCGGGCCCCGGGGCCCCGGCGGGTGGGGGGGGTCGGGAAT
>NZ_JBHWEL010000001.1:72729-101381 GCF_042734135.1 Streptomyces sp. NPDC059668 | reverse complement strand
GCGGGCACGGCACCGGCCCCGCCCACCCCGGCCCCGGAGGGCGCACCCCCCCCCGCGCCGCCCCCCCCCCCCCCCCCGGGGGGGGGCCCCCCCCGGACGCGGCCCCGTCAGCCGCGCGACTTCGGTGGCAGCGGAAAGAAGCCGCTGGTCCTCGCCTGGTACTCGGCGAACCCCGCGCGCCCCTCCAGGTGCTTCTCGAGCAGCGCCTTCCCGCTTCCGTTGATCAGCAGGTAGCTCATCACCAGCGGCGAGAGGACCGACACCGCGGCCGCCGCGCCCGAGTCGCAGGCGAGCAGGAACAGGCCCCACCACACGCAGAAGTCGCCGAAGTAGTTGGGGTGCCTGGTCCAGCTCCACAGACCCCGGTCCATGACCCGGCCGCGGTGGGCGGGATCGGCCTTGAACCGGGCCAGCTGGGCGTCGCCCACCGCCTCGAAGAAGAGTCCGACCGCCCACAGCCCGGCGCCGGCGAGGGTGAGTCCCGTCAGCCCGGTGGAGACGTACTGCGCCGCCTGCACGGGCAGCGACACCAGCCAGACCAGGGCTCCCTGAAGGAGGTAGACCATGCGCAGGGCGTAGAGGTCACGGTCGCCGGGCGCCTTGGCGAGCATCGCCTCGTACCGCGGGTCCTCGCCGTGGCCACGGCCCCGCCGCGCGATGTGCAGGGCCAGCCGCAGCCCCCACACCGAGGTCAGCACGGTCACCAGGATCCGTCGCCCCTCGTCGCCCTCGCCCGCGGAGGCCAGGAAGGACACCACGGCCACCGCCGTGAACCCGATTCCCCAGGCGACGTCCACGACCCGGTGCACGCCCTTGCGTACGGCCACCGCGAAGGTGCCGAGCATGACGGCGAACGCCGCGGCCGCCGCGAGGCCGAGGTTCTGGGCGAACGCTCCCCAGGGAAAGCCGCTCATCACGCCTCCGCCCCCGCGTACCAGTGTCCCGGCGCGGCGGGCATGCCGCTGCTGCCTCCGGGAGCGGGCCGCACGCTGAGGATCTGGTCGACGCCCATGCGCCGCTCCTGGAAGGCGAGAGCCCCGCCGACCAGGTACAGCCGCCACACCCTGGCCGTCTCCGCCCCCACGAGGCGGACGAAGTCGTCCCAGCGGTCCTCCAGGGTGCGGTGCCAGGCCGCGACCGTGCGGACGTAGTGCTCCCGCAGCGACTCCACGGAACGCACTTCCAGGCCCGCGGCCTCCAGCAGGCCGACGGTGTCGCCGAGCGGCCTCATGTGCATGTCGGGCGCGATGTACGCCTCGATGAACGCGCCGCCGCCGGGGGCCACCGAGCCCCGCGACATCTGCTGCACGAGGACGCGTCCCCGCGGGCGGACGAACCGGTGCAGGGCCGCGGCGAACGCCGGGTACTCGGCGTCCCCCACGTGCTCGCCCATCTCGATCGCGGTGACGGCCTCGTACGCGCCGCCCGCGATGTCCCGGTAGTCCTGGCAGACCACGTCGACCTGGTGTTCGAGACCCCGCTCGCGCACCTGCTCCCGCACGTACGCGGCCTGTTCCCGGGACAGCGTGACCGCGGTGACCTGGGCCTTGTAGCGCTCCGCCGCGTACAGGGTGAGGGAGCCCCAGCCGCAGCCGATGTCGAGCAGCCGGGCACCCGGCACGAGGCCGAGCTTGCGGCAGACCAGCTCCAGCTTGGCCCGCTGGGCGTCGGCGGGTCCGAAGTCCGGTGCGTCACCGGTCCAGTAACCGCACGAGTAGGCCATGGTCTCGTCGAGGAGCAGACGGTAGAACGCGTTCGACAGGTCGTAGTGGTGGCTGATGGCGGCACGGTCCCTGGACCTGCTGTGCAGGCCGCCGCGCAGGCGTGACTGCGAGGCGGGGGTCGGGGGCCGCGGCCCCACGGCTCCCAGGCGCAGCGCGGTGCCGGCGGCGCGGAACCGGTCGGCGGGCGTGAGCCGGGGCGCGTGCAGGCTGCGTTCCCGTACGGCACCCCACATGGCGCGCAGGCCCGCCGCCAGATCGCCCTCGACCTCGATCTCCCCGGTGACGTAGGCCTGCGCCAGGCCCAGTTCGCCGGGCTGCCAGAGCAGGCGCCGAAGAGCGCGGCGCGTGCGAACGACGACCACGGGGGCGTCCTGGGGGCCGGTCTCGCTGCCGTCCCACGCGCGCAGCCGCAGCGGCAGCGGGCCGCCGAGTGCGTCCTCGGCCAGCGCGGCGAGCCGGTGGGCGGCACCGGGACGGGCGGGGCGGGCGGTGGTCACGGTGGTCACGGCGTGGAGTCCTCCTTCGTGAACAGATACTGCTGGACATCGAGGTAGCCGGCCCGGAAGCCCGCTTCGGAGTAGGCCAGATAGAAGGTCCACATCCGGCGGAAGGTCGCGTCGAATCCGAGCCCCTCGACCTCGTCGGCACGCTCGGTGAAGCGTTCGCGCCACAGCCGCAGGGTCTCCGCGTAGTGCGCGCCGAAGGCGTCCCGGCGGGTGGTCCGCAGCCGGGTGTGCTCGCGGGTCACCTGCTCGACGGCCTCCACGGAGGGCAGCAGGCCGCCGGGGAAGACGTACTTCTGGATCCAGGTGAAGGTGTCGCGGCTCGCCAGCATCCGGTCGTGCGGCATGGTGATCGCCTGTAGCGCCGCGCGGCCGCCGGGGGCGAGGCGCGCGTCGAGCGTCGCGAAGTAGACCGGCCAGAACTCCGCCCCGACCGCCTCCACCATCTCGACGCTCACCACGGCGTCGTACGTGCCCTCGGCCTCGCGGTAGTCGCACAGCCGGATGGAGACCCGGTCCTCCAGACCCGCCTCGCGCACCCGCAGACGCGCCAGATCGCGCTGCTCGTGGGAGAGGGTCAGCGAGGTGACCCGGGCGCCGCGGGCGGCGGCGCGTATCGCCAACTCGCCCCATCCGGTGCCGATTTCGAGCAGCCGGGTGCCGGGTCCGACCTCCGCGAGGTCCAGCAGCCGGTCGATCTTGCGGTGTTGGGCGGCGGCCAGCAGGGGCCACGAGGCGGGGAAGCCGCGGAAGAGGGCCGCCGAGTAGCTGAGGGTCTCGTCGAGGAAGAGCGCGAACAGGTCGTTGGAGAGGTCGTAGTGACGGCTGATGTTGTCGCGGGCGCCGGTGGGTGTGTTGCGCTGTGCGTGCGGGCGGCGCGGCGCCCACCGTCCGCGCAGCCTCTGCAGTGGTTCCGGGATCAGCCGCGCCGCGTTGCCCGCGAGCACGGTGAGCGCGGCGACGAGGTCCGGGGCGTCCCATTCGCCCGCCATGTAGGACTCGCCGAAGCCGACCAGTCCCTGGGTGCCGATGCGGCGGTGGAAGGCCTCCGGATCGTGGATCTCGATCACCGGGCCGCCGGTACCGAGACGGCTTCCGTCGGCGAACCGTACCTGGAGGGGCAGACGTCGCAGCGCTCTGCTCAGCACGGCGCGGGTGACGGCGGTCCGGGTGCGCGAGGCCTCCGGCGGCGTCACCACGTCCGGCCAGCGGGCGGGATCCACGTCCCGGCGCTGCGCGGTGGCGGAGCGGGGCTCGGCTGTCCTCATGCGTCACTCTCCTGGCTTCGGTGGCGTGGGCGGGGCTGGACGGGCAGTCCCCGCAGGTACAGACGGATGCCGTGGACGCGGATGGCGGCCGAGACGGCGACGGTGGACCAGGGGTGGCGCAGCGCGGCCCGCAGCAGCGTGCCGACGGTCGCCTCACGGCGGGTCCCGCGCACGGTCGCGGTGAAGGGCCGGGTGCCCTCGCGCTCCAGGCGCACCATGAGGTCGAGGCGGTCGTCCGGGAGGGGAAGCCGCATGCGGTACTGGCCGTCGACGGGGAAGAAGGGCGAGACGTAGAACTGCTTCTCCGTGCGGTAGAGCCGCTTAGCGGCCCGGGGGGTCTCCCGCTCCGGCGGGCGGTCCGCCCGCACGGGCGCCTCCGCCCCGCGGCTCACCGACTCCGGCGGTCCGGCGGAATCCGGCGATCGGGCCGACTCAGACGACCGGGCCGACTCAGACGACCGGGGCGGCTCCGGCGACGGGGGCGGCTCCGGCGACGGGGGCGGCTCCGGCGACGGGGGCGGCTCCGAAGGTTCGTGGGCCGCGGCGGTGCGGTGGTCGTCCCGTCGTTCCCGCGTCGTCCCGGGGTCGTCCGGCAGGAGCAGATAGCAGTGCCGTTCGCCGTACGTGTTGTGCACCTCGGCGACCACGCAGCGGGGCGCGCCGCCGGGGTCGTGGCACCAGTAGAGGGTGAGCGGGTTGAAGACGTGACCGAGCACTCGCGCGTGGGCGAGCATCGTGACCGGGCCGCCGCGCAGATCGATGCCGTGCCCGGCGAGGAAGCGGTCGAGCCCGGCGCGGATGGTCGGCTGGTCCCCGTCGAAGTGGTCCCGGGGGTCGAAGCCGGCCAACGGGCGCAGCGGAAGGGGCAGTCGGGGCGGGCGGTCGGGGTCCGTGAGCCACATGTACGTGCGGTGGCGCAGCGCGTAGCGGGTCGGCGCGGTCCGTACGTGCGAGACCGTGCACGGGTAGAGCGCGGGGGTACCGGTCACCACGTCACCCCGAGGGCCGCGGCGGCGGCCACGCCGGAGCGGCAGCCGTCCTCGTGGAAACCCCAGCCGTGGTACGCGCCGGCGTACGCGATCACCGGGCCGTTCAGTTCCGGGAGCCGGGTCTGCGCGGCGACCGACTCCGGTGTGTAGACCGGGTGTTCGTACACCATGCGGGCCAGGACGCGCTCCGGGTCGACACGGTCCTCACCGCCGAGGGTGACCACGTAGTTCTCGGGCGCGTCGAGGCGCTGGAGACGGTTCATGTCATAGCTGACCCTGACCCGGTCCGCGCCGGCGTCGCACGAGGGCATGAGGTAGTTCCAGGAGGCCCTCGCCCCCCGGGCCCGCGGCAACAGCGCGGTGTCGGTGTGCAGGAGCGTGGTGTTGCGGGAGTAGCGGAAGGCGCCGAGCACCTCGCGCTCCGGCCCGGTGGGGTCGGCCAGCATCCTCAGGGCCTGGTCGGGATGGACGGCGATCACCACGGAGTCGTACGACGCGGTGGTGCCGTCCGCCGTGGTGACGTCCACGCCGTCGGCGTGCCGTCGCACGGCCCGGACGGGCGCGGAGGTGTGCACGGCGGCGAGTTGTTTGGCCACCCGGTCGACGTAGGAGCGGGAGCCTCCGGTCACCGTGCGCCAGACCGGGGAGTCGCTCACCGAGAGCATGCCGTGGTGCTCCAGGAAGCGGAACAGGTAGCGGGCCGGATAGCGGCCTGCCGTGACGGCGTCGCAGGACCAGACCGCCGACACCATCGGGGTCGCGAAGTGCTGTACGAAGTAGGGCGAGAAGCGCTCCCGGGTCAGGAACTCCCCCAGGGTCAGGCTCTCTTCGCCGCCCGCGGCGAGCAGCCGCCGGGCCGCGCGGTGGAAGGCCGGAACCTCGGTGAGCATCCGGAGGTAGGAACCGCGCACGGCGCTTCGCGGGCGTGCGAACAGGCCCGCCGGACCGCGCGCACCCGCGTACTCGAGGCCGCACCCCTCGCACCGCACCGACATGCTCATCTCCGACTCCTGGGTGGCGACGCCGAGTTCGTCGAACAGCCTCAGGAGGTTCGGGTAGGTGCGGCGGTTGTGCACGATGAAGCCGGAGTCGACGCGGTGCACCCTGCCGTCCCGGGAGGCGAGGTCATGGGTGTGCGCGTGGCCGCCGAGCCGGTCCTCCGCCTCGTACAGGACGACCGGCCGGGCGCGGCCCAGCACGTGGGCGGCGGTGAGTCCCGCCACGCCCGCGCCGATGACGGCCGTCCGCCGCCCCGGACCGCGCTGTCCCCCCTGTCCGCGGTCCGCGCTCTCCATGTCCGCACCCGAGGCGTCCCCTGACGCTTGCCTCACCATGTCTCCTCCCACCCGGCTCGCCCGTTTCGGCTCCGGAGCTCTCGGCCCTATTCCGAAGCTGCGGCCCTGATGGATTGGCCGGAACGCGCCCTTCCTCCGATCGGGTGAGAAACGGGGGGGCGCGGGGGCGGTACACCTGGTCGGCGCGTGGCGGGGGACGCGAGAAACGACGACACGGAGCGCCCCTGTTCGATTACCGTGAGCCACCACCCTCGGGCGGACTCGCCCACGGGATCCCCCGGCGCGGCACGCGGATCCTCCGGGGCGGCACGCGGATCCTCCAGGGCGGCGGGACGGAACCGGCCCGCGGGGCGAGGAGCCGAGAGCGGCCCGGGTCGGCGAGGCAGGGCCGACCCTGGGTCAGTGGGGCAGGACCGGCCCCGGGTCAGTGACGCGGGACCGACCCCCGACCGGCGAGGCGGGCCCCGTCCGTCATCCGCCGCCGGGCCGCGGCCTCTTGAAGCCGAGCAGCGTGCGGTAGCGCTCACGCGTCGCGAACTCCCGCAGCGTCCAGATCACCGGCCGCCCCACCTCGGCGCAGAGATGAAGAATCCGGTCCTCCCCCACGACGACGCCGACATGGGCGCCCCACGCCCGGCCGTCCGCGTTGAAGAGGGCCAGGTCCAGCGGCCGGGACTCCCGTACCCGCTCGGTCAGTACGGTGTCGTCCCACAGGTCGCTCGAACGCCAGGCGGGCAGACGTGGGCCGAAGTGGCGCAGCACCTCGTAGGCGAAGAACTGGCAGTTGGCGCCGTCGGCGAGGCCCGGTCTCGCGGCGACGGACGGCGAGCCGGGAAAGCGCCGGCCCACGTAGGGGGTGGACCAGATCCGCTCCGGCAGGCGTGCCGTCAACTCACTCTCACTCGGCTCCCGCACCGCGCCTCCGTCCGTGCACCGGGTCAGTTCCAGGGGGTCGTGCGCGCTGAACACGTCGACCATGTCGCCGTGCGGGCGCGCCAGTTCACGCAACCGGGCATGGTTGCCGAGCCGCAGCGGCTTGTCCACCTCGGCGCTCCCCTGGAGGACGTCCGTGCCGGGGTGGCCTCGCGGGTGGTCGGCCTCGGTCTCGTGGTGGATGTGGCGGGCGTCCCCGCAGCGCGGCAGCCGACGGTCACCGTCGACCCCCGTCGGCCACCGCCGTGGCGAGGTGACCGGCGGGTGCGTCCGCCGAACGGAACGAGCAGGCCTCCGCGCCCAGATCCTCCAGCGGGCGAACCGCGTCGAACCCGAACCGGGCCTCACCGCGCGGTCGCGGGCCCGTCGCTCCCGGCCCCTCGCCGCCCCTGGCGAACAAAAGGAACCTCTACACATAAAGAAGAAATAAGCGCACAATAGGCGCAAGCGGCGCTTACCGCACCAGAAGCGGTCAGGCCTGCCGAGATCGAAGGAGTCGACCCATGGCCAACGTCTCGCACCCCAGAAACGACATCACGACCCACCCGGACGTCTCCGAAATGCGGGACCGGTATGCCCGCGTGATGGGTGGCCGCGATGTGGCGCTCGTCGACGGACCCGTGTTCCTGCTCGGTCTGTACTGCGCCGTGTCCCCGTGGATACTCCACTACACGGCGAGCCAGCCCGCCCTGATGGCCCACAACCTCGTCATGGGCATCGCGATCGCCGTGCTGGCACTGGGATTCACCGTCATGCCGGAGAGGATGTACGGCCTGAGCTGGGCCATCTGCGCGATGGGCGTGTGGATGATCATCTCGCCGTGGGTGGTCGGCACCAGCCCGGACACCGGCGTGGTGATCAACAACATCGTCATCGGCGCTTTGGCCGTGGTGCTGGGGGCGCTGTGCGCGTTCGCGGCGACGAGGACGACTTCCCGGGCCTAGACCCGGCCGTCACCCGGACACACCGACCCGTTCCCAGAAGGGGAACGCGCAGGGAAGGAAGCCGATGCCGCAGGCCGGTCCGCCCGCACGGGCCGGCCTCGTCACGCGCCGTCGCCATAACCCACGAACATCGCGGGTTCGGGGTCAGAGCCCCGTGCCGAGCGACCATCTGGGAGCACTTCCCCCGAGACGGCAGGTGAGGAAGTACAGCGGAATCGGCGGCGTGTAGGGCGACTCGCCCTCGGGGCGGTGGATCAGACGCGGGCGGGCGGAACGCAGGCGCCGCAGGACCCGCGTCCACGACGGGTCGGCCAGCCGGGCACCGACCGCGTACCGCGTGGAGGACGGCCAGGTGACACCTATGTGGGATCCGGACGGGACGATCCACCACCACCGCTCGTCGTCGGCGAAGACACAGCCGACACGGGGCAGGCAGTCCATGATCCGCTCACCGTGTTCCCGGGAGGTGCCCACGGCGTCGTAGCCCAGGCTCGGGGACAGCTCGGCGGGTATCACCAGGTGCGGGGGGCGCTCGGGCGAGGGGGCCACGGACGGTTGATTGCGCGGTTCGGGAACGGCCCCGTGCCGGCGCGGGTCGGCGGCCACGGCGCGCACCCGGCCGCCGGAGGCGGCGCCGGACTCGCGCGGGTCGAGGGTGGCCCCGAACTCGCGGGCGGCGCCGTGGCCGTACGGGTCCCGGCCGTACGGATCGTGGCCGTACGGATCGTGGCCGTACGGATCGTGGCCGTACGGATCGTGGGCGGTGCCGTGGTCGTACGAGTCGCGGGCTGAGGTGTGTTCACACAGGTCGGGAATGTGCTGTCGTTCCATCAGACGGAGATCCTTCGGCCGAGTGGGGGATGGGCCGGGCGGTGTTCGTGAGCGGTGCGGGGCTGAGCGGGGCAGGGCCGGCACCCCGCGTCGGCAGGACGGCCCAGACGACGCGGCCGGACCCGTCGGCGGTGTCCCTGACGCCCCAGTCGCTGCTCAGCGCGCCGACCAGCAGGAGCCCGCGACCGCACTGGTCCTCGGGTCCCGGCTGACGCCGGGCCGGGAGGGTCCAGCCACGGTTCTGGTCCTCGACCTCGATATGGAGCGGACCCAGGGCGATGTGGAGTCTGCACACGATCCACTCACTCGCCGTGTGCGTCAGAGCGTTGGTGACGAGTTCGGAGATGAGGAGGACAGCGTTGTCATGGGTCTCACGATCAACACTCCACTCACTCAGCAGGTCGGCCACATGTCTTCGGGCCACACCCACTGACGCGGGGGCCGCGCGCAGGGCGAACACGCCGGCCCGGTGAGGGTATTCGTCCCCCGGCAGTCGGTCCAAAGGCTGGGGGAGGGAGGGCGGGGTCATCGCCGTTCGCCTTTCGTCTGCCTGCACCGCAGGCGGTGCCAGTGCCGCCCCGGAGACCCGGTACCGCCACGAGATGCGTCCATCTCGTCGCGCGAGGTGTCGTGCCACAGCCCCGTCTCCCCCAACTGGGCTGTGTGGCCTCTCTTTTGACCGTGCCAGGGACGATAGGACCACTGTGGCAGCTGCGAACAGCACCTCGCAACCGACAAGTTGAAATTTGCAGAGTGCCACGTGCATGCTTCCCACGTCGACGGATGATCGTGACAGACTGCGACCTCGAAGCCCGCTGTGAGGGGGTAAGGCGTGTCCACGGAATCCGACTGGGGCGGCGCGCCTTCGGTCCTGCGCATGATCCTCGGCAGACAGCTGGAGGAACTGCGTACCCGGGCCGGTCTGACGTACGAGCGGGCCGGCGAGGCGATCGGGGTCAGTCACTCCACCATCCGCCGGATGGAAGCGGCCAAGGTGGCCCGCCTGCGGCCGGCGGACGCCGAGATGCTGTTGCGGACCTACGGTGTGACGGACCAGCAGGAGATCGACACCTTCCTGAAGTCGGTGCGCGAGGCCAACAAGCGTGGCTGGTGGCACACGTACCGCGACGTGCTGCCGGACTGGTTCGCCGCGTATCTGAGCCTGGAGCAGGCCGCGCTCCAGATCCGTGCCTACGAGGCGGAGTTCGTCCACGGACTGCTGCAGACGGAGGCGTACGCGCGCGCCCTGCTAGGCGCGGGCAACCCGCACGCCCCGGCCGAGGCGACCGAGCGGCGGGTCGCGCTGCGCATGCGCCGCCAGGAACTGCTGACCCGGCCGGCGCCCCCGCGCGTCTGGGTCGTGATGGACGAGACCGTACTGCGGTGGCCGGTCGGCGGCCCCGACGTGATGCGCGCCCAGATCGACCACCTGATCGCGGTGAACGCGCTCCCCCACGTCACCCTTCAGATCATGCCGTTCGGGAACGGTCCGCACCCGGCCATGCGCGCCGGTGCCTTCCACCTCTTCCGGTTCAGGGCGCGCGAGCTGCCGGACACCGTGTATTCGAGTGGTCTGGTGGGCGCCGTCTATCTCGACAAGGTGGACGACGTCCTGGTCTACCGCGAGGCGCTGGACCGGCTGGGCGCCCAGTCGGCGCCCGCCACGAAGACCGAGGCCCTTCTCGGCTCGATCCGCAAGGAGCTATGAGTGCACCACCACAGGGGCACGCCCCCGACAGGCAATCATCCATGGGGGGACCCCTGCGTGCGCAACGGCATGCCCTCCCGGGAACTCGGCGCGCAGGGCTGGTCCAAGCCGTGGAGCGACGACGCGGGCGGAGCCTGCGTCGAGGCGAAGAGGCTGCTGGACGGACGGATCGCGCTGCGTCAGTCCACCGATCCGGACGGGCCCGCGCTGGTCTTCACCCCCCATGAGATGACGAGCTTCCTGGCCGGCGTCAAAGCGGGGGCGGCCGACTTCCTTCTCTGACAACCTTGTCCGGTTCCCCCGTTCCCCGACACCCTTGTCCCGTTGCCGTGTCCTGTGTGTCCTGCTCACTCACCGCACGCAACACCCGCTGTGCACCGACGACTTGATGGGAGGGGCGGCGTTGCCCGACAACGGATGGCCGGCCGACCGTATCGACACCGAGAGCGCACACTCCGCGCGCATCTACGACTACATCCTGGGCGGCAAGGACTTCTACCCCGCCGACCAGGAGGCGGGCGACGCCATGGCGCGGGAGTGGCCCGCGCTGCCGATCCACATGAAGGCCAACCGCGACTGGATGAACCGGGCCGTGGCCTATCTCGCCGAGGAGGCGGGGGTACGCCAGTTCCTGGACGTCGGCACGGGCATCCCCACGTCGCCCAACCTCCACGAGATCGCCCAGTCGGTGGCCCCCGACTCCCGGGTCGTCTACGTGGACAACGATCCCATCGTGCTGACGCTGTCGCAGGGGTTGCTGTCGAGCACGCCCGAGGGCAGGACGGCGTACGTCGAGGCCGACATGCTCGATCCGGCGACGATCCTGAGCGCGCCGGAACTGCGCGACACCCTCGACCTCACCCGGCCCGTCGCCCTCACCGTGATAGCCATCGTCCACTTCGTGCTGGACGAGGCCGACGCGGTCGGCATCGTCCGGCGTCTGCTGGACCCGCTTCCCTCGGGCAGCTACCTGGCGATGTCCATCGGCACCGCCGAGTTCGCCCCGCGGGAGGTGGCCCGCGTCGCCCGCGAGTACGCGGCGCGCGACATGCCGATGCGCCTGCGGACCCACGCGGAGGCGGAGGAGTTCTTCGAGGGCCTCGAACTCGTCGGGCCCGGCATCGTCCAGGTCCACAAGTGGCACCCGGACGGCACGGAGACCGAGCCGATCCGCGACGAGGACATCGCGATGTACGGGGCGGTGGCCCGCAAGCCCTAGTGGTGTCGTTCACGAGCGTGATCTCCACACACGCGGCTTGATCACGGCGAAGTCCTCCGGTGCGGTGGCGGTGTCCCGGGCCCCGGGCCGGACCGCACCGGAGGACTTCGTGTCCCACCGTGAACGCCCGGCCGCCCCGTCCAGGCGGGGTGTCCGCCGGTCGTACGGGTCCGCGCCGGCCGCCCGGCCGCGCATGTGGTCGGCCGTGAGGGGTATCCCGGCCGCCCCGGCCAACGAGTGGATCAGCCGTCGGTGATCCGAGCACGGAACGGGCCCCGCCCGGCCGTTCCGGCCGGTCCCGAACCACGCCTCTCCTCATGCGCAAGCGCGCCTGGGTTCTCGAAGCGCAGAGGGAAGTGCGTCCCGCGAGGGTACGCCGCCGCGACCACGGCGAGACCGGGGCGCACACCGCCCGGTGCGGCACCGGCTCAAGGTCGCGCCCGTCGCACCCGTCCGCGGTGCGCCGCCGGCCGGGACCGTGGCAACGGCCCTCACGCGTCGGCCGTGGAGTCCAGCAGGGCCGCGCACTCGGCCGCGAGGGCCGCCATCCCGTAGGCCTCCGCCACGCGCAGCGCCTCCCGCAGGAGCCGGGAGGCGTGGGCGGCGGTTCCGGGGCGGCCCGTCCTGCGCAGCGCGCGGGCGCGGGCCAGGCGCAGACGGGCCAGTTGGGGCTGGGAGGAGCGCACCGGCTCGGCGGCCACCTCGAACTCGGCGAGCGCGGAGTCCGGCTCCCCCGCGGCCAGCGCGAGCAGACCACGGGCCCGAGCGGTCGGGCCGACCAGCACGGTCGGCCAGCCCGCGAGGGCGATCTCCTCTCCGTCGTGGGCGGCCAGGCGGTCGCGCAGTCCCGGTACGACCTCGCGCAGTTCGGTCTCGAACCCGCCCCGCGCGTCGAGTGCGGCGCTCACCTCAGCGAGCAGGACCAGCGTGGGCACCGCCCAGCCCGAGGGCGGGAACCGGGTGAAGTCGGCGGTGTCGTGCGCGAAGCCCACGAGCCGGTCCGCACCTTCGGCGTACTGGCCGGTCTCGCACAGCGCGAGCGCAAGACCGGCCCGCCACACCGGAAAGTAGCCGTGCCGCTCGACGGTGTCGGCCAGACCGGAGGCGAACAGGTCCGCCATCCGCCCCTGTTCGCGCAGCAGCCAGTAGGCCTGCCCGAGCCGGGTCTGCTGAAGGTTGTCGGCGGGGACGGCCAGATCCGCGGATAATCGCTCGACGAACGTCAGCGACTCGCCGAAGATCCAGCCCGCCGCCTGGTCGAACCGGCCGTGCCAGAGGTCGAGCAGGGCGTCCAGGGTCCGCTGCTGCCAGACGGCGAGGACGCTGCGGGTGTCGGCGGCGTGCTTGCGGTACTGGTTCGCCGTGGCCAGCGCGCTGTAGACCTTGCCGACACGCAGCTGATCGATGGCGAGCGCCATCAGCGCCTCACCGCGGAAGTACGCGGAGTCGTGCCCGGCCGCCGCGTCCCGCAGCCGTTCGGAGAGCGACAGGGACTCGGCGGTGGGGACGAAGTCGTACAGGCCCCACCGGCATTCGGTGAGCACCTCACAGCGCACCTCGTCGTCCTTGCCCTCCACCGCCAGCCGGCGCAGCGTGCCACGCGCCAGCCGCGCTCCCTGCTCAGGACCCGCCCGGCCCGCGGCGGTGTCCTCACTGACGGCCATGGACAGCTTCTTCGCGAGGTGCGCGTTGAGCCGCAGCCGCAGTCCGGCCGCCTCCACTCCCCCGTCCTGCCCCAGCGCGGCCAGGCTCTCCCTGATCCGTTGCAGCAGTTCGTGGTCGACCTGTCCGGGATCCGACCAGCGGCGGGCCATCCTGATCACGGCCTCCGCCTGGGCCGACGGATCGCCGTCGGCACTCGCGTACGCCGCCCGGTAGAGACGCTCGGCCTCCCGCATGTCCCCGGTGGCATGGCTGAGGTCACCGCGCCTGAGCAGCCGGTCGAACTCGTCCCGCCGTCGCGCCAGGACGGAACTCCCCTGTCCCGGAGGGGCTTTCACCAGCTTTCCGGTCCGCTCCCGCGGACCGGCGCCGATCGTCTTCGAGATGCGCTCGAAGGAGGGATCGGGAACCAGGGCGAGCAGTGCGCCCTTGGCGTCCAGCCGCTCGTCGCAGAGCTGCGCGAGTTCGCGTGTCACGCGTCGCTGGCCCGTCTCGATCCGGCTCAGGAAACTGCGGCTGCAGTGCACCTCTTCGGCCAGTTCGCCCAACGACTTCCCGGCCGCCGTCCGACGCCGGCGCAGCTCCGCGCCGAACGCGTTCTCTTCGATCGTCATCCCTCCAACGGCTCGCGCCCTGGCACCTGTTGCCAGAAAGCGTTGGCAACAGCCGACCGCTCCGCGTTGGCGCGGAAACCCACCAGTCTGTGTGTCAGCGAGCTTACAGGGAGCAAGCGCGCGGACACCGGCAGACAGGAGCCTCGGGCATGGGTGGGGAAGGTCCCAAAGTGGTGGCGGCGGTCGACTTCGGCACCCATGGCACCGGCTTCGCCTGGGCGGTGAGGACTCCGCGGAACGACGATCCGCGCACCAGGAGGGTCCAGTTCTTCACGCGGTTCCCCGGCCGCCAGCTGGACTACCCGAAGAACCTCACCGCGATCCTGCTGTCCGCCGGGGGCGAGACGGTCGCCTGGGGCCACCGCGCCCACGGTCTGTGGGCCGACGCCCTCGCCAAGGGAGAGGCCGACGGACTCGGGTACGCCTACGCCTTCAAGACTGCGTGGCAGAGCGGCGGCACGATGTCGGACATGCCGACGGTGGGCGGTTTCGTCGACCTCGGCGACCGGGGCCGGGTGCGGGAACTGACCACCGCCTACCTCAAGGAGATCCGCGAGCTGGCGATGGCGGAGATCAGGGGGATGAAGTACACGGAGCGAGAGGTCCGTTGGTGCATCACGGTCCCCGCGATCTGGGACGACGAGGGCAAGGCGGTGATGCGGCGGGCGGCGGTCGATGCGGGGTTCCCCGACGACCCGGAGCGCCTGCTGCTGGCCATCGAGCCCGAGGCCGCCGCGCTGTACTGCTACTTGCGGATGACGGACGCGGACACGGCGCGGTCCGGACCTGCCCGGCTGCCCCTGCATCTCGACGGGTTCCGGTTCGTGGTGATCGACTGCGGCGGCGGCACCGTCGACATCACGGCCTACGAGTCGGACAGCGGGGCCGGGCCGTCGATCGCGCTGCGCGAGATCGGCCTCGCCACCGGTGGACACCTCGGTTCCGAGTACGTCAACCAGGCGTTCCGGGACACGACGCTCGGCGAACGGTTCGGGCCGGCGGTCCTGAAGCGCATCGAACGCGACCACCCTGGCGAGCTGTTGCGGATGTCCCGGCAGTGGGAGCACGCCAAGCGCACGGTGGAGGTCGAGCAGGACGCCTCCTCGGTCGCGCACGTGCTGGATCCGGTGCGCATCGAGGTTCCGGGCGTCGTGTGGAACCTCCTCGAAGGGCCGGTGCGGGCGCGGCTGACCAGGGACGCCGGCGGGCTGCCCCGGCAGATCGTCCTCCCGCCCGACGAGGTGGAGGGACTGCTCGACGAGACGGTGGACGGCATCCTGGACAAGGTCGCGGAGCAGCTGGCCACCATCGCGCGGACCGGCGGCCCTGGTTCCGAGCCCGAGACCCTGCTCCTGGTGGGCGGCTTCGCCCGGTCCGAGTGGCTGCGCGAACGGATGCGCGCCCGCTTCGGCGGGCGGCACCGCATCCTGGTGCCACCCGATCCGGCCCTCGCGGTCCTGGAGGGCGCCGTCCACTTCGCCTACCGGCCCGACGTGTTCGTCTCCCGGCAGGCCAAGTACACGTACGGGTTCGAGACGGCCAAGCCCTTCGAGGAGGGCGTGGACTCCACGATGCGCATGTACCGCGACGACGAGGGCGACGTGCTGTGCGTCGGCCGCTTCGGTATCGCCGTGCGCCGCATGGACGGCGTGCGGGTGAAGGACGCCTATCCCTTCCGGATCGTGCCGGTCCGTGAGGACCAGCACCATCTGGACGTGGACCTGTACCGCACGGCCGAGCCCGACCCCCGGTACGTCGACGAGGACGGGTGCGAGGAGATCGGCCGGCTGACCGTCGACCTGAGCAGCACCGTCGGCAGGCCGCTGCGCGAGCGCGCCGTGATGCTGCTCTTCTACTTCGGCGCCAGTGAACTCCGGGTCGAGGTGTTCGACCCGGCCACCGAGGAGACCAGCCGGGTCTCCGTCGACTTCGACCGGATGTAGCCATGGCCGGACACCCCGAGGGAGGAACCGTGTTCTTCAACCGCCACAAGGCCGAACCCGCGCAGGCCGGCCGGGGCGGGTCCGGCGAACGTCCCGCCGTGGGCGGCCCGCGCCCCGTGGAGGAGGAGACGGCCTTCCTGATCCCGCAGTCCGAATGGAAGCAGCTGACGGTCAGGCTGGACGGCATGGAGGCGCTGGAGGCCCGGGTCCGGAAGCTGGAGGCGGACGCGGAGGCCGAACGGACCGCCGTCCGTGCGCGGACACGGGCCGAGATGGGCGAGTGGGCCGACCGGGTGGAGCGTCGGATGAGGGGCTTCGACACCCGGCTTCGGGACACGCTGGCCGGGTTCGGTCCGCTCGGCGACCGGCTCACGGAGCTGACCGTGCGTCACGAGGACGTGGACGAGCGGGCTCTGGTTCTGGAGAACACCGTCGCCGACACCCGCCGTCTGCTCGCCGAGTTGAGCGAGGTGCTCGACCTGGTGCGTGTCGCCCAGGTGGAGGAGCGCACCGACCTCACCCGGGAGGACTTCCTCGTCCACTACGAACTCGCGAACCGGCTCAAGGCGTTGTACACGCAGCGGATGCCGGATCTGATCCAGCCCCGGCTGGCGGCGGAGCGGCCCCGTGATGTCGTGCGCCGTCAGGCCGAGTTGATCCGCCGTTTGTGCCTGGCGCTCTTCGGGCCGGAGGAGCACGACGGGGTGGGGGATCCCGACCTCGACGAGCTGACCCGCATCGTCACCGACACCGGGCGGGTGGGGCTCGACCAGCAGCACCAGAGGCTGCTGGAGCGGGTGGGCGCGGAGGCGGCGAACCTGTCCCGGGCCATGAACGGGAGCGGCTATGCCAGCCGTTTCGACTTCTCGGTCGAGCCCGGCACCGTGGCGGACCCTCGGGAGCACGCGCTCTGGCTCTCCTGCGAGGCGGGCCGCCCCGTCACCTTCGTGGTGTGCCCGGGATACCGGGCGGCGGACCGGCGGCTCCTTGAACCGTTCGTCTTCACCGAGTCCGGTGGGGAGGGCTGAGGGCCGTGCGAGAGCTTCCACGGTCGTGGAGACGTCGGCTCCGGGCCGACGAGGTGCGATCCGGCAGCCGCTCCCCCGCGGCGACCGGCGCGCCGGTGACGTCCTGTGCGACCGGGTTCCGGACCCGGCACAGGGAGGTTTCGGTCCGGGGCGCGCGGGGGGCGCTCCGGCCCGGAAGTCCGTACGCGCGCGGGTGGGCCGGCTCGTCGGCGAAGCGCCGGCCCACGGCCGGGACCCGCCCGCGCGGCGACGGGTGACGAACGGTCTCCGGATGCGCGGCCGTGGACGGGATCCACGGCGGTCCGCGCCGGAGACCGGAAGAGACCACCGGGCCCGGGGGGACGGGGGAAGGAGGGGGAGCGGAGTGCCCGATGCGGTCCGACGGGGGAAGGTCGGACCCGCGGTGACGGGCCGCGGCCATCGGCTCCGCTCCCCCTCCGGCGTACGCGGATCCGGCCCGATATTCGCTCGCCGTGGCCCTCCGCCGCGCCCACACTGTCGGCGTGACGAGAACGGTGAGTGCGTGGGTCAGTGCGGGTGACGAGGTGCTCGGGGGCGTGGGGCCGTTCCCGGTGGACATCCCCTGGTGGTCCGAGACGGCACCGGTCGTCGACCGGCTGGAGAGACTGCTCGGCGTCCCCGTGCTGGTGCTGCGTCTGCTGGACGTCGACGGGGGTGACGGCGGCCGGGACGGTCATGTGACCTACCACGTCGAGGCGTTGGGGCGTCCGGCGCGCGGCGTCCTGGACCGACGGGCGGTCGCACCACGCCTGTTGGACGGCGACGAGGTGTTCCGGTCACCCTGGGCGCGGGCGGACGGTCTGCGCGCACTGCTCGGCTGGGCCGAGGAGACACTGGCCGCGACGGGGCGGCCGGTGACCGGTCCGGTGGAGCAGCGCCGCACGTGGAACCTGGCGGGCCTCTTCCGGCTGCCCACCGCGCGCGGCCCGGTCTGGCTCAAGGCGACCCCGCGCTTCGCCGCCGACGAGGCGGCCGTCATCACCGCGTTCGCGCGGGTCGACACCGGTCTGGTCCCGGTGCTTCTCGCTTCCGGCGAGCGGCGCATCCTGATGGAGCACGTCCCCGGCGTGGACTGCTGGCAGCCCTCCGCCGCGACGGTCGGCGCGGCCATGGAGCGCTTCGTGGCCGCGCAGGCGGCGCTCGCGGAGCAGGGTCCCGTCTGTCTCGGGGAAGCCCCGCCGCCGTCGGACCGCGCGGAGGGTCCGGTCGTGCCGGGTTCCGGGGAGGGGCCGGCACCCTCTGGTTCCGGGGTCGGACTTTCACCCTCCGGTGCCGGGGACGGGCTGTCACCCTCCGCTGCCGGGGACGGGCTGTCACCCTCCGCTGCCGGGGACGGGCGGTGGTCCGCGTCCGGTGTCCCGGACCGGCGTGCACCGGGGCTCGTCAGCGCGGTCCACGCCCTGCTGGACGGACCGGCCTCCGGGGAGCTGTCCCGACAGGAACTGCTCGCGGCACGGGAGTTGACGCGGCGCTGGGAGCGGCTCGCCGAGTGCGGTCTGCCCGACACACTGGTGCACGGTGACTTCCACCCGGGGAACTGGCGCAGCGACGGAGGGCCGCCGGTCGTCGTGGACTTCGCCGACGCGCACTGGGGTCATCCCGTCCTGGACGGTCTGCGTGCCCATCACTTCCTCCCCGAGCCCCTCCGCGCGACGGCCGCCCGCGCCTGGACCGACGCCTGGAAGGCCCGGTTGCCCGCGAGTGACCCGGCGCGCGCCCTCGCCCTGGCCGAACCGCTCGGACAGCTCACGTACGCCGTCCGCTACCAGGAGTTCCTGGACGGCATCGAGCCGTCGGAGCGGATCTACCACGAGGGGGATCCGGCGGACGCGATCCGCGCGGCGCTGCGGTGCGCACGGAACCCGAGCCCGTACCTGGCGTCCGCGGGGACCGGCACCGGGACCGGGTGACCGCGGGCGGGGCACGTGGTCGGGCGGCGGGGCGCGTGGTACGGGATACGGGGAGTCGCGCGAGGGCGCGGTGGGCGGGCGGGCAAGGTCCCGCGGGGCCCCGGTGCCGAACGGCGACGCGACCGGCGTCCGACTGCCGGTCCCGGGGTCGTCGTACGGCGCGACCGGACCCGGCACGTTCCGCTGCGCCGTCGCCGCACATGACGTCCAACTCGCCCATGGGATCGGGTCCGTCCACCGGCGACGGGAGCCGGCCGCCGGGGCGGTACGGCTCATGGCGGACGACGCCTTCCACCCCACACACCGCGCCCGCCGTGCGGTGTCGCGCGTCGAGGACGGCGACGCGGGGGGCGAGGGATCGCCGGTACCACCGGGTCGTCGTCCGCACGGACGACGTCCCGGTGGCACCGGACCTCGAAGAGGCGGGAGGCCGTCCTGCGGACCTGGTGCCACCTCGGTGGCGGAGAGCGGCCGACCGGACGGTGGTGCCCGGCCGGCCGCGGTCCCGTCGTCCGGCCGGTGGACGGTGACGGGACGGCGGCCGGAGCGGGTGCTCGCTCAGGTGACGGCCGGCTCCACGTCCGGTGCCGGCCCGGTCAGATACTCCTCCGAGATCTCCTTCGGCCCGAAGGGCCACACCTTCTCCAGCCGTGCCCAGACCACGAAGGCGACGCAGCCGAGCGCGAGCCAGGCGAGGGACCATTCGATGGGATGGCGGCCCGGGGAGTTCTTGTCCGCGTAGCCGTAGATGGTGAGCCAGCCGACCAGCGCGATGAGACTCGGGATCGGGTAGAGCCACATCTTGTACGGGCGCCGCAGCGCCGGTTGGCGTCGGCGCAGCACCGAGAGGGCGACGATCTGGGCCAGTGCCTGGACGATCACCATGACCGTGGTGAGGAGCAGGATCAGGGTCGCCAGGTCGGTGTGCCGGCCGATGAGGAAGCCGATCGCGGTGATGACGCCCATGGTCGCCAGGCCCAGCATCGGGAAGCGGTGCCGTGGGTGCAGTTTCGCGTAGGGGCGGAAGAAGACGCGTTCGCGGGCGGCGTCGTACGGGACGCGCGAGCCGCCCAGCAGACCGGTGAAGACTGAGGCGAACGCGGTGATGAGGATGAGGACGGTGACCGTGTCGGCGGCGCCCTTGCCCCAGGTCTCCTCCAGGACGGCCGAGGCCACCGAGGTGGAGGCGATGTCGCCGGGGTCGGTCATCCGGTGCCAGTCGACGACGCCGAGCGTGCCGATCTGGAGCAGGAGGTAGATCGCCATGATGCCGAGGATGGAGAAGATGATGGAACGGGGCAGGGTACGGCCCGGGTCCTTGATCTCGGCGCCCATGTACGCGGTGGTGTTGTAACCCAGGTAGTCGTAGATGCCGATGGTCAGACCGGCGGCGAACCCGACCCAGAAGTGACTGCTGGTCAGCTCGAAGGCGTGCGCCGGGTAGGTGAAGGCCAGGTGGGCGCTGAAGTCGGTGGCCGCGGCGACGATGACCAGGAGCACCGAAGTGATCATGACGGCCCACATGACGGCCGTGATCCGCGCGATGTGCTCGACGCCGCGCCACAGGAGCAGGACGACGAGGAGGATGACGCCGAGGCCGACCAGGTCCCCGGTGGTCTTCCCCATGTCGGGGGCCAGATATCCCAGGTACTGGACGAAGCCGACCACGCCGGTGGACATGATCAGCGGGATGAAGAGCATGGCCGTCCAGACGAACAGGAACGGCATCAGTCGTCCGGAGCGGTACTGGAAAGCCTGGCGGAGATACACGTAACTGCCGCCGGAACCGGGCATGGCGGCGCCGAGTTCGGCCCAGATGAGGCCGTCCGCGAGGGCCAGCACCGCACCCGCGACGAAGCCCATGATCGCCTGGGGGCCGCCGAACGCGGCGACCATCAGCGGGATCGTCACGAACGGACCGATCCCGCACATCTGGCTCATGTTGATGGCGGTGGCCTGGAACAGGCCGACGCGGCGGACGAAACCGCCGGTGGGTGGCGGGCTGCCGGACATGGGGCCTCCTGTGATCGGGACGAACGGGAGTGGGACGACGTACGGGAACGGCCCGGATGGCGGCCGACGGATCAGGGGCGGCGGGTGACCGGCCGGCGCTGGGCTCTCCTCGGCTCGCCCGGCGAGGCTGACTGGGCGATAAAGTTAAGGAGCCTTACTAGATGCGTCAAGGGGGTGTCATGAATGCGTGAGAATGGAGCGATGTCCGCCCGCGACGCCACCGAGCAGCCCGAACAGCCCTGGAACCGCCGACGGCTGCGCAGCACCAACGAGCGACTGCTGCTCGACCGGTTGCGCGCAGGCGGTCCCGCGTCGCGAGCCCAACTCGCCCGCGAGACAGGGCTGTCGAAGCCGACGGTCTCCAGCGCGCTCGCCGCGCTGGAGGAGGCCGGGCTGGTCCACGAGGTCGGCACGCACGCCCCGGAACGCGGCCGGGTGGCGGTCCTCTACGCCCCGGACCCCGCGGCCGGCCACGCGCTCGGTATCGACATCGGCCGCGGCTGGCTGCGGGTGGCGCTCGCGGATCTGGACGGCGCCGTTGTCGCGCGGGCCGACGTGCGCAACCGGGCACGCAGTTCGGGGGCGATGGCCGACCTCGTGGTCGCCACCGCCCGCCAGGTCGTCGCCAACTCCGGCCTCGGCACGGACGAGGTGGCCCACGCGGTGGTGGGCACACCGGGCGTGTACGACGAGAAACAGCGCCGGGTGCGGTACGCGATGCACCTTCCGGGCTGGGGCCGGGCGGGGCTGTTCGACCGGATGCGCGAGATGCTGGGCATCCCCCTGGAGGTGCACAACGACGCCAATCTCGCGGCGCTCGGCGAGTACACGTACGGCGTCGGCGCGGGCAGCCGGCTCTTCGCCTACATCATGATCGGCACCGGACTCGGCATGGGCGTGGTCAGCGAGGGGCGGCTGTTCACCGGGGCGCACGGCGGCGCCGGGGAGATCGGGTTCCTGCCCTGGCCCGGGCAGCAGAAGCCGGAGACGCTGGAGGACGCGGTGTCGGGCGTGGCCGTGGTCGAGGCGGCCCGGCACTTCGGCATGACCGGACAGCTCACCGCGAAGGCCGTCTTCGACGCGGCGCGCGAGAGTCATCCGGCGGCCGTGCGCGCCGTCCACCTGGAGGGCGAGCGGATCGCGCACACGGTGGCGGCAGCGGCGGCGGTGCTCGATCCCGATCTGGTCGTGCTGGGCGGCGGGGTGGGCCACAGCATCGACCTGCTGCTGCGGCCCGTGCGCGAGACCCTGCGCACGCTCACACCGCTGCGGCCGAAGATCGTGCCCAGCCGGCTGGGCGAGGACGCGGTGCTGCTCGGCGCGGTGGCCACGGCGCTGGGGACGGCCCGGGACGTGGTCTTCGACCGGCGGTCGGCCTCCTGATCACCGGGTCCGCGGCGCCCGGCTGATTGACACCACCGACTCGGCGACCTAGCTTGTGGGCCCAGTTAGTAAAGTTTCCTAACTTGCAGTGCCGTAGCGCGGATGATCCCCCACCCCCAAAGGAGACCACCGTGTTCGACCGCTCTGCCCCCGGTCGGCGCCTGGCCACGGCCGCCGTCGTCCTCGCCCTCCTGGGCACCCTCTCGACGAGCGCGTGGGCAGGGGCCCACGACACCCGAGCGGCCACCGCCACGGCCGCCCGTGCCACCCCGGTGCCGTCCGCGGCGGGCACCACCACCGCCCTCGCCGGTTACGCGATCCAGTCGACGGCCAAGGTCACGGACTCCGCGGCCGACGTCTCCAGCCCCGGCTATCCGGCCACCGGCTGGTATCCGGCCGGCTCGCGGTCCACGGTCCTCGCGGCGCTGCTCGCGGACGGCGTGTACGCGGACCCGTTCTACTCGACCGACCAACAGCGCATCCCGAAGGCCGACTTCACCGTGCCCTGGTGGTACCGCGCGGACTTCACGGTCGGCGACACCACCGAGCGCAGTCATCTGGACTTCAGCGGAGTGATCTCGGCCGCCGACGTGTACGTCAACGGCGAACGCGTCGCGGACGCGACGAAGGTGGCGGGGGCCTACACCCACCACGAACTCGACATCACCTCGCTGGTACGGGCGGGCACGAACACGGTCGCGTTCCGCATCCGGCCCAACCGGCCGGACCAGAACCTCACCATGGGCTGGATCGACTGGATCCAGCCGCCGCCCGACGAGAACATGGGCATCGTGCGTGACGTCCTCGTCCGTCGCGGGGGCCGGGTCGCGCTCCGCGACGCGCACGTCGTGAGCAGGCTCGCCGTCCCCTCGCTCGCCTCCGCCGACCTGACCGTGAAGGCGCGGGTGCGCAACGACTCGTCCACCGCCGTCACCACGACGGTCTCCGGCACCGTCGGCTCGACGGCGGCCTTCAGGAGAACCCTCTCGCTCCGCGCGCACGAGACGAGGACCGTGACGTTCACCGCCGCGGACTCCCCCGGGCTGCACCTGGACGCTCCGAAGGTGTGGTGGCCCGCGGGCATGGGCGGGCAGCCGCTGTACCGCCTCGGTCTGAGCGCCACCGTCGCCGGCACCGTCTCCGACACCGCGCACGAGGACTTCGGCGTCCGCGACGTGAAGGCCCCGCTCGACGCCGACGGCGCCCGGCAGTACAGCATCAACGGCCGCAAGCTGCTGATCAGGGGCGGCGGCTGGTCCCCCGACGAGTTCCTGCGCTGGGACCGGACGTACGTGGAGGACCGGCTGAAGTACGCGCTCGACCTGGGCCTCAACACCATCCGCCTGGAAGGGCACCTCGAACCGGACGAGTTCTTCGCCCTCGCCGACCGGTACGGCGTCCTCACGCTGCCCGGCTGGGAGTGCTGCGACAAGTGGGAGGGGAACGTCAACGGCGACGAGCCGGGCGACCCCTGGACCGCCGCGGACTACCCGATCGCCAAGGCGTCGATGGCCGCGGAGGCCGCCCGGCTGCGCGATCACCCGAGCGTCGTCTCCTTCCTCATCGGCAGCGACTTCGCACCGGACGCGACGATCGAGAAGACCTACCTCGACGCCCTCCGGGCCGCCGACTGGCCGACCCCCGTGGTCGCGGCCGCCTCCGACAACTCCGCTCCCGTCAGCGGCCGTTCGGGCATGAAGATGACGGGCCCCTACGACTGGGTCCCGCCGGGCTACTGGTACGCCAAGCGCGAGGGCGGTGCCACCGGCTTCAACTCCGAGACCAGCGCGGGCCCCGACATCCCCACCCTCGACACCCTGCGCCGCATGATGTCCCCCGCCGAACTCGACACCCTCTGGAAGGACCCGGACGCCCGGCAGTACCACCGCTCACCGTCGGCGACCTTCGGCACCCTCAAGATCTACGACGCCGCCCTGGCCGGTCGCTACGGCCCGCCGACGGGCCTCGCGGACTACGTGCGCAAGGCCCAGCTCGCCCAGTACGAGACCGTGCGCGCCCAGTTCGAGGCCTACGGACGCAACGCCACCGACCCCTCGAAGCCCTCGACCGGACTCATCTACTGGATGTTCAACAGCGGATGGACCTCGCTGCACTGGCAGTTGACGGACCGGTACCTCGACCAGGGCGGGGCGTACTTCGGCGCGAAGAAGGCGAACGAGCCGCTGCACGTCCAGTACTCCTACGACAACCGCTCGGTCGTCGTCGTGAACCGCCGGCACACGGCCGCCGCCGGACTCACCGCCCGGGTCACGCTCTTCGACACCGACGGCACCCGGAAGTACGACCGGACGGCGAGCGGAGTGGAGGTGGCCGGTGACGGCGCGCGCAGCACCGCGCTCACCGTGCCCGCCTCGGTCGGCGGTCTGTCGACGACGTACCTCGCGCGACTGGTCCTCACCGACTCCCGGGGCAGGACCGTGAGCCGCAACGTGTACTGGCTCTCCACCCGGGCCGACACCCTCGACTGGGCCCACACGGACTGGTACCACACACCGACGACGGCCTACGCGGACCTCAGGGGACTCGGGTCCATGGCACGGGTGCCGGTCTCGGCGACGGCTTCGACCACGACCGGACCCGGCGGAACCTCCACGACCACCGTCACGGTACGCGGCCCCCGGGCAGGGAGGACGCCGTCGCTGCTCACCGACGCGCATCTGGTGGACGCGAAGGGGCGGCCCGTGCTGCCGGTCCGGTGGTCCGACAACCAGGTCAGCCTGTGGCCCGGCGAGTCGGCGACCCTGACCGCCACCTACCGGACCGCGGACCTGCGCGGCTCGGCGCCGAGGATCCGGATCTCGGGGTGGAACACGCCGGAGACGACCGTCCCGGCGGCCTGACGAAGGGTGGAAGGGGCGGGCCCGTTCCCGGGCACGCCCCTTCCACCCGTGCGGCTCGCCGTCAGCTCACGTTGAGCGCCGTGTCGTCGAGGACGAACGACGTCTGAAGCGTGGAGCCTTCGGTACCGGTGAACTTGACCGTGACCGTCTGCCCCGCGTAGGCGGACAGGTTGAAACTGCGCAGCGTGTAGCCGGACGCGGCGTTGAGGTTCGAGTACGTGGCGAGCGTCGACAGGACCGTGCCACCGCTGTTCAGGACCTGGGCCTTGAGGGTGTCGTACGCGGTGGTGGTGGTCGTCTCGGCCGTGTCCACGTGGAGAGCGAAGTTCAGGGTGGCGGCGCAGCCGGACGGAACGGTGACCGTCTGGGCGAGCGTGTCGGTGTGGGCCGATCCGTAGCCGTCCATCCAGGCCTTGTACGAGCCGGTGCGGGCGGCCTCGCCGCTGCTGTTGGTGATCACACCACTGCTGGCGGTCCAAGAGCCGCTGCCGGACTCGAAGCCGGGGTTGGCGAGCAGTTGGGCGGCGGTGCAGGTGCCTCCCCCACCGCCTCCGCCGCTGCCACTGCCGGAGCCGGCGAGCCACGCGGTGGCGTTCAGGGCGAGTGCGGCGTTCGTGGCACCGGTGTCGTTCCAGCCGTCGTACAGCGTGTTGCCCGACGAACCGGTTCCGTCGTCGATCGGCGAACTGTCGCCCCAGAAGGCGACCTTGCCGCTGCCGAAGGTGCTGGTGGCGAAGAACGCGCCGGTGTTGCCGGAGTAACCGCTGCGGTAGACGAGTCCCTTGACGGCGGAGTTGTCGGACGGCTTGAGGGTGGCCGTGGTGCCGTCGGCGATCAGGCTCTTGGTGACGTTGCCGAACGAACCGTGCAGGACGGGGTCGGTGCTGTCACTGATGGCCGCCGGGTATCCGGAGGCGACGTCGAGCGTGTCGATCGAGAAGCCGAACGGGTCCGTGGAGTCGACGCTGTTGTTGGTCATCAGGTCGTTGAAGATCTCGACCGCGTCGTAGCCGTCGTTGTTGCGGTCGGCGCCGGTGTGGTCGGAGACCATGAAGAGGCCGCCGCCGTTCTTCACGAACGTCATGATCGCCGTCTTCTCGGCGGTGGTGAAGAGCGTGTTGGGTTCCGGGAGCACCAACTCGTCGAACTTCGACAGGTCGGTCGCGGCCGAACCGCCGTAGGCGAGACTGGAGCCCGAGGGCAATGTCTTGAGGCTGTAGGCGCCGGTCTTCTGCAGGGCCACGCCCCAGGAGGACAGGGCCCCGGTCCAGTCGGTCTCGGACGACGGCGAGGAATCCTGGCCCAACGGGTCGGGCTGGCTGGTGGAGATGACCCAGTCGGCGTTGCCCGCGGTCTCGGCGTGGCCGTTGTCGAACAGGACGCGGTGCGGGGTCGCCGCGGCGGCGGGCCCGGAGGCCTGGACGGCCGCGCCCGCGGCGACCAGTCCGAACACGGCCAGTGCCGAGGCCAGTCTGTGGGGGGACGTTCTGAATCCAAGCATCCGGCGAACCTCCATGGGGTGGGGAGAGGCGGTGCGGGGCGCCCAAGTCTCCGCGCGTAGAACGGAGATCGACCGTCTTCCGCGCGACAGATTATTGAACGGTACATGGCAATCACCTCCACTGCACAGAAGCCCGTAGGGCCGGATCGGGGACGGCCGAGAAGTGGGACGGACTGTCTGCGCCCGCAGCGGGAACACCCCTAACTGCAGGGGTTCGGACTCGAAGGGGCGGACATGGAGATCTCAGGCATCATCAGTGCCATCGTCATCGGCATCATCATCGGCGTACTGGGCCGGCTGGTCGTCCCGGGGCGCCAGCACATCGGCATCCTGTGGACGATCGTCGTCGGCATCGTCGCCGCGTTCATCGGCGCGGGGATCGCCTCCGCGTTCGGCGTGGCCGACACCAAGGGTCCGGACTGGATCGAGTGGTTCATACAGATCGCCGTCGCGGCGGTGGGCGTCGCGGCGCTCGACCGGGTGAAGGTGCGCCGCTGACGCGCGGGGCGGGTGGGCGTCGGCGCACTGCCCCGATCCGGTAGGCCCGCGCAATCTCCGTGCGGGGTCCGGAGCGTGACACAGGGGTTCCGCGGGCCTCACCCCCGCCCGCGGAACCCACGCGGAGACCGTGCCGCGCCGGTCACACCGTCGACCGGCCCCGGGTCCGACCGTCGCCTCACGGACGCGGCCGTCCCGGCGGCACGGGCCGGATGAGCCGCGCGCGGCTCATCCGAAATACGAACGCCGGTCCCTCGGCCGTCCTTGCCGGTACCGGTCGAAAGCCCGCGGGCCGAAGTGAACGGCCGGGCACGGACGACCGAGCGGCCCGGCGCCGCGACGGCCCGTCCCGGCACCGGCGAGCCGGACATGGCACGAGGAGACGGCGGGACTCCGGCCCGCCGCACGGCCGGTGGCCCTACTCGTGGACGTACGGCGTCGTCGTGGTCAGCGGCTGGAAGCCCAGGCGGGCGAGGACCGGGCGGCTCTGGCTGGAGGCGTCGACCTGGACGTACCGGTAGCCGCGTTCGGCTGCCACCCGCGCACGGTGGGCGACGAGGGCACGATAGATGCCCCGGCCGCGCCAGGACTCGACCGTGCCACCGCCCCACAGACCGGCGAAGCGGGCTCCGGGCACCATCTCCATGCGGGCCGCGCTGACCGGCTCGTCGCCGGCGAGAGCGACGACCGCCACCACGTTGTCCTCGTCACCGGTGAGCTGGGCCAGCAGTTGGTGGCGCATCCGGGTGCTGTCGGTACCGAAGGCCTGTTCGTGGACGTCCGCGACGAGGTCCACGCCCGCACGGTCGGTGACGGGCAGAAGCCGTACGCCCTCGGGCGGTTGGGCGTCGAGCGCCAGATCGCCCAGCTCGGCGATCATCAGCGTCTCCTCGGGCTGCGCGACGAACCCCGCGTCCCGCAGACGCTGTCCGAGGTTCTCCGGCTTGTCGTGACCGTACAGCTTCCACTCGAACTCCCGGCCGAGCTTGGCGAAGTACCGCACCTGGTCGGCGATGGCCGCGTCGGCCCCCGGGCCGTCCAGATCCGACCAGATCACCCCGTTCCAGCCGTGCTCCGCCCCGACCTGGCGCACCACCTTGTCGACGCGCTCGACCCGGGCCCCCGGGCCGTCGGGTCGCGCGTCCTCCCGCATGTCCCGGTCGAAAAGGGCCAGTACCGCAACGTGATCCATGGGCTCACTCCAGCATCCTGCGGCGCATACGGCAATGGCATTCCCGCGCGGACGTCGGCAGCGCGCCCCCGTGCCAGGAAGTCACCGCAGGTCAAGGGCACCGCGGTGAGGGCCGGTTGGGGGGCCGGCGCCGATCGGATCCAGTGGTGCGCAAGCAGGGGTCGACCACCCTGATCCGCACGGTGCCCGGTGCCGGTCCCGAAGACCGCCGTGCCGCGGGTGCCCGGGACGGCGCGCACGGGCGGGGCGTCGATGCCGGGTGCGACACCGGACGCCTCGAAGGCCAGGGTGTCCGAGTCCTCCGCCGGAGCGGGACCCGAGTCCTTCGCGCGAGCCGCGAGGAGCGACGGCCGAGGGCGGACGAGACGGCCCGGCGGGTGTCCGCCGACCTCGCGGGCGCGACCGTGGGTGACGTAGGACCGGCGCGGGCCCGGGGGTCCCGATCACGCTCAGGATCACGCAGGGTACCTTCACCCTGACACGGTCCGGGGCCGGGCCGCCCGGGCCCGGGGGGGTATCAAACAAAGCGCTGGTTATTGGGGATGGGGGGCTAGGGCAATGTGGGGGCGGGGGGGTTAGGGTTGTAGGGCGGAAAAACAAACAGGTGGTAGA
>NZ_JBHWEL010000001.1:59992-72719 GCF_042734135.1 Streptomyces sp. NPDC059668 | reverse complement strand
GGGGCCTTCCGCCGGGCGCGGCCGCGGCGGCCCCCAACGCGCCCCGTCCCCCGCTGCCTACTAACCCAGCCCCCCGGCCCCGCCGGGCCCCGCGGCGCCCGGAGGGGATCTCAAGCATCGGGATGGTCATGCGCGAGGACGCGATCGTCGAGGTGGCGGCCGGGGTTCATCTGGTTCACGGCAGCAACACCAACTGGGTGATCCTGAGCGAGGGGGACGCCGTCACCCTGATCGACACCGGGTATCCCGGCGACCGCCTGGACGTCCTCGCCTCCCTCGACGCCCTCGGCCACTCCCCCAAGGCGATCGGCGCCGTCCTCATCACGCACGCGCACAACGACCACCTCGGATCGGCCGAGTACCTGAGCAGCACCTTCGGCGTCCCGGTCCATCTGCACGAGAAGGAACTCCCGCACGCGCGGCGCGAGTTCCTCCAGCAGGTCAGCGTGGGGGCGGTGATCCGCCAGGCCTGGCGCCCCGGCGTACTGCCGTGGGCCGTGCACGCCGTCCGGTCCGGGGGCACGGCGGACGTCCGGATGACCCGGCCCGAGTCGTTCCCCGCTGAGGGGCCGCTGGACCTGCCCGGCCGTCCGGTGCCGGTGCACACACCCGGGCACACCGCCGGACACTGCGTCTACCACCTGCCGGACGCCGGTGTCGTGATCTCCGGCGACGCGCTGGTCAGCGGTCATCCCACCTCGCGGACACGCGGCCCGCAGCTGCTCCCGAACATGTTCCACGCCGAGCGTGCGATGGCCATCACGTCACTCGCCCGCATCGAGACCCTCGCGGCGGACGTCCTCCTGCCCGGCCACGGTCCGGTCCACCACGGTTCCGTGGGCGACGCGGCGCGCCGCGCGCTGGAGCTCGCCAACTGACACCGGGGTGCCCCCGGCCGAACGGCGGCGAGCGGGGCCCGCAGCGCGGCCCTGTTGCGGGCCGGACTGTCGGGCGCCGGGCAGTCGCGGGCGGGACTGTCGGGCGCCGGGCAGTCGCGGGCCGGGCTGTTCCGGGCCGGACAAGTCGCGGGCCGGCCAGCCGATGCGGCTCTCGACGCGGTCGCTCTCGCCGCGCGGGAACGCGGCGGTCTCCGGCGTGAGGAACTCGGGGTGGAGGTGTGTCTCGCCCGGGTCGGACGGGAACGGCAGGACGGCCGGACCGCGCTGGTCCACGTCGGTGGCCCCGCCCACGCCGGACACCGACGGTGGTTTCCGCCCCGCCGCGCCCACGCCGACTGCCTCGCCTCCCCCCTATGCCGGGCCCACACCGACTGCCTCGCCGCCCCTCTCCCGGGCGCGGGTCCTCAGCCGAGCTCCAGCGTGGTGATGCCGTAGACGCGCTCCCGGGCGAACGGCCGGACCGGTCCGGTGTACATGCGGGCCGTCTCGAAGGAGGGGGTGAGGCCGAACTCCTCGGCCAGGGCCACACCCGCCGTGTTCGTCCGCGGGACGTCGACGCTGATCCCGCCCCCGGGCGTCTGCGCGGCCGCCGCCAGCAGCAGGGCCCGTGCGTCCTCCGCGGTGTCGGCGAACAGCGGGCCGACGCGCGGACGGTCACGGGCGGGCCGGACGACCGCGTAGCCGGTGAGCCGCCCGTCCGCGACCCGGAGGAACGTACGGTGACCGGGTGTGGCGAGCCACCGCGCGAGGAAACGGGGGCGGTCGGCCGGGCAGCAGGCGCTGTCGTAGGCGGCGAGGTCCCCGAGGTCGGCCGCCTCGGCGGGACGCACCCCCGTGGGCGCCGGCGCGGTCGGCACGGTGCCGGTGAAGCGGACGGTGCGATGGGCGAGTTCGAACCCGGACCGGCGGTAGTTGTCCTGCTGCGCGACCACCCCGTCGAGCCCGACGGTCCGGCCGCCCGCGTGGGCCAGGGCCGTCTTCCACGTGGTGAGACCGTAGCCGCGGCCGCGCAGGTCCGGTCGTACGAGATAGAAGCCGAGGAAGGAGTAGTCGGCGTCGTAGTTGACGACCGAGACGGCCGAGACCGGCTCCGCCCCGACCCTGCCGAGGAAGAATCCCTCGGGATCCTGGGCGAAGAAGCTCTGGGCGTCGGACAGCCCCGGATTCCATCCCTCGTCCGCCGCCCACCCGGCGACCACCGACCAGTCGTCGAGCGAGGCCCTGGTGACGACGAGGTCCTCGGAACCCGGGAAGGTCATCTGTGCGCTCCGTTCGCTGGCGGGGCCGGGTTCGGCCGCGGGAGTCCGCAGCCGGGATGCGTCGGCCCGCGGGACGCGCGGGGCCGCTCACGCCCGCACCATCCTTGCGGATCTCCGGGGGGATTTCCTCGCCTGCCCCCCAGTGGGCGCCCGGTCGGCCGGAACGGCTCGGCCACCGGCGGCGGAAACGGATGGACGTAACCGGCCCCGGACACCACCGGACACCACCGGACACATACGAGGCCCCACCGGTCACGAGCCCGGTGGGGCCTTCCGTCGCCGCTGGACCGCCTGGTCAGCGGAGCGCGGCGGGCCTGAACCGCCGGTAGAGCGTCGCTCCGCCCAGCAGGAGCGCCGCGCTCGCGGCGATCGCGGGCACCGTCTGGTCCGCACCCGTGTGTGCCAGGGACGCCATGGGTCGTTCAGCCGCCCGGACGGGCGCCTTGTCGGGCACGACCGCCCTCGTCGGGGGCTTCGCCGGGGTGGGAGCAGCGGGCTGCTGAGGCACCTCGCCGGAGGTGTTCGTGGCCGTGTTGCCCACCGAGGCGTTGCCGAGGCCGACCACGTTCACGGAGTTGCCGCTGACGTTCACCGGGAGGTCGATCGGCAGTTGCAGGCCGTTGCCGGAGAGCAGACCGGGCGAATCCTTTCCGCTCCCCTGTGCGAGCGCCCCGCCCGCCGCCGCGCCCGGGGCACGGTCGGTGTGCGCGCCGACATGACCGGAGCCCGTACCGGCGCCGTGGCCGCCGTTACGACTGCCACCGCGCGTCCCGCGGACGGCGCCGCCGTCGCTCACGTCGGCGCAGCTGTTGCCCGCCGCCGGGTTGAGGAGACCCACCACGTTCACGGTGTTCCCGCACGCGTTCACGGGGACGTGCACCGGGAGCTGGATGGTGTCGCCGGAGATCAGTCCGGGTGAGCCCGCCGTACCGCCCTGCGCCGTGGAGTCGGCGTACGCCGGCATCGTCACGGCCAGCGCTCCCGACGCGGCCGCCGCGGCGATCAATCCATTCCGGGTAACCCGTTTCACAGGTTCCCTCCCTTCCAGACATGGTCGCGGGCACTCACCCGCACCGCGTAAAACGCGAGAGAACCATCCGAGTTATGGCTTATCGGGCTTTCACTCCATCGAGCGTCACGCTTATCGAACTGACCCGGACGCGTGCCGCCCCCGGGCGTATCGCCTGATCATCGAAGTCCCCGGGCAGCCGGCACCGGGAGCCGCGGGGCCCGGGGGGTGCGGGGCCCGGAGGGTGCGGGGCATTCGCCCGGAGGCGCGCTCCCGGACCCCCGCCTATCGTGATGCGTGTCGTGAACCGGGAGGGCATCCCGGTCCGGCTCCCGCCGTCCCTGGAGGTCCGCATGGTGTCCGTGCACCACCGCTGGACGTACGTCGGAGCCGGCGCGGCGGCACTGGCTCTGCTGACGGCGGGACTGCCCGCGTCCGCCGTGGCCGCCGACGCCCCCGACCTGTCCCGCTTCTACCACCAGAGGATCACGTGGGGTGCCTGCGCGGGCGACGGGATGCCCGCCGACCTCCAGTGCGGGAAGGTGACCGTCCCGCTGGACTACGCGCACCCGGGGAACGGGACCCTCGACGTCGCGATGGCCCGCTACCGCGCGACCGGCCCGTCGAGGGGGTCCGTGCTGCTGAACTTCGGCGGTCCCGGAGGCGCGGGGATCCCGGAGCTCGCGCAGGGCGGCGGCAAGGACTTCATGGACCTCACCAACGGCTACGACGTGGTGACCTTCGACCCCCGAGGCGTGGGCCGGTCCTCGCCCGTCAGCTGCGGCGACGGGCCCGACCAGGCTGCCGGCGCGGCGGGGGCCGTCACCGACGGCAGCGATCCGCAGGCCGTACTCAAGGCGCTGCGGAAGGTCGCCACCGAGTGTGCCGCGCACTCCGGCCCGGTGCTGCCCCACATAGGGACGGTCAACACCTCCCGGGACCTGGACGTGATGCGGCAGGCGCTCGGCGACAAGAAGCTCAACTACCTCGGTTTCTCGTACGGAACCCGTCTGGGCGCGGTGTACGCGGCCCAGTTCCCGAAGAAGACGGGCCGGATGGTGCTCGACGGCGTGGACACGCTCACCGAGTCGATGGCCGAGCAGGGACTGGTGGGCGCCGAGGGACAGCAGACCGCCCTGGACGACTTCCTCACCTGGTGCACCCAGGACATCTCCTGCCCCTTCGGGGAGGATCCGCGCGAGGCCCGGCAGCAGGTCGTCCGGCTCGTCGCCTCGCTGGACCGGGACCCGGTGCCGACCAACCTCGGACAGATGTTCACGGGCCAGGATCTCGCGGGTGCGGTCGGCCAGGCGCTGTACAGCAAGCAGATGTGGCCGATGCTGGAGCGGGCCCTCGCCTCGCTCGTCCAGGACGGTGACACCCAGGGGCTCATGCAGCTGTCGGTCGGCGCCTCCCTGCCCGCCTCGCGCGCGGCTGGCACCCTTCGCACGGCGGGCACCCCTCGCACGGTCGGCACGCCGCGCACGGTCGGCACCCCGCACGCCGGGCTCGTCGACCCCGCGGACATCCCCGTCGACAACCTGCCTGCCGCCTTCATGGCGATCAACTGCGCGGACGACCCGGACCGGCCCAGCGCCGAGCGGGCCGCCAAGGACGTCGACGCGCTGCGCGCCGCCTACGAGCAGGCCTCGCCGGTCTTCGGCCCGTACCGGCTCACCCAGGTGCTGCTGTGCCACGGCCGCCCCAAGGGCACCGACTACATCCGTGACGAGGTGCGCGACGTGCGGACCCCGAAGATGCTGCTCGTGGGCACCCGCGGGGACCCCGCGACCCCGTACCGCTGGACCGAGGAGACCGCCGCCCGGCTCGGCTCCTCGGCCGTGGTGCTCGACAACAGGGGTGAGGGCCACACCGGGTACGTCTCGTCCAAGTGCGTGCACCAGAAGGTCGACGACTTCCTGCTGTACGGCTCCCTCCCGGACAACGGCAGTTCCTGCGGTCCGGAGAGCGGAAGGGACGACTCCTGACGGACGTCACGGAAGCGGCGCGACCCGTCGACACCGACAAGTCGGATACAACCCCTTGCGTCCCCCGGTCGTCACACTGGGCAGGCGTCGCCCCGCGGGCGGCGCACCGTACGTGACCGACCGCCGTGACCGAAACAGGGGAACCCACCGATGCGCTTCCGCTCCGTTCTCGCCCTTCCGGCCGCCGCCGCGGCACTGCTCCTCACCGTGCCGCAGAGCGGTTCGGCCGCCGCCGCGTCCGCCCGGCCGGGCGCCGCGTCCCAGCCCGCCAAGTGCGCCGACAGGTCCGTACTCGTCCGCGCCCACCAGGCCGCCGACCCCCGGCTGGTGCACATCAGCGTGACCAACCGGTCGGCGCGCACGTGCACCGTGGACCGCATCCCCACGGTCGTCTTCGGCGACCTCGACGGCGCCGCCCTGCCGGTGCCCGCCGGTGACAGCGGCCCGTACCCGATCGGCGCGGGCCGGACGGCGTACGCGGCCGTACGGACCATCGCCGACCTGGCCGACCCCGAGGCCCGCCGGGTGGACGCGATCAGCGTGTCGGCGGACCCCGCACGGTTCGGGCGTTCCTTCACGGCACGGGAGCTGGGCGCGGGGGACGCCGTCCTCGTGTGGGAGCCGGTCACCACGTGGTGGCAGCCCTCGCAGGCCGCCGCCGACCGGCAGGTCAGCTGAGGGACACCTCCGGGGCGTAGAGGTCCAGCCACACCGCGAGGTCCAGGGTCCGCTCCAGGCCGCGCCGCGACGCCTGCGTGATCTGCGGGGTGTCGCGGTGCGCGGCCAGGTGGAGCCTGTCCCGGTCGACGAGGTCGAAGACGGGGTGTGTCGGCTGGGCCAGCAGGTCCTTCGCGTGGTCCTGGAGGGCGATCGCGTACTTCGGGTCCTGGGTGGACGGGTAGGGGCTCTTGACCCTGTCGTACACGGACTTCGGGATCACGTCCGCGGTCGCCTCCCGCAGCAGGCTCTTCTCCCTGCCGTCGAAGGACTTCAGGGACCACGGCGTGTTGTACACGTACTCGACGAGCCGGTGGTCGCAGTACGGCACCCGCACCTCCAGGCCGACCGCCATGCTCGTGCGGTCCTTGCGGTCGAGCAGGACGCGTACGAAGCGGGTCAGGTGGAGGTAGCAGATCCGTCGCATCCGGTACTCGAAGTCGCTCTCGCCGTCCAGGCGCCGGATCCCGGCGACGGCCGTGCGGTAACCGTCGGCGACGTACGACTTCAGGTCCATCGCCCGGGTGAGGTCGGGGCGCAGGACGTCGGCGTCGTCGCCGAAGTCGCGCTGGAACCGGACGAGCCACGGGAAGGTGTCGGCGCTGCGGGCCTCCTCGTCGAAGAACTGCAGATAGCCGCCGAAGACCTCGTCGGCCGACTCCCCGGAGAGTGCGACGGTGGAGTGCTCGCGGACGGCCTGGAACAGCAGATACAGCGAGGTGTCCATGTCGCCGAAGCCCATCGGCAGGTCCCGGGCCCTGATCACCTTGGCGCGGACGGCCGGGTCGGCCAGGGCCTGCGCGTCAAGGACGATGTCGCGGTGGTCGGTGCCGGAGGCGCGGGCCACGTCGTGCACGAAGGGCGTGTCCGGGGTGCCGCGCAGCTCGTCGGCGACGAAGTGGTCGGTCTGACCGACGAAGTCGACGGCGAAGCTGCGGACGCGCTCACCGTGTTCGGCGAGCTGGAGGGCGGCGAGCGCGGTCATGGCGGAGGAGTCGAGCCCGCCGGAGAGCAGGGTGCAGCGCGGCACGTCGGCGACGAGCTGGCGGCGCACGATGTCGTCGAGGAGCGTGCGCACGGTGGCGACGGAGGTGTCGCGGTCGTCGGTCTGCGGCCGGGTCTCCAGCTGCCAGTAGACGTGCCGGCGCAGGCCGGAGCGGTCGACGGTGACGACGGTGCCGGGCTCGACCTCGTGCATGCCGTCCCAGATCGCGTGTCCGGGCGTCTTGACGAAGGTGAAGAGCTCCCGAAGACCGTCCAGGCGGACCTTCGCGGGGGCGAGCGGGTTGGCCAGGATCGCCTTGGGTTCGGAGCCGAACAGGACGCCGTCCGAGGTCGGGTAGTAGTAGAACGGCTTGATGCCCATGCGGTCGCGGATCATCACGAGCTTGTCGTGACGGCCGTCCCAGATGGCGAAGGCGTACATGCCGTTGAGCCGTCCGGCGAGCTCCGCTCCCCACTCCAGGTAGCCGCGCAGTACGACCTCCGTGTCGGAGTCCGTCGCGAAGCGGTGGCCGCGGCCGGTCAGCTCACGGCGCAGCTCGGTGAAGTTGTAGGCCTCGCCCGAGTAGACCAGCGCGACCGTGCCCTCGGGAGTCTCGGCGGTCATGGGCTGCCGTCCACCCGGCAGGTCGATGATCGCGAGCCTGCGGTGTCCGAGCGCCGCGGGGCCCTCGGACCAGGTGCCGCGGTCGTCGGGGCCCCGGCAGGACATCGTCTCCGTCATCGCATCCAATGTCTCGCCCTCGGCACGCAGATCGCGGTCGAAGGAGACCCATCCGGTGATGCCGCACATGCGTTACCTCCTGCGTCCGGTTCGCCGGGAGCACCGGGCTCACCTGCACTTACAGGGTCGCGCGTTCGCTTCCACAAAACCAGTTGTATCCAGCATCTACACCTTGAGGCTGTTCCCCGTCGGAAGGGGCCGTCAACACGGGCGTAACCCGGCCGGCGCAGTGACCCCGTCGATTCCGGCCGCTTTTTGCCCGCGGCGGACCCGTCGGCCCGCTCGCCGCCGGGCCGCCCTCGGCCGGAATCGGCCATGGGTAAAAGATTGCCCAACAGCGAGCGGACCTCCGAGAGGCTTGCCCGCTTTCGCCCCTTTCCGTCCCGTGCGCTTCACTCATGATGTGCGCCGGATGCTCTCGCTGCTGCTCGTGGTCCTCGGCCTGGCCGGGGCCCTGGTCCTGGCGTGCGCCGTCTCGGCGTGGTGGTGGTGCGTCGCGGGCGTGCTGCTGGCGCTGACGGCGGTCGGCACGTGGGACCTGCTCCAGACCCGTCACTCGGAGTTGCGGAACCTGCCGCTGCTGGGCCGACTGCGCTTCGTCGCGGAAGCCCTGCGGCCACCCGTGCAGCGCCATCTCGTCGAGCGGAACCACGACGGGCGTCCGTACGACCGTGCGGTGCGCGGCATCGTGTACGCGCGGGCCGGCGGCATCGAGGCCGTGGAGCCGTTCGGCACCGAGGGGGACGTGTACGCCACCGGACACGAGTTCCTGATGCCGTCGATGAGTCCGGTCCAGGCACCGGAGAAGCCGCCCGTGATCCGCGTCGGGGGTCCCGACTGCACGCAGCCGTACGACATGGCGCTGCTGAACGTCTCGGCGATGAGCTTCGGAGCGCTGTCCGCGAACGCGGTCCTCGCGCTCAACAGGGCCGCGGCGATGGGCGGTTTCGCGCACGACACCGGCGAGGGCGGCCTCTCCGACCACCACTTGCGCGGCGGCGGCGACCTCGTCTGGGAGATCGGCACCGGGTACTTCGGCTGCCGGACGGCCGAAGGAGGCTTCGACGAACGGGAGTTCGCGGACAAGGCGGCGCTGCCGGAGGTCCGGTGCGTGTCGCTCAAACTGTCCCAGGGCGCGCACCCCGGCGTCGGCGGGATGCTGCCCGGCGTGAAGGTGAGCGCCGAGATCGCCCGGGCGCGAGGGGTCACGGCGGGCCGGACCGTGCTCTCGCCGCCCTACCACCAGGTCTTCTCCACCCCCCGCGAGCTGGTGGGGTTCATCGCCCGGATGCGGCGGGCGGCGGGCGGCAAGCCGACCGGCCTCAAGCTCTGCGTCGGTTCGCGACGCCAGTTCCTCGCCGTGTGCAAGGCGATGCTCGCGGAAGGGGTCGCACCCGACTTCATCGTGGTCGACGGCTCGGAGGGCGGCAGCGGGGCCGCGCCCCCGGAGTTCTCCGGCCGGGTGGGAACACCGCTGACCGAGGGGCTGATCACGGTGCACAACGCCTTGGTCGGCACCGGCCTGCGCGACCGCGTGCGGGTCGGCGCCAGTGGCCGGGTCGCGACGGGCGCGGACCTCGTCACCCGGCTGCTCCAGGGCGCCGACTACACGAACGCGGCCCGCGCGATGCTGTTCGCCCTCGGCTGCCGCCAGGCGCAGCGCTGTCACACCAACACCTGCCCGACCGGCATCACGACCCAGGACCCGCGCCGCGCCCGTGCGCTGGACGTGGCCGACAAGTCCGCGCGGGTGCACCGGTATCAGCGGGCCACGGTGCGCAGCGCCACCCGGATCATGGCCGCGATGGGAGCACGGCATCCCGGCGAGCTCGCGCCCCGCCAACTGCTGCGGCGCACGGATCCGACGACCGTGCGCTCGTACGCGGAGCTCCACGAGTGGCTGGAGCCCGGGGTTCTGCTCGCCGGGGCGCCCGCGTCCTGGGAGCGCGACTGGGCGGCGGCGGATCCCGACTCCTTCTGACGCCGGCGTCAGCGCCCCACCGGGTCCCGCACGGTCGAGCAGGTCGTACGGCACCCGCCGCCGCGTCCCCGGCCCAGCCCGGCGCCCACGACGGTGACGACCTCGACGCCGGCCCGCCGCGGCAGCGTGTCGGTCCAGGTCCCGCACCCGGCCCCGGGCCACGGGCAGCGCCGTGGCCCGCTCGAAGCGGACACCGCACGCCAGACGGTTCAGGGTGGCCTGACTGGTCACGGTGCGCCTTTCTCCGGGACGACGGTTCGGCGGACGACGGTTCAGAGGGTGACGGTTCAGGGGGTGACCCGGGCCGGGGCCGCGGCCGGCCGTGCCGGCACCGGCGTATCGCCGTATCGGCGTATCGGCGTATCGGCGTATCGGCGGACCTGGATCGGCCCGGGATGCGGAGCACGCGTGTCCTCGTCAGTGGCGGCGCCGGAGAACACCTCGGCGCGGACCAGGGTGCGGGCGGGACGGGCGCCAGGTGGGACGAACGCCAGGCGGGGACGATCGGGCGACGCCGGCCGGGCCGGCGACCGTCGTGGTGACCGTCAGCGGTGTCAGGCGGCGGTGACGGACCCCCTCGGTGTCCGTGCCGCCCGTGGTCATGGCCGCGTGCGACCGCGTCATGGCGGTCCTGCGAGGGTGTCGGGTGCGGGCCGGGAGACCCGAGAGACCCTAGCAATCAATTACCCCAAATGCCCGATAAGCGAATCAGTCCTATGGTGCTCATATGGAGCATGCGCTGAGTCCCGCAACCCTCTCCGAACTGCGTCGGCCGCGGCCCTACCCCGCGGTGTCCGTACTGACACCGACGCACCGTCGCGAACCGGAAAACGCCCAGGATCCGGTCCGCCTGCGCAATGTCGTGGCCGAGGCCAAGAAGCAGATCGAGTCCGATCCGGCGGTCACCCGAGAGCGGCGCAACGAACTGGTCCAGCAGCTCGACCAGGCCCTGGCCGAGGTCGACCTGGCCCACGCCGAGGACGGTCTGGCGATCTTCGCGGCGCCCGGTGAGCACCAGGTGTGGTCGCTGGCCCGCCGGGTCCCCGAGCGCGTCGTGCTCTCGGACACCTTCCTGACCCGCAACCTGGTCGCCGCCCAGTCCTCCGAGCGGCCGTTCTGGGTGCTCTCCGTCTCGGCCGACCGGGTGACGCTGTGGGACGGCGGCGGCGACCGGGTCACCGAGGAGCACACCGACGGCTTCCCGCTGACCCGCAGCCTGGAGGACCCGGACGCGGAGCGCCAGGAGCGCGTCGGCGACCTGGCCAGCACCTTCCGCGCCGAGCGGACGCGGAACTTCCTGCGCGAGGCCGACACCGCGATGAGCGCCGTCCTGCGCGAGCGGAGCCGCCCGTTGTACGTCACCGGTGACACCGCGGCACTCGCCCTCCTGGACGAGGTCGGCACGGTCACGAAGGACACGTGGCACCTCCAGCACGGCGGCCTCGCGCACGGCACACCCGAGGCCGTGTGGCGGGCGGTCCGCCCGCTGGTCGGCGCGGAGGAGCGGCGGAACGCCGACGCGGTGGCCCGCGAGCTCGAATCGGCCCGCGGCCGCAAGGAGTTCGCCGCCGGGGTCGACGAGGTGTGGCAGAACGCGTCGCAGGGCCGGGTCCGGCTGCTCGCCGTGGAGGAGAACTACCGCGAGACGGTCCGCGACGGCGGCGACCACCTCGTGCCGGCCGAGAGCGGGGACCTGGACGCCCGCGAGGACATCGTCGACGAGATCGTCGAGCGGTGTCTGGAGACCGGCGCCGAGGTCCGTTTCGTCCCCGACGGCAGTCTGGGTGACGCGAAAGGCATCGCCGGGGTGCTGCGTTACTGATCTCTCCGGCCGACAATCTCCTGGAGAACTGTCGGTCCGAGAGGTGAGCACGTGAGCGAGTTGTTGGGTGTGGCGGTCCTTGGGGCAGGCCACATGGGAGCCGACCACATACGACGGATCGACCGAGTGGTGAACGGTGCCCGGGTCGCGGCGGTGGCCGATCCCGACACCGGGCGGGTCGAGGACGCCGTCGCCGGGATCGACGGCGTCTCGGTGCACACCGAGGTCGCGGCGGCCCTGGACGCGCCAGGCGTGCGGGCCGTGCTGGTCGCCTCCCCCGGGCCCGCCCACGAGGAAGCGCTGCTGGCGGCCTTCGAACGCGGACTGCCGGTCCTGTGCGAGAAGCCGATGGTGCCGGAGTCGGCCGGGGCGCTGCGGGTCGTGGAGGCCGAGGCGCGGCTCGGGCGGCGGCTGGCGCAGGTCGGCTTCATGCGCCGGTACGACGCCGAGTACGTGCGCCTGAAGTCCCTGCTGGACAGCGGACGCCTGGGCCGTCCGCTGATGCTCCACTGCACGCACCGCAATGTCTCCTCCCCGGCCGGCTTCACCTCGGCGATGCTGGTGAACAGCTCCGTCTCGCACGAGATCGACGCGGCGCGCTGGCTGCTCGGCCAGGAGCTCACGGCCGTGACGGTGCTGCGTCCGCGACCCTCGTCGCACGCGCCCGCGGAACTCCTCGACCCCCAGTTCGTGCTCTTCGAGACCTCGGAGGGCGCCCTCGTCGACGTGGAGGTCTTCGTCAACACCGGTTTCGGATACCAGGTGCGCTGCGAGGCGGTCTGCGAGTCCGGGAGCGCGCGGATCGGGGACGAGAACGCGATGCGGGTGACGACGGCCGACGGCGCCCGGCAGGAGGTGGCGCAGGACTACCTCGTACGCTTCGCCGACGCCTACGACCGCGAGGTGCAGGCCTGGGTGGACGCCACCCGCGAGGGCCGGGTCACCGGGCCCAGCGTCTGGGACGGGTACGCCGCGTCGGCGGTCGCCGAGGCGGGTGTCCGGGCGCTGGAGAGCGGCGGCCGGGTGGCCGTCGAACTCGCCGCGCGCCCGGACCTCTACGCGTGATCAGCCGCTGACGCTCGCGGCGCCCGTCTCGATGTGTCCGGTGAACCGGCGTGACCAGCTCGCGTCCGAGTCGACGGTGACCGTGAAGTCGTACCAGCCGTCCTGGTGGGCGACGGCGTTGAAGTAGTCCTCGGCCCAGCCGCGCGGGGGGGGCCGCGGGGTGGGCGGCGGGGGGTTGTGCTACCCCGGGCGGGCCATGGCCTCCCCGGATTAGGGGGACCGGGACTTCCGTGCGCACCTGCTCGGCGGCATCACCTGGGC
>NZ_JBHWEL010000001.1:3849-59982 GCF_042734135.1 Streptomyces sp. NPDC059668 | reverse complement strand
GTGCCGGGGGGGCGGCGGGGTTTCTCGACGCCCCGCCCCGCGCGCCCGGGCCCGCCTTGATCCGCCGGGGCCCCGCCCCCCCGGTACTGGTTCGCGGTGATGGTGAACCTCACGGCCGTGGCGGAGGAGTTGGCCATCCTGAAGTAGACGGCCGTCTTCCCAGTCCCGGGCTCGGTGGCGTAACGGGTGCTCACCTCGGCCGACTTGCCCGCCTGCGTCGCGTCGCCCCGGAACCGGCGCAGGAAGCGGTTGGGCCCGGTCATGGTGAGGTCGTACTTCCCGTCGCCGTACCCCGAGCCGATGTTGAAGTAGTCGGAGGCGGTGCCTCCCGCGTCGACCGTGTACTGCCAGGGCGTGGTGTCGCGGTAGGCGTTGGGGTGGATCGAGAAGTGCGCGGCGCTCCTGGCCGGGGTGCCCTGGTTGGCCATGGCGAACCAGGCGAGGATCTTGCCGCTCGAACCGAACTCCAGGTGGTCCAGGTAGCCGTTCGGCTGGTAGGGCAGGGCGCGGGCGGGCCGGGTGCCCGGCTCCTGGACGGGCAGGGCGTTGGTGGTGGGGACCGGGTTGGGCAGGGGACCGCAGGTGGCGATGCCGATGACACTCGTGGCGGGAAGCGCGACGGCGCCGTACACGGGGTGGGCGAAGTCGAAGACACCGGTCAGGTCGCCGGTGACCTTGCGCCGCCACGCGCTGATGTTCGGGCAGGCGGCGGGTTTGCCCAGCGAGGTCGTCCAGGTCTCCAGGAAGCGCAGCACGGACGTGTGGTCGAAGACCTCCGACGAGACCCAGCCGCCGCGCGTCCAGGGCGAGACGACCACCATCGGGACGCGGAATCCGAGACCGTACGGAGTGCCCCCGAGGAACTCTCCCGCCGTGTTCGCGGGCGGGACCGGCGGCGGCACGTGGTCGAAGAAGCCGTCGTTCTCGTCGTAGTTGAGGAAGAGGACGGTGGAGTCGAAGACGTCGGGGTCGGCCGCGAGGGCCTTGTACACCAGGTCGACGAAGTGGGCGCCGTCCCCGGGCGGGGCGTACGGGTGCTCGGAGAAGGCCTGGTTGGCGACCACCCAGGACACCTGGGGCAGGGTGCCCGCGAGCACGTCGGCCCTGATGGCGGCGGCGATGTCGTCGGGGGTGGAACCGGTGGCCCTCGGTACCGAGGCCATGCCCCGGTCGTACAGCGGGTCGCCGGCCTTGGCCGCCGCGAACTTCTTGAAGTAGGCGCAGGCGTTGTCGCCGTAGTTGTCCTGCGCGTTCTGGTAGACCTTCCAGGTCACTCCGGCCGTCTGGAGCGCCTCCGCGTAGTTCTGCCAGGTCAGGCCCGACTCGTCGCCGCCGTCGAAGCTGGACCCGTCGACCTTGCCGGACCAGAGGTAGGTGCGGTTGGGCCCGGTGGCGCTGAGCGTGGAGCAGAAGTAGGCGTCGCAGATCGTGTAGGCGTCGGCGAGCGCGTAGTGGAAGGGGATGTCGGAGCGGTCCAGGTAGCCGAGCGACCGGACGTTGCCGACGCCCGAGACCCAGTTGTCGAGGCGTCCCTTGTTCCACGCGGAGTGCTGCGAGGACCAGGAGTGCGGGAGGTCGCCGTTGCACTGCGCGAGGGTCTCACCGTCCTTGCCGCCCGCGGCCGGTGTGGAGCTCAGTTTCCACGGGTACTGCCGGCCCCCGCCGTTGGGCTGGTTGAAGACGGGATATCCGCCGGACAGCGTGATGCCGCTGCGGTCGCCGAATCCACGGACGCCCTTGAGACGGCCGAAGTAGTGGTCGAAACTGCGGTTCTCCTGCATGAGGATGACGACGTGCCGTACGTCCGTGATCGTGCCGCTCGCCGCGCCGGCGGCCGTCGCCGGACGTGAGCCGAGGCCCAGCGCGGTGCCGGCCGCCACGGATGCCCCGAGCCCCACGAAACCTCTTCGGCTGATCGGTGTCATTCGCCCGCCCTCGTCACTGGCGTGCCCCTGCGGCACACCGCGCGCCAGCGTGCACGCGGTGATCGCCGAGATCCATACCCGTGCGGTGAGTTGCGGGTGAACAGCGGCCGAACCGTGACGGTCCGCGCCGGGCTCCGGCGGGCACCGCACGGACGCCGGGCGGCCGGACGTACGGCGCGGCCGCCCGCACCTCACGACTCCGGGCCGGTCCGGGAGTCCGGGACGAGGACGACCTTGCCGGTGACGGTGCCGGACTCGGCGAGGCGGACGGCCTCCGCGGCCCGGCCGAGCGGGATGCGGGCCGCGACCTGTGCGGTGATGGCGCCCTCCGCGAGCAGCGCGAACACCTGCCCGAGGTCGGTGCGCAGCCGGTCCTGGAAGGCCGCGGCGCGGCGCTTGCCCGCCCAGATGTTGTAGAAGTGCGTGCGCCGGCCGTTGGGCAGCACCTTCCGCAGGAGGAGCCGGCCGACGAGCTTGAGCACCGGCAGTTTCGAGGATCCGCCGACGTCCCGGGTCGAGGCGGTGCCGTACGACACGAGCGTGCCGCCGCGGGCCAGCAGCCGGAAGGAGTCGACGATGCCGTCCCCGCCGACGTGGTCGAAGACCGCGTCGACCCCTTCGGGCGCCAACTCCCGCACGCGGGCGGGCAGATCGCCGGCCCGGTAGTCGAGCGGGGTGGCGCCGAGCGCGCGGACCGCGTCGTGGTGGCGGGGCGACGCGGTGCCGATGACGCGGATTCCCGCGTGGCAGGCGAGCTGGACGAGGGTGGACCCCACTCCGCCGTTCGCCCCGTGCACGAGGACGGTCGCGCCGGCCCGGACCCCGGCGACGCGGTGCAGCATCTGCCAGGCGGTGATGCCGTTGACGACGACCGTCTCGGCGTCGGCGGGGTCGAGTCCGCCGGGCACCTCGACCAGGTCGGCCACGGGCAGCACGACCCGGCTGGCCCAGCCGCCCACCTTGGTCAGCGCGGCGAAGCGGCGGCCGACGAGCGACGCGTCGACACCCGCGCCGACCCCGAGCACGACGCCGACGAGGTCGTAACCGGGCACGAAGGGGAAGGGCGGCTGATCGTAGTACTTGCCCCGGCGCATCTGCTGCTCGGCGAACGAGACCCCGGAGGCCTCCAGCGCGAGCAGGACCTCACCGGTCGCCGGCTCCGGCGCCGGACGCGTGCGGATCTGCAGGCCGGAGGGCTCCACGACACCCGGCAGGACGACTTCGGTCATCAGGTTCGCGGCGGTGTGGGTGTCCATGACGGTCGGCTCCTCAGTTCGGCGGGAATGTTCGTTAGAGACTCATGCTTGCGTTATAGGTTCTAACTAAAGCTTGCCCCTCTACACTGGGTACGTCAAGTCCCGTTCCGACGAGCGACAGAAGAGGCGATGACGTGACCACGCAGAGCAGGACAGGACCGGGCCCGCGCGACCGGTTCCGCGCGCAGGTGCGGGAGGAGGTGAAGGCGGCGGCGCTGCGCCAGCTGGCCGACGGCGGGCCGGAGGCGCTGTCGCTCAACGCCGTCGCCAAACAGCTGGGCATGACGGGACCGGCGCTCTACCGCTACTTCGCCAACCGGGACAGCCTGCTCACCGAGCTGGTCGTCGACGCCTACGAGTCGCTGGCGGCCACCCTCGCCCGCGCCGCCGGCGCACCCGCGCGGGACGGGGCCGAACGCCTGACCGCGGTCGTGCGGGCCTACCGCGACTGGGCACGGACCGAGCCGCACCGCTACCGGCTGCTGTTCCGGGCCCCCTTCAAGGGGTACGACGCCCATTCCACCCGTCTGGTCGAGGCGGCCCAGCGCGCCATGAACGTCGTACTGAACGTGGCGAACGCGGTGACGGCGCCGGACGCGACCGTTCCCGGGGGTTCGCGGGACCAGGTCGAGGAGTGGATGCGTCGCCGCGGAGTCGACGACGTGCCGCCCGCGGTCGCCTCACGGGCCATGATGCTCTGGGCACGTCTGCACGGTCTGGCGAGCCTGGAGATCGAGGACAACTTCGCCTCCATGGGCATCGACCCGGGCCCCTTCTACGAGGCGGAGGCGGCGGAGTTCACCCACGGCCTCTGAATGCGAACATGCCTTGGACATGACCCGCACACATGACCCTCGAACACACGACTGAGGAATCGCTCCGGCCACCCTCGCGAACCGTCAAGTCACGTACACGGTCTACGACTTGAGTGAGCCGTGTACGTACCTCATCGATCCTGGGCGACCTCTCCGAATGGACTGCGGCATATGCCAGAAGCACCACCGGATCGTGTGTTGCCAAATCCCTTACAGGGCGTCGCGGGCTGTGCAACAGTCGTAACGGTCCTTCCTCCCAGCTCTGGTCGTACCGTCCCCTCATCGGAGTGCGTCATGTCGCCCCATCTCTCTGCGGACCGCCCCGCCGCGCAGCCGCCCCGGCGCGGCGCGGTCGACGCGCTGATCTCGCAGACACGGCGACTGCGCGGCGAGATGGACGCCGTACGACGTGACGCGCCCGTCGACGGCGGGGACGCCCAGGGTCGCTGGCAGCGCGCGCTGTGCGACCTGGCGATGCACCAGCTCGACGACCTGGACCAGCATCTGGCACAGCTGCGGGAGGGCCCACCACCGGAGCCCGTGGAGCCGCCCGCCGCGACCGAGGAGGGCTCCCTGCTCAGCCGAGTGGGAAGCGCCGAGTGGAACCTGCTGACGGACGCGGCCAGTTGGTCCGTGGAGCTCTACCAGATCCTGGGCCGCGACCCCGCCGCTCCCCCGCTCACCCTCGACGAGCTGCCCTCGCTGGTGTTCGACGAGGACCGGCCGATGCTGACGTCGATGGTCACCGACTGCCTCATCGACGCGAAGCCGATCGACGGAGAGTTCCGCGTCGTGCGCCCGGACGGCGGAGTGCGGACCGTGCACATCATGGGTGAGCCCGTGCTCGACACCGACGGCAGTACCGCCGCGATGTGGGCGGTGCTGCGCGACGTCAGCGAACTGCGGCAGAGCCAGCGGACCGTGACCGAGACCCGTGACTCGCTGCGGCACGACCGGCGCTTCGCGCAGAACGAGCACCGGCTCGCCGTCGAGCTCCAGGAGGCCGTCCTGCCGCCGTGGCAGGGCAGCCTGCGGCTCACCCGACGGGGCCCCGGGGCGCTGGACCTGGCCGCCCACTATCTCCCTTCCTCGGCCGCCGCGCTGGTCGGCGGGGACTGGTACGACGCGCTGGAGCTTCCGGACGGCGAAACCCTGTTGAGCGTCGGCGACCTGACCGGGCACGGCGTCACCGTCGCCTCCGGCATGGCGATGCTGCTGGGCGCCCTGCGCGGGATGGCCATGGCGGGCACCCAGCCGGGCCAACTCATGTCCTGGCTCGACCGGTTGGTCGACGCCTCGGTACAGCCGGTTCTCGGCAGCGCCGTCTGCTGCCGCTACCGCCCCGAGACCCGTACCCTCACCTGGGCGCAGGCGGGACACCCCGCCCCCTTGCTGTTCCGCAACGGGACGGGGCGCATGCTGGCACCACCGCACGGCGTGCTGCTCGGCGCGACCTCGGGTGCCGCGTACGGGCAGGCCGAAGTGACCCTGGAGGACGGCGACCTGCTGCTCCTGCACACCGACGGACTGGTCCCCCGGTGCCACGGAGCGGCTGCCGTCAAGAGGCTGCTCGACCTGGCCCCGCTCTTCGGCCGGGCCGGCACGGCCCAGGACTGCGTACGGATGATGGTCGAGGAGTTCGGCGAGACGCGGCGCGAGGACGACGCCTGCCTGCTCGTCGCCAGGGTCGGCGGCTGAGCGGTCTGGGGACCACGCCGGACACCGCATCCGGACCGCGGGGCAAGCTCACCGGATCTCCTCGCACAGGTGGGTTCAGATCTGTGCGTCTCCTCCGCGCCTCGGCCTCAGCGCCGGTTTGGGAAGAGCGAGTTGGATCTCCTCACGCAGTTCGTGGATCTTCGGGTAGCCGGAGTACTGAGCGGTGAGCCGGTACATCTCGCGCAGCCGGTCCCAGGTGCGGTGGGAGGAGTTCGCCCCCATCGACACCAGCGCCAGCCGGGCGTAGCGGTCCGCCTGTTCGGGATCGTCGGCGATGAAGCACGCCGAGGCCAGTGACAGCCAGTCGAAGATCTGCGACCGCTGCCGGCTGTTCTCCCGCAGATGCAGCGCCTCCTTGGCGTGGCGCTGCGCCGTGGCCGCCGCGGCCGCGTCGTGCTCCGCGAGTGTCCGGTAGGCCAGGGCCTGCATGCCGTGCATGTCCGCCTCGTCGAACATCTGCATCCAGCTCGGCGGCGGCACGTCACCCCGGTCCGAGACGAAGAGGTCCTCCGCCTCGCCCAGGGTGCGCCGCATGGCCTGCCCCTTGCCCATCGACGCCTGTGCCCAGGCCTCGATGGTGTAGAGCATCGCCCTGGTGCGCGGCAGCGTCTCGGACCCCGAGCCCGACTTGGCGAGCTTCATCAGGTCCAGGGCGTCGTCCGGCCGGCCCAGGTGCACCATCTGACGCGCGGCGCGGGAGAGCGCCTCCCCGGCCCGGGGCCGGTCACCGCCTTCCCGGGCCGCGTGGGCGGCGATGACGAAGTACTTCTGGGCCGTGGGCTCCAGGCCGACGTCGTGCGACATCCAGCCCGCTAGGACGGCGAGATTGGCGGCGACGCCCCACAGGCGCCGCTGCAGATGGTCGGGATGCCGGTAGGAGAGGATGCCTCCCACCTCGTTGAGCTGGCCCACCACCGCCTTGCGTTGCAGCCCGCCGCCGCGGGCCGCGTCCCAGGCCCGGAACACCTCGACCGAGCGCTCCAGTTCCTCGATCTCCTGCGACCCGATGGGGGCGGCCTCGTAGCGGTCGAACCCGGCGGGGTCGGCGTGCAGGGGATTGTCGGTGTCAGGAGCGTCGGCCACCAGGGCCGGATCGGTGTGCAGCCAATCGTGCATGGCACTGCTGAGTGCGGATCCCGCGGCGAGCGCGGCACCCGCGCCCACCAAGCCGCGTCGGTTGAGCATGAGGTCCATTCCCGTGAATTCGGTGAGGACCGCAGCAGTCCGCTCGGGCGCCCACGGCATTCCGTCGGGATGTTCCACATTCCCGCCGCCCGGCCGTTTCCCCACACGCCCGTGCCGGACCAGACCGAGGTCCTCGATGGTCACGACACGGCCGAGACGCTCGGTGAACAGAGCCGCCAGCACGCGGGGGACCGGATCGCGCGGGATCTCTCCCACGTCGATCCAGCGCCGCACCCGTGAGGTGTCGGTCGCCAGCTGGGGGTGGCCCATGGCCGCCGCCTGTCTGTTGACCAGCCTCGCGAGTTCGCCCTTGGACCAGCCGGCGAGGCCGAACAGGTCCGACAGACGAGCGTTGGGTTGTCCGTTCACATCAAGCCCCCAGGTTCTCGGCTGAGTTGACAGTAACCCTCTGTCAGTTGCTGAGCGACTATTCGCCAGGGTTCGCCAGGGTGCGCCAGATGGTGTGCCACTGGGCGCCCGGTGTCAGGTAGGAATGCGCCACCCCGACCCGGTTGCCAGGGACATTCCCCCAGGGTGCACCCGGACGGCCGGGACGGGCGGCGCGGCAACTTGCAGGCACACGAAGGGATCTGTTTCGCCCATGTACACAGCATCGTCCTCCGTGTCCGCTCCGCCCCGGCCGCTGCATCCCCGTCCGGCGGGCAGCGGTCCCTACCTCGACCCCGCGCGACCGGCGGCCCCCGTGCTCGGAGCGGCCAGGACACGGCGCGTTCCGGGGATCGGCACCCAACCGCTCAGCGGGAGACTCGACTTGTCCGGCCCTCAGGGCGCGCAGCTGCGCACGGCGATCGCGTCGGTGCACCGGATCTGTCCCGAGTTCGCCCCGGTCCAGGTGCTGCGCCGCAGCGGACGCTCCGTGCTCCTGGTCGGCACGACCGGGCGCAGTACGGCCGTCGCCAAATGCTTACTGGACCACTCGCCCATCTGGGCCGAGCGGATCAGGCACGAAATAGCCGCATACCGGTCGTTCGTGCGGCACCGGCCGCCGGTCCGGGTGCCCCGGCTGATCGCGGCGGACCCGGACAACTGCACGCTGGTGATCGAGCGGATGCCGGGCCGGGTGGCCGCGCTCCAGCGGCACCCGGCCGAGGCGCCGCCCCGCGCGGACATCCGCGCGGCGCTGGGCGCGGTCTGCCGGCTGAACGCGTGGCGGCCGCCGGCGGGGACGTTCGACGCCCCGCTGGACTACGCGGAGCGGATCTCCCGTTTCCATGAACTGGGTCTGCTCACCGACCGGGACATGGGCGATCTGCAGAAGCTGCTGCACGGCATCGCCCACTCGGCGGGCCGTCAGGGCATGGGCCAGTTCTGTCACGGGGACGCGCTGCTGTCGAACATCCTGCTCTCACCGGCCGGTCCAGTGCTGGTGGACTGGGAGCACGCGGGCTGGTACCTGCCGGGCTACGACCTGGCGACGCTGTGGGCGGTCCTCGGCGACGCTCCCGTGGCGCGCCGTCAGATCAGTCAGCTCGCGCAGTCCGGGGGCCTGGCGGCGCGTGACGCCTTCCTGGTGAACCTGATGCTCGTACTGACCCGGGAGATCCGTACGTACGAGACGGCGGTGCAGCGCTCGATGCACGACGCGGCCCCGACGACGCCGGGACCGGCCCACCCGGGCGCCCTGCCGTCCGGCGAGGAACAACGTCTGCTGCTGCGACGGCTGCACGACGACTGCCAGATGGCCCGCCGGGCCGTCAGGGCGGCGGTCGGCACCCGCTGAGGGGCGGGGGTCGGCACCCGCAGAGGGGGCTGCGGTCTGCACCCGCCGGGGGGGACGGGGCACGAAGGTCCGCGGTGCGTCAGCTACATCGGCGCACCGCGGACCTTCGCCGTGGAGACCACGGCGCTCCGCGGACCTTCGTCCTGGACGTCCGAACCCCGTACGCCCGTACCCCGGTACCCCGTCGGCGCGCACCGCAGGACCGTGCGCGCCGGCGGCGCGGGCACAGCGGGACTCGCGCCCGAACCGGACCACGCCGATCCGTCGAGAACTTCACCCGATCGAGCCACTGGTCCACTCCACTGACGCCTCGCAGGCCGTCGCGCCGCCGCCACGAAAACCCATTCGACCCGCGCTGACATGGGAAATCGACATCCCCTGGGCATGATTGACGGATCGTCGGGGAGCCGATACGACTGACCTCGTTCGGCCCCGCACGCCCCACCGCGCCCGACCGTCCCAGGAGGCTGCTTTGCGAGGATCTCTCATCGACCCCGAGGCCACCGCCGCGCACAGACGTGCGCGCAGAGCCGCGGGCGTCCTCGTCTCGGCGGCGCTGGTGTTCCCGTTGCTCGGCGCGGCCCCGGCGGCCGGCGGCGACCAGGACTCCTCCGCACGGCTGCAGCGGGCCTTCACCGGCGCGGCCGCCGAGTACCACGTGCCGTTGAGCGTCCTCCTGGGCGTCTCCTATCTGCAGTCCCGCTGGGACGCGCACGCCGGCGCGCCCAGCGTCGGCGGCGGCTACGGCCCCATGCACCTCACCGACGCCCGGACGGCGATCGCCAGGGCACCGCATCACAGCGAGGGCACCGAGGACGCCCGTGGCGACAGCTCCCGCGCGCCCGTGGTCCCCACGACGAAGGTCCCGGAGAACTCACAACTCCCCGCCCGCCTCAAGACCTTGACGAAGGCGGCCGAACTCACCGGGCTGTCGGCCGAGCGCCTGCGCACGGACGCGGTCGCGAACGTCGAGGGCGGCGCCGCGCTGCTGGCCGCCACCCAGAAGGACCTCGGCGAACCGCTGAGCGGGAACGCGGCCGACTGGTACGCCGCGGTGGCCCGCTTCTCCGGCGCCGACGACAGCGCGACCGCGGCGGCGTACGCGAACGACGTCTACGGGGTGATCCGCGCGGGTGCCGAGCGCACCACGGACTCCGGCCAGCAGATGAAGCTCGCCGCCCAGCCCGCCATCGGCCCCGACACGGCGCAACTGCAGCGGGCCGGACTGCGGACGCTCTCCACCGCCGGCACGGAATGCCCCACGACCGTGTCCTGCGAGTGGATCCCGGCTCCGTACTCGGAGTTCGGCGACGGCGACTACGGAAACCACGACCTCGGGAACCGGCCCTCGTCGCAGAGCATCAAGTACATCGTCATCCACGACACCGAGGGCGCCTGGGACGGCGTGCTCAACCTCGTCCAGGACCCGACCTATGTGTCGTGGAACTACACCCTGCGCTCGACCGACGGGCACATCGCCCAGCACGTGAAGGCCAAGGACGTGGCCTGGCACGCGGGCAACTGGTACGTCAACGCCAAGTCGATCGGCCTGGAGCACGAGGGCTTCCTCGCCTCGCCGGACGCCTGGTACACGGAGGAGATGTACCGCGCCTCGGCACGGCTCGTGCAGTACCTCGCCAAGAAGTACAACGTGCCGCTGGACCGGCAGCACATCCTGGGCCACGACAACGTCCCCGGTCCGACGACGTCCACGATCCCCGGGATGCACACGGACCCGGGTCCCTACTGGGACTGGGAGCACTACTTCGCGCTGCTCGACCACCCCCTGTACCACCGGACGAAGGCGGGCGGCGGCGTGGTCATGGTGCTGCCGGACTTCGCGTCGAACAAGCCCCAGTACACCGGATGCGTCACCAGCGGCCAGGCCTGCGCCGCCCACGGGTCCAGCGAGGTGCGCCTGCACACCCTGCCGTCCGACACCGCACCGCTGGTCAAGGACGTCGGGCTGCGGCCGGGCGGCGGCGACTCCACCATCGACGTGAACGACGTCGCCTCGCGTGTCTCCACCGGTCAGCAGTACGCGGTCGCCGGTGTCGACGGGGACTGGACGGCGATCTGGTACCTGGGCCAGAAGGCCTGGTTCAAGAACCCCAAGGCCCACCCGACGGCGGTGACCGGGTCCGGGCAGGTCGTCACGCCGAAGCCGGGTCTCAAGGACATCCCCGTGTACGGGCGGGCCTACCCGGAGAAGGGGGCGTACCCGGCGGGTGTCCCGGTCCAGGCGGTCTCCCCGCTGTCGTACAAGCTCCTCGCGGGACAGAAGTACGTGGTCGGGGACAAGGTGCCGGGCGAGTACTTCTACTCGCCGACCTTCGACACGACGTCGCACAAGGTCGTCATCGGCAAGGACATGTACTACGAGATCCAGTTCGGGCACCGCATCGAGTTCGTACGGGCGGCGGATGTGGACGTGACGCGCGCGCACTTCTAGCACCGCGGCAGTGGCCGTTCGCCCTCGGGGGCCGGATCCGCGTACGGCGGACCCGGCCCCTGCGCCGTCTCCCCGTCCGCCGGCGGAATTCCTCACCATGACCGCCGTGTTGCTCTGATGATCGCCGAGCATCACACGGTGAACTGGCGTTCGACAGAGATGCCGTCAACGATGGAGGAGCCCCGTGCCACAGACCTCGACCCCCCTGCGCAAGCTGGGGTTCCTGACCATCGGGTTGTTCGACGAGGCCGACCCCCGGCGGGGCCACGAGTCGACGCTGGAGATCATCGAACTGGGTGAGCGGCTGGGCTTCGACAGCGCGTGGGTGCGTCACCGGCATCTGCAGTACGGCATCTCCTCCCCCGTCGCCGTCCTGGCCGCGGCCTCGCAGCGCACCAGCCGGATCGAGCTCGGCACCGCGGTCATCCCGGTGGGCTGGGAGAACCCCCTGCGGCTGGCCGAGGACCTGGCGACCGTCGACCTGCTGTCCGGGGGCCGCCTCAATCCGGGTGTCAGCGTCGGCCCGCCGATGCACTTCGACCAGGTCAGGCACGCGCTCTACCCCGACACCGCGGAGGCGGAGGACTTCGGCCACGGCCGCGTGGAGCGGCTGCTGGACTTCGTGCGCGGCAACCCCGCCACCGATTTCAGCGGCGTCGAGGGCTTCGAGGTGTTCTCCGACCGCGTCCAGCCGCAGGCGCCCGGCCTCGGCCGCCGCATGTGGTACGGCGGGGGCAGTCTGCGGTCGGCGCGATGGGCGGGAGAGCACGGGATGAACCTCCTGACCAGCAGCGTCGTCAAGGCGGAGGAGTCGGAGGACTTCGCCGAGGTGCAGCTGTCGCACATCCGGACCTTCCGTGCCCACCACCCCGACCGCGACCGGGCCCGCGTCTCCCAGGGCCTCGTCGTGATCCCCACCGACAGCGCCACGCCCGAGCAGCGCAGGAAGTACGAGGAGTACGCGCGGGAGCGCACACCGCGTACCGCGGCCCCGCAGGGTCCGGCCCGGATGATGTTCGCGCCCGACCTGGTCGGCACCTCCGCCGAGATCGCCGAACGGCTCTACGCCCACGCGGCTTTCCGCGAGGTCGACGAGGTCGCGTTCGCGCTGCCCTTCACCTTCGCCCACGAGGACTACGTCCAGATCCTCACGGACATCACCCGCGGGCTCGGCCCGGCGCTGGGCTGGAAACCGGCCGGCTGAACGGGGCGGCTCAGCCCTGCTGGAAGAGCTCCGGCGGCAGCGGCTTGAGCAGCGCGTACAGGTCGTCGGTGATGGGACGGTCCCAGGCGGCGATGGTCACCAGCACGTTGTCGCTGCGGTCGAACTGCACGCAGGAGATCCGGGTCTCGGAGAGCTTGAGACGGCGCACGATGAGGAGGTTGTCACCCTGCATCACCGGCATGTCCTCGATCCCGGTGACGGTGACCTCCTCGTCGTTCTCCAGCGCCAGGAGGAGCTGGGCGACCTCGAAGGGGACCTCTCCCTCCTCGACCTCCCTGGCGGGCGAACCCTCCGGCAGATTGCCGATGATCATCGCCGGGCCGCGCCCGCCGAAGAGGTCGTAGCGCAGGAAGACACCCTGGCAGCTGCCGTCGGGAGCGGGCAGCAGGCCCGCGCCGAGGTTGCCCGGCCAGTCGCCCGGGTCCATGGCCAGGACGTCGAAGTCGGGACCGGCGGGCGTGGCGCTGCGGCGGCGGAGGAAGGACATGCCGCAATGGTACGTGTCCGACCGCACGCCGGGTCCCGGGGGCGTCGCCCGTGCGGGGCTAAGCGGACGGCTTCTCGCCCAGTGCGGCGGCGAGTCCCGTACGGTCCGTACCGACCTTCCGGTAGACCCCCGACAGCAGCCGGGCGACGGACTGCTCGTCGATGTGCAGTTCCTCCGCGACCTGGCCCGGGGTGCGGCCCCGGGCGGTGAGCAGGGCCGCGGTGCGTTCCCGGGCGGTGAGGGTGTCCGTCTCGGTGCTGTGCAGTCTGCGCGGGCGCAGTCCGGCGGCCGCCAGCTCGTCACGTGCCTCCTCTACGAGCCCGTCGGCACCGCACTGCACGGCCGCGTCGAGCCCTCGGTAGAGGTGTTCGGCGGCTTCCTTGGGGCGGCCCGCGCGGCGCAGCCCGGTCCCCAGGGCGACCAGGGCGCACGCGAGTTCGTAGGCGGCCGGGGAGCGCTCCAGGTGGCTCACGGACTCTTCGAGGAGTTTGACGCGGGTCGAGCCCGAGGAGACCTCGGCGGCGGCCCGCAGTGCCTGGCCGACGGCCGAGGGGGCACCGTACTGGCGGGCGCGCTGGACCGCTTCGAGTGCCGTGGCGACGGCGCGGTCCGGTGCGTCGTGGCTCTCGGCCCGGGCCAGGTGGAGCTGCCAGGGACACCAGGAGGGGTTGCGGATGCCACGTGGGTCGAGGCGGCGGCCGGCGGCCGCCAGCTCGGCGGCGGCGTCCTTGGTGAGGCCGCGGGCGAGCAGCAGCTGGCCGTACACGATCTGGGCGTCGGGGAAGGTCACGGCGGCGGGGAAGGGTGCCCCGAACGCGTACTCCTCGGCGGTCCGGGTGGCCTCGGCGACCCGGCCGCGGGCCAGCAGGATCTCGACGAGGGTGGCGACGGCGTACCAGTGGACGGGGGTGCCGGGCCCGACGCGCTCGGCGAGCCGGAGGCCGGCGCGGACGAAGTCCTCGGCCTCGGCGAGCCGGCCGCGGCGGTAGCGGACGTACGCGAGGATCGTGTAGCCGAAGGAGAGGTGGGCGCCGTGCCAGCCCTGGCTCTCGAAGTCGGCGATGCCCGCGGCGAACAGTTCCTCGGTGCGGCCCGGGCGGTCCGCGTACATGAAGGTGAGGGCGACCAGGATGGGCACTTCGAAGCCGCGGTCGGCCTCGGCCCAGCCGAGGCCTCCGGCGAGGGCGCGCTCGGCGTGCTCCAGTGCGACGTGGGCGGGTTCGCCGCGCAGCGTGGCGTCCCAGGCGCGCAGCCCGATGACATAGCGCTCGGTGAGGTCGCGGCCGCCCAGGCGGTCGGCGAGGCGGGTCAGCCGGCGTGAGCGGGCGGGCGAGTCGGGCTCGTCGGCCCGGAAGGCGTCCCACATGAACTGCTCGGACTGCATGCGCAGCCGTACCCGGGCGTCCGCGGTCATCCGGCTCTCCCGGGCGAGCGTCTCGGAGGCCTCGGCGAGCCGGTCGCTGTGGGCGAGGACCTGGGAGAGCCGGTAGACGACGTTGTGGCGCAACTCGGGGTCGGTGATGGGTTCCTCGAGGGCGGCCCTGAGATGGTTGACGGTGGTCGCCGGTTCGGTGAGCAGGGAGGCGCAGCCGAGTTCGTACAGGACGGCGGCGCGCTCCTCGAAGGGGGGCGGTTCGCGCAGGGCGCGGGCGAGGTAGCGGCGGGCCGCGTCGGGGGCGCCGGCACGCTGGGTCTCGCGGGCGGCGGCGCGCAGTTGCTGCACGACCCAGACGTCCCCGTCGGGGTGGCTCTCCATGAGGTGGCGGGCGGCGGCGGAGGGACCCAGGCCCTCGTTGATCACGCACCACGCGGCCTGGCCGTGCAGGGCCACGCGGACACCGCCGGGGATGGCGCGGTAGACGGCGGTGGCGACCAGCGGGTGCACGAACTCCAGGGTGTCGGCGCCGGTGAGGATGCGGGCGCCGCGCAGGGCGTCCGCCGCGTCGGCGGCCTCCTCGGAGCCGAGTCCCGCGACCGCCGCGGCGAGGGGCGGGGAGATCTCCGTGCCGAGCACCGCGCAGGCCCAGGCGAAACGGACGGTGGAGGTGCCCAGACGTTCGAGGCGGGCGATCAGGCCGCTGCCCTTGACGGCGGCGGCGAGGTCGCGCAGCAGGTGCGCGCCGGCCTCCGTCGGGTCCAGCCCGCGGTCGCGCACCTTCGCGGTCAGTTCCACCGCCTCGAAGGGGTTGCCCGCCGTGACCGCCCAGCACTCGCGGCAGAACGCGTCGTCGGCCTGGGCGCCGAGGTCCTCGCGCACCAGCCGGGCGACGGCGGCGGCGCTGAGCGGTTCGAGGTCGACGGGACGCTGGCCCGCGCGCCCCGGCAGGACCCTGAACGACTCGGCGTGATCGGGGAGTTCGTCGGGACGGTAGCCGACGACGAGCAGCATCGGGAGCTCCTCGGCGCGGGGTGCGAAGGCGGCGAGCCAGCTCAGTGACTCGGGGTCGGCCCAGTGCGCGTCGTCGAGGACGAGCACCATCGGGGCACGCTGCACGGCGAGATGGGTGAGGACCCAGTCGAGTCCGGCCCGCAGGCCCTGCTGGTCGGGCGGAGCCCCCTCCGAGGCGGCGCACAGACCGAGCGCGGGTCCGACGATGGCGTACCAGCTCCCGAGGGAGGCACGGAGTTCGGCCTCCGCGAACCCGGCGAGATGCGGCTGGAGGAGCTGGCGGGCGACGTGGAAGGCGACGCGCTGTTCCTGCTCGCCGCCGCGTGCCGACAGGACCGTGCAGCCCTTGGCCGCGGAGCGCCGCCGTACCTCGGCGAGGAGGGTGGTCTTGCCGATCCCTGCGCTGCCGGCGAAGGCCATGAGCGCGCCGCGGGGCCGCTCGGGCGCTTCGGACCCGTCCTTGCGCAGGCCGGCGAGCTCGCCCAACGCCTCCTCGACAGCGGCGAGTTCACTCTCCCGTTCGAAGAGAGTCCTTCTGCTGCGTACGCTGCGCTGTCCCATCCTCCACCCCCTGGCCACGGTGGTGCGTCCCGCGCGGGGAGCGGGTGCGCACCGTGACCTCCAGGCACCTCAGCGTACGCCGACAGGGCCGTCCAGGGAGCCCTTCCGGCCGCTGACAAGCGGATCTTTCGTCAATTGCCCGCCGCGGGCGCGGACTTCCCTGCCCGTGAGGGTGACGGACCCCGCGCACGCCGCTGCGGCGGTTGACGAACACTTCTGCGAGCAGCGCGTGTTCACGTGAGACTGTCCCTCGCGGGTGCCGCCTTCCGGCCGCCCCAGGACCGGGGCCGTCCCCTTGCCCGTGGCGTCCCGCGCGGCCATGACGGGCATCTCCCCCCGCGACGGACATGACGTCGTCGAGCGTCGCACGGCCGGCCATGGCGCGCTCCCCGATGCCGGGACCCGACCCGGGAATCCTGTCACGGCAAGGACTTCCGCCGGTCACGGCAAGGGCTTCCGCCGGTCGCGAGCGGGGCCCGGGCCGGCACGGGGATCTCCGATCCGCGCTTGATCGCCGTCCCGGACCGTCGGAACCGCCCGTCCTCGAGGACGGATCAGGGTCCGGGCGATCCGACGATCCGGGACGCATCACGATCCGGGACGCATCACGATTCGTGATCGGTGCCAGAGCGGATTGCGTCTTGGACGGCCCACGGCCCGGTGCTGGACTGGATCCGCGGCGGTTCCCCGGCCTTGAGGCCCCGGACCGTACGGGATCAGTTCAGCCTCGAGCCAGCGGAGAACACCATGCCTCTCATCCACGTGCAGCAGACCCCCGGCAAGACCGCCGAGCAGAAGGCCCAGCTGGTCCGTGACCTGACCGACGCGTATGTCCGGGCCACCGGCAGCAAGCCGGAGAGCGTGTGGGTGACGGTGCAGGAGATCGGCACCGACAGCTGGTCGATCGCCGGCGAGACGCTCGCGGCCCGAGCCGCCAAGCGCTGACCCCACCCGACCCGTCGGCCCATCGGTGAAAGGACTCTCCCACTAGTCCCGCACACACAACCGCCGCTTCCGGGGCGGCGCCTTCTGGGCGGAGGGCCGGACCCTCCCGGCGTCACCTGCGAGGGGGTCTCCCACCGGATCCGGCGGGAGACCCGGCCGTCCGCGTACCTGATCAGCGCCGCCGTGCCGGTGCCGGTCGAGGGGCAGCAGCGGTCGCCGCGGACGGACAGGGAGCGGATCACCGCCGCGGCCACCGGCGGTCCGGGCCGCCCGCTGGACGTCCTCGGCAGGACGGCTCCCGCCCCCCATCGGGCCGGACGGCCGGGCGGAGATCACCCGGGCTCCGGTCCCCTCTGGGCGGGTCGGGCCCCCGGCCACTCTTGACCAAGGAAGTCGTCCGTCATGAAGACCGCATCGACACGCACGCCCTACGCGCTCCTGCTCGCCGTTCTGTGCTCACTGAACGCCGGTGGACTGTTCGCCTCCGACATCAATCTGCCGGGTGTACCGGCCACCGCGCACGCCTTTCACACCCCGGTCGCGTCCGTGCAATGGACGTTCAGCGCGTTCATGATCGGCATCGCGGTCTCCCAGGCGGTCTACGGGCCGGTCTCGGACGCGTACGGCCGCAAGGGCGTCATCGTCTCCGGGCTCGGCCTGTTCGTCGTGGCCTCGCTGGTGTGCGCGGTGGCGCCCACGGTCGAGGTGTTCGGCGCCGGCCGGCTCCTCCAGGCGCTGGGCGCCGGGTCGGGGATGGTGCTCGGCCGGGCCGTGATCAGCGACCTGTACGAGGAGAGGGACGCGGCCCGGATGTTCGCCACGGTCATGCCGATCGTGGGTGTCTCCCCTTCCGTCGCTCCCCTGGTGGGCGGTTATCTGACCACGTACGTCTCCTGGCGCGCGGCGTTCGTGGTGACCGCCCTGCTCGGCCTGGTGACGCTGGTCGTGATGATCACCTCGATCCCCGAGAGCCTGCCGCCGGAGCGGCGCAGCAAGCACCTCGGCACCACGCTGAGGGGCTACCCGAAGCTGCTGACCCGTCCACTGTTCTGGGCGTACACGATCAACCTGGCGGTGGCGTACGGCGGTTACTTCGGCTACCTGGCCGCCTCCCCGCTCGTCTTCGAGAAGATGGGCCTGGCCACCCAGACCACCAGTTACTGCTACATCACCGTCTCGATCGCGTACGTCGCGGGCAACCTGACCTCGCGCGCCCTGGTCCGCACGCGGCCTGTCGACCGACTGCTGTGGACGGGCCACGGATTCTTTCTCGCCGGTGCGCTGATGATGCTCGGTCTGGGGCTGAGCGGGGCCGGCAAGCCCTGGGGTCTGCTGGTCCTGGTGTTCATGCCGGTGATGACCTTCGGCAACGGCTTCCTGCTGCCGTTGTCGATGAGTGCGGGGGTGACGGCTTTCCGCTCGACGGCGGGATCGGCGTCCGGCCTGATGGGCGCCCTCCAGTTGCTGGCCGCCTCCTTGGGAATCTTCCTCTCCAGCCGACTGCCGGCGGGCGATCTCTCCGCCCTGGGCTGGTTCGTCATGGCCGCCGCGGTTCTGGGAACGGCCGCCTTCGCTTTGTTCCTTTCGCGGGCGGCGCGGCAGTCCTCCGCTCCGCAAAGGCGTGACGGCGAATTCCGCGGCGCCGGCACGGAGGCCGGTGATCTGCGGGGAGTTGCCGTCGACTGAAGGGAATCCGGGCAGTGAATAAATTCCTGCCCCGGTGAATGAGATCGCACGACCGCGAGAGCGAACCCGCCCGGTGGCGGGTGCCGTCGACGGGTGTGCGAGGATTCTCCCGCGGCGATCCCGCGAGCAGGAACGTTTCACCGTTCAATAATTGGGATCGCCCTGATGGGTGGGGGATCCCTTGGAACTGCGTCAGATCCAGTACTTCGTCACCGTCGCCGAGGAGCTGCATTTCGGCAGGGCGGCCGAACGGCTGCACATAGGCCAGCCCGCGGTCAGCCAGCAGGTGCGCCGGCTGGAGCGGGAGCTGGGCGCCCAGCTCTTCGACCGTTCCGGTCGCACCGTGACCCTCACCCCGGTCGGCCACGCCCTGCTGCCCGAGGGCCGCGAACTGCTGAAGGCGCGGGACTCCTTCGCCGCCACGGCACAACGGCTCACCACGCGGAGCGCCGCCGCCTTCCGCGTCGGCATCAGTTCCGCCCTGGGACCCCGCCTGGACGACTTCCTGGACGCGCTGCCCGACCGCGGTGCCGGCACCCTCTTCGAGTTCCAGACCCTCGACGCCCGCACGCGCCTGGAAGGGGTAGGTGCCGGACGGCTGGACGCGGCCTTCGTCCGCGGCCTCGAACACGCCCCTGGCCTGCGACTTCTCGACCTCTGGCACGATCCGTTGCTGGTCGCGCTGCCCGCCTCGCACGCGCTGGCCGCACGCCACCGCCTGGAACTGGCCGATCTGGCCGGGCTGCCCCTGCGCATCGCCTCCCGCGGGGAGAACGCGGTGCTCTTCGACACCGTCGTCGCCGCCTGCCGCGCAGCGGGTTTCGAGCCGGTTCTCGGCCCGCCCTCCACCCGGCTCCAGGACACCCTCGCCGAGATCGGCGCGGGCGCGGCCGGCTGGACCCTGATGTACCCGACAGCGGCCGGCACGGTGTCCTCCCGCCGGATCTCCCTGCTTCCGCTCGTCGGAGAGCCCCTCACCATCCGCATGTCGCTCGCCGTTCGGGAAAACGCCGACCCGGCACGCCTGGAGTTGCTGACGGCGGCGAGCGCACGGGTTCGGCGGAAAGTCGCGGGAGAGAACTGAGCGATTGGACATGGCGAACTCTTTACCCGCCCGTTGATCTTCACTTGAAGACATGCGATACGTTATGAGCAGACGAACTTCCGGCCCACGCCTCGCCGATGCGCTTTCCGGCTGAAAAGTATGGGCAGTTGAACCGTGAAGTTCGCCAACGGGGTGATGTGATGTGGGATGCCGCTTGCGGAAAATCCCACCGGAATAACAGCGTGTCGAATCCCAGACAATCCGTCGCGTCATGTCGCGACGGATTCACACGCGCCTGTCACCCCGCCAACTGCATGCGCCATACATGGAGGGGTAATGATCGTCAATCTTGATGTGACGCTGCGCGACGGGGGCTACCGCAACAACTTCGACTTCCCGCTGGACTACGCACTCCACCACGCGCGTGAGAGCGTCGCCGCCGGCATGCAGTGGGTCGAGATCGGCTACCGCAACGGCTCGTTCAAACCCAAGCCCGGGATCGGCCGCACCGGCGTGGGCGCCGACGACTACATACGCGCGGTCGCCGAGGTCGTCTCCCCCGACCGTCTCTGCATGATCCTGCACCCGAAGAACATCACCGAGGACGACCTGCCGCGCATGTACGAGGCCGGCGTCCGCCTCATCCGGTTCTGCCTGCCCTCCGGCGCGCCGGAGCACGGACTCGCCCTGCTCTCCCAGGCCGACGGCCTGGGCTTCACCACCACCGTCAACATCACCCGCGTCAGTCAGCTGGACCGGCGCCGGCTGGTCGAACTCGCCGCGCTGTCCGGCGACGCCGGCGCCGACGTGGTCTACCTGGCCGACTCCAACGGCAGCATGCTGCCCCGCGAAGTGACCCAACTGGTCACCCTGGTCCGCTCGGTGACCGACGCGGCCATCGGTCTGCACGCACACAACAACCTCGGCCTCGCGCTGGCCAACGCCATCGCGGCCGTCGACGCGGGAGCCACCTGGATCGACTCCTCCATCCTGGGCATGGGCAAGGGCCCGGGAAACCTGGTGACCGAGCAGTGGCTGGCCTACCTCGGCCGGCGCGCCGACACCGACGCGTACGACCTCGGCCGGATCCTCAGCCTCGCCCACCTCATGGAGTCCCGGATCGCGGAAGCCACGCCCTCGCTGCCACTGCCCGACCTGGTCCTGGGGCACTTCGACCTCTCCGTCGAGGAACGCGCCAAGCTCCCCGTGGACCGGATCGGCGACACCTTCTCGGCCGCCCGCGAACTGACCGCGGCGGGCGCCCGGTGACCTCGTATCCCCCGGGGCCGGCGCTCACCGCCGCGCCGGCCCCGGCCCTCGCCGTGCTGGGCGACGCCGACGCACCGCGCCACGCGGTCGTCCTCGCGCCCGTCCTGCCCCGCTGGGACCACGGCTCGTTCTTCCACCAGGTCGCCGAACCGCTGCTCACCTCGGGACACCGGATCACGGTCTACGACACCCTGTCCTTACTGCGCGACGGTGACGACCTCAAAGCCCTCGTGGGCCGCTGGGGACGCCACCTCGCACCGCACGCCGACGGTGCGCACGGCCCGTCTCCGACCGTGGCCCCCGACCTGCTGGTCGGCAACGCCCTGGGTGGCGCCGTCGTCCAGGCCCTGCTCACGCACGAGTGGACCCGTCACGCCAAAGTGCTGCTGCTCTCCGGCCCCACCGTCGCCGACGACGAGCTGGACACGAAACTGGAACGGATCGCCGCCGCCGTCCAGGCCCAGGGCCTTCCCTCGGCGCTGCGACTCCTCGAAGAGGCCGTCCGCGGCCCGGGGCCGCGACCCGGCGCCGCCACCCTTCCGCGCACCGGGCCCGATGCCGGCCAACCCGCTGATCCTGAAGACGAGTCGGCGGGCCGGCGGCTGTCCGCCGGCCTGCGGCTGCTGCACGGGGCCGATCTCCGTGACGCGGTACGGGACTTCCCGGGCGACCTCCTGCACGTGTACGGCGAACGGTCGCTCCTCGTCCAGCGCAAGCACCTGGCCACCGGCCCCGGCCCGCGGCACCACCTGACGGGCGTGCCGCAGGCCGGAATGCGCCCCCACGCCGACCGGCCGGCCCTCACCCGCGACACCATCGCCCGCTTCCTGAAAGCTGAACACTCATGAACCGCAAGACCGTCGCAGTCCTGCCCGGCGACGGAATCGGACCGGAGGTCCTGGACGCCGCGCTGCCGGTGATCGGGGCACTCGGTCTGCCCGTCGACCTCGAATTCGGTCACATCGGATGGGAGTACTGGCGGACCGAGGGCAATCCCGTCCCCGACCGCACCTGGGACCTGATCGGCCGCAGCGACGCCGTGCTGCTCGGCGCCACCACCAGCAAGCCACGCCGCGAGGCCCTCGCCGAGCTGGCTCCCGAACTGCGCGCGGCCGCCCCGCAGTACATCTCGCCCATCATCCAACTCCGCCAGCGTCTCGACCTGTTCGCCAATCTGCGGCCGGTGGAGAACTACCTCGGCGGTGGCACCCCGTACCGCTTCTGCGTGGTCCGGGAGAACACCGAGGGCCTGTACGCAGGCCTGGACTGGAACCACGTACCGGACGAGATGTGGCCCCTGGTCGCCGACCACCCCAACGTCCGCCGCGGCGGCCGCCAGGACGCCACGGCCAGCGTCCGGCTGCAGACCTCGCACGGCCTGGACCGCATCCTGCGCTTCGCCTTCGAGACCGCCCGCGGCCACGGCTACGAACGGGTCACCCTCGCCGACAAGCCCAACGTCCTGCGGCACAGCAGCGCGTACGTCCTGGAACGGCTGGAGGCGATCGCCGCCGACTACCCGGAGATCCCCTTCGAGGTCCTCAACGTCGACGCGGTCGCCCTGTGGATGGCGCGCCGCCCGGAGCGCTTCGGCGTGATCGTCGCCGAGAACATGTTCGGCGACATCCTCTCCGACCTCGGCGGCGGCGTGATGGGCGGACTCGGCCTGGCGCCCAGCGCCAACATCGGTGAGGCCGGCAACTACTTCGAGCCGGTGCACGGCAGTGCCCCCGCGATGGCCGGACACGGGCGCGCCAATCCCGTCGCGGCGTTCCTCACCATCGGCCTGCTGCTGGAGCACCTCGGCTTCGAGCACGAGGCGCGTGGCCTCCGGGACGCCGTCCGCCATGTCACCCGCCGGCGCGACCGGGTCACCTACGACCTGGGCGGCGGCGCCACCACCACCGAGGCGGCCCAGGCGGTCATGAACGCCTGCCGCGAGGTCCCGTGCGCCCCGACCTCAGCCGTCGTCACCATCGGGGACGAGCTGCTGCGCGGTGATCTGGACGACTCCAACGCCCGGGTCGCCTCGCGGATGCTCGCCGAGCGCGGCATCCCGGTCCGCGTCCGCCACACCGTCGGCGACGACGAGGCCGGCATCGCCGACGCCATCCGCCCCTCCCTGGGCCGCGACGACGTGATCGTGGTGATGGGCGGCCTCGGCCCCACCTCGGACGACGTGACCCGCGGTGCCGTCGCCCGCGCGCTGGGACGCCCGCTCGAACACCGCGAGGAGGCGTGGCAGGGGGTCGTGGACCGCCTCACCCGGTTCGGCGTCACCGTCCACGACGACAACCGCCGTCAGGCGCTGTTCGCCGAGGGCGCCGAACTGCTGCCCAACCCCAACGGTTCTGCCTGGGGCTGCCGGACCGAGGCCCAGGACAGCACCGTGATCATGCTCCCCGGCCCGCCGCGTGAATGCCTTCCGATGCTGGAGTCCGTGCTGCGCGACGGCCTGTCGCACCTCCCCGACCCGCCCGAGGTGACCGCCGTCTTCCGCCGCACGCTCGGCCTCATCGAAGCGGACGCGGCGGCCCTCGTCGACGAACTCGTACGGGACAGCGGTGTACCGGTCAAACCCGCGTATCGCTGGCACTACCCGTACGTCGACATCCGGCTCGGCTGCCCGCCCGAATCCGCCGACGCCCTGGCCGAGCGCCTGGACACGGCGCTCGCCGACCACATCGTCACCGACCGGGACCGCACCGCCGTCCAGGAGCTGGCGCTCCGGCTCGACGAGCGCGGCCTCGTCACGGACATCGACGACCGGCTCACCGGGGGCGTCCTCGCGGCCGAACTGACCCGCGCGCGCCGGAGCGGCGAGGGCTCGGGCTCGCTCAGGGTCTCCCTCTCCGGCGTCCGGCAGGACGGGGGCCGTACGACCTACACCGGAACCGTCACCATCACCTGCGTCGTCCACGACGAGACCGGCGAGCGCGCCTACACGTCGACCGTCCCCCATCGCGGGCCCGAAGTCACCACCTACTACACCGAGTTCGCGGCATGGTCCGTCACCCGGCACCTCACCGGCCGCTCCCACCCGTTCACGGAGGAATCCGCATGACCACCGCCGCTCCCGCGGAAACCGAAGCGCTGCGCGAACGCGTGTCCGGGCTGGACACGGCCGCCCTCTCGGACGCCATGGACAGCCTGCGCCTCCCTCCCGGCGTGCTGCCCGGCATCGCGGCGCGCACCCCCGGCAGCATGGCCTGCGGACCCGCCTTCACCGTCCGCTACCGCGCCGTGGACGACGACACCGGCTTTCGCAACGCGGCCGACTACCTCGACGAGGTGCCATCCGGTTCGGTCGTCGTCGTGGACAACGGTGGCAGCCGCACGTGCACCAACTGGGGCTCCCTCCTCAGTTCCGTCGCGCTGCGCCGCGGCGTCCGCGGAACGGTCGTGCACGGCTCGGTACGCGACGTGAAGGAGAGCCGCACCGCCGGGTACCCGCTGTTCAGCACCGGTGTGACGATGGTCAGCGGCAAGAACCGGGTGGTGCTGGACCGTACCGGCGCCGAGGTCGACATCGCGGGTACGCGCGTCCGCCCAGGCGACTGGATCGTCGCCGACGACAACGGCGCGCTACGCATCCCGGCCGGACTCGTCGAGGAGGTCGTCCGCCGCGCCGAGGCCGTGGAGCGTACGGAGTCCCGTATCCGGGCCGCGGCGCTGGGCGGCGGCCGGCTGGACGAGGCGCGCGCCCACTTCGGCTACGCGCGTCCGTGGGAGGACAAGGGTGACCATGACGACCACTGAAGCCCCCGGGCTGCCCAGTCCCTCGCCCTTACCGCACGCCGACTTCATCGACGTCCACTACCACGTGGGTCCGGACGCGTATCTGCGCCGCCACACCGCCGTCACCGCCGGTGCGCTCTACGCCCGGCACGGGGGTTGGGTCGTCCTCAAGAACCACCTCGGCTCGACCGCGGCCCAGGCATGGGAGGCCCGCCAACAGGGGTTGCCCGTCTCCGGCTCGATCGTCCTCAACGCCCTGGCGGGCGGATTCGACGCGCGCTCCGTGGAACAGGCCGTCATCCAGCACGGCGAGGACAGCGGACTGCGCCTGATCGTCCATCTGCCCACGGTCACCGGCCGCACCCACCGCAGCCGGCTGACCCGCACCCCCTCCCATCCGCTCCTCGCCGGGGGCCTGCGCCCGCTCACCGTCGCCGACGACAGCCGGGTGCTGCGCACGGAGGTCCGCGAGGTCCTGCGCGCCGCACGGGATCTGCCGGTGGTCGTCTCCACCGGCCACGCCGACGCCCACGAGGTGCGACTCCTGGTCGACGAGGCCGTACGGCTGGACCTGCCACGCCTGATGCTCAACCAGCCCGCCAATCCGATGACCGGGCTGACCTGCAAGGATCTCGTGGAGGTGGCCGCCGCCGAGCAGGTATGGACGGAGCAGACCGCGCTCACCCGGCTCCTCGAATACCAGGACCCGACCGACTTCGCCGACGTCCTGTCCCTCCTCCCGAGGGTCGTCTACAGCTCCGACCTCGGCCAGCCGTCCCAGATGGACATCGGGCCATGGCTGGAGTGGAGCCGGTCGTCCTTCCGCCGGGCCGAGTTGACTCCTGAACGGATCACGGAGATCACCCGCACCGAGCCCCTGCGGATGCTCGGCCTGTGACCGCGTCCCCGGTCCTGCCCCACATGTGGGCGGGAGGCCGCCGCCCCCACCGCCTGCCGGTGCCGGACGCGACCGGAACCTGACGACGCGAGAGTGGCCGGGCGGCCGGTGGCGGGGTCGACAGGCCGGAGCGTGTCGCCCCCGGTGCGGGCGCGCCCGGTCGAAGGGCCCCGCGGGGAACGGCCCTTCGCGGGCGGCGGCCGTTCCCGGTCAGGCGCGGAGGTGCCGGCCGTCTCCCGGGTCCGGTGCGGGTCGGCACCGGCCGGGGGACGGGGTCACCGCTCGCGTGTTCGTTCTCCTTGTGCCGGGTGTCCGCTCAGGTCAGGTCGAACTCGCCCTCGCGGGCGCCCGACACGAACGCGCCCCACTCGGCGGGTGTGAAGATCAAGGAAGGGCTCTCGGCGCGGCCGCTGTTGCGCATCGCGATGAAGCCCTCGACAAAGGCGATCTGGACGTCACCTCGCCCTCGGCTGCTGGACTGCCATTCGGCCTTGCTCAGGTCCAGCTCAGGCTTGTCCCAGCCCGCGAGCGGGTGTTGCTCGATGGTGCTCTCGGCCACGTCCGTGCTCCTCCCGGTTCGTCGTCCGCCGCCAGCCTAGCGATCGGTTCCGGTGGCGGACAGGCCACGTGAGGGGGACGCTTTCAGGAGCTGGGCGGCTCGGCCCCGACGAGCCACATCGAGAAGAACTGGGAGCCGCCTCCGTAGGCGTGTCCCAGTACCCTGCGAGCCCCTTCCACCTGGTGTTCTCCCGCCTGTCCGCGTACCTGGAGCGCGGCTTCCGCGAAGCGGATCATCCCGGAGGCGCCGATCGGATTGGTGGAGAGCACACCGCCCGACATGTTGACGGGCAGGTCCCCGTCGAGCTCGGTCACCCCGGATTCGGTGAGTTTCCAGCCCTCGCCCTCGTCGGCGAAGCCGAGGTTCTCCAGCCACATGGGTTCGTACCAGGAGAAAGGTACGTACATTTCCACGGCGTCGATGTCCCGGCGCGGGTCCGCGATGCCCGCCTGCCGGTAGACGTCGGCCGCGCAGTCCTTGCCCGCCCGCGGTGACACGCAGTCCTTGCCGGCGAACAGGGTGGGCTCGCTGCGCATCGCGCCGCCGTGCAGCCACGCGGGCGGGCGGGGTGAACGGGCCGCGCCCGCGCGGTCGGTGAGGATCATGGCGCAGGCGCCGTCCGAGGACGGGCAGGTCTCCGAGTAGCGGATCGGGTCCCAGAGCATCGGGGAAGCCTGGACCTTCTCCAGGGTGATGTCGTGCTCGTGGAGGTGCGCGTAGGGGTTCTTGAGCGCGTTGCGGCGGTCCTTGTAGGCGACCAGGGAGCCGACGGTGTCGGGGGCACCCGTCCGCCGCATGTACGCGCGGACGTGCGGCGCGAAGAAACCGCCCGCGCCGGCCAGCAGCGGCTGCTGGAAGGGGACAGGCAGGGACAGGCCCCACATGGCGTTCGACTCGGACTGTTTCTCGTAGGCCACGGTCAGGACGGTGCCGTGGACGCGGCCCGCGACGAGGTTGGTGGCGACCAGGGCGGTCGAGCCGCCGACGGAGCCGGCCGTGTGCACGCGCAGCATCGGCTTGCCGACGGCGCCGAGCGCGTCGGCGAGGTACAGCTCCGGCATCATGACGCCCTCGAAGAAGTCCGGCGCCTTGCCGATGACGACGGCGTCGACGTCGGACCACGTCAACTCCGCGTCGTCCAGGGCCCGTCGGGCCGCCTCGCGGACCAGGCCGGCGATCGACACGTCCCGCCGGGCCGCCACGTGCTTGGTCTGGCCGACGCCTACGACGGCCACGGGCTCCTTGCTCATCGCGGATCCCCTTCGAGTACGGCGACCAGGTTCTGTTGGAGGCAGGGCCCCGAGGTGGCGTGGGCGAGCGCCCGGTCGGAGGTGCCCCGGTGGATGCGCGCGGCGGCCTCCCCGATGCGGACGAGCCCGGCGACCATGACCGGGTTGGCCGCGAGCGCTCCGCCGGAGGGGTTGACGTCCACGTCGCCGGCGAGCCGCAGCGCCTTGCGCAGGACCACCTCCTGGGAGGTGAAGGGGGCGTGCAGCTCCGCGGTGTCGACGGGCCGTTCGAAGGCCCCGGCGCGCTCGGCGGCGAGGCGGGTGGACGGGGAGTCGGTCAGATCGCGTACGCCGAGACCATGGGCCTCGATGCGGTGGTCGATGCCGCGGATCCAGGCGGGCCGCTCGCACAGCTCGCGGGCCCGCTCGCCGGCCGCGAGGATCACCGCGGCGGCGCCGTCCCCGACCGGCGGGCAGTCACCGGTCCGCAGCGGACGTACGAGGTAGTCGCCCTGGTCCACCGAACCCCGCAGCTGTGCGTGGGAGTTGGAGGAGGCCGAGGTACGGCTGCGGGACGCGACAGCGGCGAGCGCGGGTTCGTCGGTGTCACCCGCGTCGATGAGCGCCCGCGCCTGGAGTGCGGCGAGCGCGACGGAGTCGGGCCACAGCGGGGCGACGTAGTACGGGTCGAGCTGCCGGGTCAGGACGTCCCGTACGGAGCCGGGCGACGACTTCCCGTACGCGTAGACGAGGGCGGTGTCGGCGTCACCGGTCAGCAGCTTCGTCCAGGCCTCGTACAGGGCCCACGCCCCGTCCATCTCCACGTGCGACTCGGAGATCGGCGGCCAGGCGCCCACCCCGTCGAGCGCCATGGTGAAGGAGAAGGCGCGGCCCGCGAGGTAGTCCGTCGAACCGGAGCAGGTGAAGTCGATGTCGCTGGTCTTCAGGCCGGTCCGGTCCAGTACCTCGTGCAGGACCGGCATGAGCATCTCCACCTCGGAGAGCTCGTCGCTGGTGCGCCGGTGGTCGGTCTGCCCGAAGGCGACCACGGCGACGTCCCTGATGGGCCGCATCTACAACAGCTCCTTGTACGTCTCGTAGTCCGCGTCGGGTTCGCCGGACGGCCGGTAGTGGTCGGGGTGGCGGCCGTCCCGTGTCCACACCGGCTCCACCCGCAGCCCCATCCGCACCTGGTCGTAGGGGATGCCGCCGATCCGGCCGTGCAGGGCGAGGTCGGCGCCGTCGAGGGCGATGTGGGCGTAGACGTAGGGCACTTCGATGTCGAGGTTCCTGGCCTTGATGTTGACGATGCAGTACGTGGTGACCGTGCCGCGCGGTCCCACCTCGACCTGCTCGGCGGTGGCGACCCCGCAGGTGGGGCACGCGCCCCGGGGCGGGACGTACACCTTGCGGCACAGCGGGCAGCGCTCCCCCACGGTGCGCCGCTCGGAGAGGGCCTCGATGTAGGCGCTCTGGGCGCGGCCGGGCGTGTACACGTAGTCGAGGCGGGCGGGGGCGACGATGCCGGTCACCATGTCGGCGAACCGGCCGTCGTGACCGCCGGGTCGGCCCGGATCGCCGTCGTACGGTTCGAAGCAGGCGATGTCCGTGATGGCACCGGAGCGTTCGCCGGCCCAGCGGACGCGCACCCGCATCCCGGTGCGCACGGCGTCGGGGCCGGGAGCGTCCAGGGCGTGCAGCAGGGCGGTGTCGGCGCCGTCGAGCCTGACCAGGACCCAGGCGAAGGGCGTGCCGAGCGGCTGGCCCCGGCGCGGGGCGTGGTTCCAGGCCCAGGTGGTGACGGTGCCGGTGGGGGCGACCTCGACCAGGTCACGGAGTTCCTCGGCGGTGACGGGGTCGTACTCCACGGGCGGGACGAGCGTCCTGCCGTCGGTGGTCCGTACGCCGAGGACCACCCGCTCGCGCAGCCCGGTGAGGAACGCGCTCTGCACGGGGCCGAGCGAGCGGGTGAAGGGGAACTCGACGACGAGGGGGGCTTTGAGGACTTCGGGCATCCCGGATGTCTCCTTCGGAGGTCAGGCGCGCCCGGGCGGGGGCTCGGGGGTCAGGCGCGCCGGTAGACGGGCGGGCGCTTCTCGGTGAAGGCCCGGGAACCCTCCTTGGCGTCGGCGGTGTCGAAGATCGGCCAGCCGCGCGCGAGTTCGGCGGCGAGGCCCTCGGTCTCGGTCATCCCGGCGGTCTCGTACACGGACGCCTTGACGGCCTCGACGGCGAGGGGGCCGCAGGCGTTGACCCGTTCGGCGATCTCCAGGGCCTCGGTGAGCGCCGTTCCGTCCGGCACGACCCGGCCGACGAGACCGATGCGGGCGGCTTCCGCGGCCGAGTAGGGGCGCCCGGTCAGGAGCATCTCCAGGGCGTGTGTGCGCGGGATCTGGCGTGGCAGACGGACGGTGGAGCCGCCGATCGGGAACAGCCCGCGCCTGACCTCGAAGAGGCCGAAGAGCGCCGACTCCCCCGCGACACGGATGTCGGTGCCCTGGAGGATCTCGGTGCCGCCCGCGACGCAGGCTCCCTCGACGGCGGCGATCACCGGTTTGCGGGGACGGTGGTGGCGCAGCATCGCCTTCCAGTGCAGATCGGGGTCGGCTTTCAGCCGGTCGCGGTACTGCTCGCCCGCCATGCCCTTTCCGGCCAGGGCCTTGAGGTCCATGCCCGCGCAGAAGGCACCGCCCGCACCGGTGAGGACGATCGAGCGGATCCCGTCGTCCGCGTCGGCCTCGGTCCAGCCGTCGTACAGGCCGACCAGCATCGGCAGCGAGAGCGCGTTCTTCGCCTCGGGCCTGTCGAGCGTGAGCACCAGCGTGGCGCCCTCGCGCCGCACGGTGAGGTGTTCCGTCCCACCCATTGCCGTCCTCCCGTCGCAGGAACGAGAACAGGTTGCAGGAGGCGCGGAGTCAGTACAAGGGTTTTCTGACAGACAGTCAGATTTCTTCTGCGCGGGCCCTTCCCTGTTGTGGCGGGCTTTGCTCTGATGACCGTCGAGCCGAGGGGCGGCCCCGGACGTTCGGCGTCAGGAGGAGCGGTGGAGTACAACCTTGCCGACCTGTTCGAGTCGGTCGTCGACGTGGTCCCCGACCGCGAGGCGCTGGTCTACCTCGACCATCCCGGGTCGGGCGCGGAGCGCCGGCTGACGTACGCGCAACTGGACTCGTCGGCGAACCGCATCGCCCATCACCTCATCGACAGCGGCGTACGCCCCGGCGAGCACCTCGGGCTGCACCTGTACAACGGCGTCGAGTACGTGCAGACCGTGCTGGCCTGCCTGAAGGCGCGGATCGTGCCCGTCAACGTCAACTACCGCTACGTGGAAGAGGAATTGGCCTACCTCTACCAGGACGCGGATCTGGTGGCCCTGGTCTTCGACGCGGAGTTCGCCGACCGGGTGACGGCGGCGCTCCCGCGGGCCCGCGCCCTGCGCCATCTCGTGCGCGTGGGCCCCCTCGCGCACGGCTCCGCGACGGGTGACGCGCCGGCCGCTCCCGCGCCCGTCCGTCCCGGCCCCTCGGCTCCCGCCCCCGCCGTCGTGGACTTCACGGACGCGGAGGCCGCCGGGTCCCCCGGGCGGGGATTCGCGCCGCGCTCGGCGGACGACCAGTTCATCATCTACACCGGCGGCACGACCGGGATGCCCAAGGGTGTCATGTGGCGGCAGGAAGACCTGTTCTTCGCGGGCCTGGGCGGCGGCGCCCCGACGGGCGAGCCGGTCGCGAAGCCGGAGGAGCTCGCCGAGCGGGTCGCGGCGGGCGGCGAGGGCATCACGTTCTTCCCCACTCCCCCGCTGATGCACGGCACCTCGACGCTGACCGCCTTCATCGGGTTCAACTTCGGCCAACGGGTGGTGATCCACCGCAAGTTCGTGCCCGAGGAGGTCCTGCGGACGATCGAGCGGGAGCGGGTCACCAGCGTGTCCCTGGTCGGGGACGCCATGCTGCGCCCGCTGATCGACGCGCTGAAGGGGCCCATGAAGGGCACGGACTGCTCCTCGATGTTCAGCGTGTCGTCCTCGGGCGCCATCATGTCGGAGACGGTGCGCGCGCAGTTCCAGGCCCTGGTCCCGAACGTGATGCTGCTCAACAACTTCGGCTCGTCGGAGTCCGGGTTCAACGGCACGGCCACCGCGGACTCGGGGCCCGCCAGAGGCTTCCGTGTACGTGTCAACTCCCGTACCCAGGTGGTGGATCCGGCCACCCACGAACCGGTCACCCCCGGTGAGCCGGGACGCATCGCACAGCGCGGCCATGTACCGCTCGGCTACTACAACGATCCCCGGAAGACCGCCGAGACCTTCTTCCACAAGGACGGCGAACGATGGGTCCTGCTCGGCGACATGGCGACCGTCGACGAGGAGGGCGTCGTCACCGTCCTCGGCCGCGGCTCCCAGTGCATCAACACCGGGGGCGAGAAGGTCTACCCGGAGGAGGTCGAGCAGGCCCTCAAGTCCCATCCGGACGTGTACGACGCCCTCGTCGCCGGGGTGCCGGACGAGAAGTGGGGCAACCACGTCGCGGCGGTCGTGCAACTGCGCGAGGGCGCGCGCCGGCCGTCCCTGGAGGACATCCAGGCCCACGTCCGGGACCACCTCGCCGGCTACAAGATCCCCCGGCAGCTGGTCATCACGGACACCATCCAGCGGTCCCCGAGCGGCAAGGCCGACTACCGTTGGGCCCGCTCGGTGGCGGCGGAGGCCGGGGGCTGAGCCCCGCACCGCCCTCACCTCCCGCACGCCGCGCACGGACCCCGGCCCGGCTCCGACTCGGCTCCGGCTCGGCCTCGGATCTGGGCTCGGACTCTCCAAGAAACTGGACGCCGACCCCTTGCACGAGACGGACCAGCCTGAATTACTGATCCCGAACAGCTCGACCGAATGATCGGTCGCCCGGATTGGTACGGTTGGTGAGGGAGGAGTCCCCATGGCGGATTCCACGGTGTCGAAGGACCTGCTGGACGCGGGAGAGCGGCTGGACGCCGACGCGCTGCGGGCGTTGCAGGAGGAGCGGCTGCGGGCGTCGTTGCGGCACGCGTACGAGAACGTGCCCTTCTACCGGGAGTCCTTCGACAAGGCGGGCGTACGGCCGGACGACTGCCGCTCCCTGTCCGACCTGGCGCGTTTCCCGTTCACGACGAAGGCGGACCTGCGCGAGAACTATCCGTACGGGATGTTCGCCGTGCCCCAGGAGCGGATCCGCCGCCTCCACGCGTCGAGCGGGACCACCGGGCGCCCCACGGTCGTCGGCTACACGGACAACGACCTCTCCATGTGGTCCGACATGGTCGCCCGTTCGATCCGGGCGGCGGGCGGCCGGCCGGGCGACAAGGTGCATGTGGCGTACGGCTACGGTCTGTTCACCGGCGGTCTCGGCGCGCACTACGGCGCCGAACGGCTCGGCTGTACGGTCATCCCCGCGTCCGGCGGCATGACCGCACGCCAGGTCCAGCTCATCCAGGACCTGCGCCCCGACGTCATCATGGTGACCCCCTCGTACATGCTCACCCTGCTCGACGAGTTCGAGCGGCAGGGTGTCGACCCGCGTGGCACCTCGCTCCGGGTGGGCGTCTTCGGCGCTGAGCCGTGGACGGAGGCGATGCGGCGCGAGATCGAGGAGCGGTTCGCGATCGACGCCGTGGACATCTACGGCCTGTCGGAGGTGGTGGGCCCGGGCGTCGCCCAGGAGTGCGTGGAGACCAAGGACGGGCTGCACATCTGGGAGGACCACTTCTACCCGGAGGTCGTCGACCCGATCACCGGCGAGGTGCTGCCGGACGGCGCCGAGGGCGAGCTGGTGTTCACCTCGCTCACCAAGGAGGCCATGCCCGTGATCCGCTACCGGACGCGGGACCTGACCCGGCTGCTGCCCGGCACCGCCCGCGTCTTCCGGCGGATGGAGAAGATCACCGGCCGCAGCGACGACATGGTGATCCTGCGCGGGGTCAACCTCTTCCCGACCCAGATCGAGGAGATCGTGCTGCGCACACCGGGCGTCGCGCCGCACTTCCAGCTCCGGCTGACCCGCGAGGGTCGTCTGGACGCGCTCACCGTACGGGCCGAGGCACGGCCCGGCGCCACCCCCGAACTCCGCGAAGCGGCCGCCCACTCCATCACGGCGGCCGTGAAGGACGGGATCGGGGTGTCGGTCACCGTCGAGGTCGTCGAGCCGGAGTCGCTGGAGCGGTCCGTGGGGAAGATCCGGCGGATCGTCGACCTGCGGGAGCGCTGAACCGGGTCCGCCGTCGGGCGGGCGGCGTCCGGCGCGGTCTACGAGTCCGCCGCGAACCGGTCCCTCAGTTCCCGCTTGAGGATCTTCCCGCTCGCGTTGCGCGGCAGCTCGTCCACGAACAGCACCCGCTTGGGAGCCTTGAAGTGGGCGAGCTTCTCCCGTGCGTGCGCGACGAGTTCATCCCCGCTGATCTCGCCGCGCGCGACGACGACCGCCGTGACCGCCTCGATCCACCGCTCGTCGGGCAGGCCGATCACGGCCACCTCGGCGACCGCCTCGTGCGTGTAGAGCGCGTCCTCCACCTGACGTGAAGCGATCAGCACGCCACCGGAGTTGATGACGTCCTTCACCCGGTCCACGACGGTGAAGAACCCGTCACCGTCCTGGACCGCGAGGTCCCCGGAGTGGAACCAGCCGTCGCGGAAGGCCTCGGCGGTCTCCTCCGGCCTGTCCCAGTAGCCCTCGCACAACTGCGGTGAGCGGTAGACGATCTCGCCCCGCTCCCCGTCGGCCACCTCCTTGCCCGACTCGTCGACGACCCGCGCCTCCACGAACAGCACCGGCCGTCCGCAGGAGTCCATCCGGCCCTTGTGCTCCTGGGGGCCGAGGACCATCGCCAGCGGGCCGATCTCGCTCTGGCCGAAGCAGTTGTAGAACGCCAGCTTCGGCAGTCGTTCCCGCAGCCGCTCCAGGACGGGTACCGGCATGATCGACGCCCCGTAGTACGCCTTGCGCAGGCCGCTCAGGTCCCGGGTCGCGAAGTCGGGCCGGTTGGACAGCCCGATCCACACGGTGGGCGGGGCGAACAGACTGTCCGCGCGTCCCGCCTCGACCAGGCCGAGGATCGTGTCGGCGTCGGGCGCGTCGAGGATCACGTTCACGGCGCCCACGGCGAGATACGGCAGCAGGAAGACGTGCATCTGCGCCGAGTGGTAGAGCGGCAGCGCGTGCACGGGCAGGTCGCCGGCCTGGAGGTCGAGGGCGGCGATCGCGCTCAGGTACTCGTGCACCAGCGCGCGGTGCGTCATCATCGCGCCCTTGGGGAGCGCGGTGGTGCCCGACGTGTACAGCAGCTGCGTCAGGTCCTCGCCGCGCGGCTCCGGACCGTCGTAGGGCGGGGTCTCGGCCAGGCGCGCGAGCAGCGAGTCGCCGTCGTCCCGCAGGGGCAGGACGCGTGTTCCCTCGGGCAGGTTTCCGGCCAGGTCCGGATCGGCCAGGACGAGTCCGCAGCCGGCCTGGCCGACGATGTACGCCAGGTCGTCACCGGTCAGGTTCTGGTTGACCGGTACGTGCACCAGTCCGGCCCGGGCGCAGGCCAGGAACCCGATCAGGTACGCGTCCGAGTTGTGACCGTAGGCGCCGACGCGGTCGCCGGCCGCCAGTCCCGCGGAGCGCAGGACCTGGGCCGCGCGGGAGACGGCCTCGTCGAGTTCGGCGTAGGTCCACGAGCGGTCGCGGTAGTGGACCGCGACGCGCTCCGGGGTCCGCCGGGCGCTGCGTCGCAGCACCCCGTCGACCGTGACGCTTCGTCCCACCGTCATGACCTGCTCCTTCGTCCGCCTGCTCTGGCGTGATCCTCGTTCCGGTCCGTGAGCGCGGTCAAGCGTCCGGCGCGTTTGACGCGAAGACGCTCCACCCCGCCGTGGGACGCGCTGACACCCGGTCAAACGTCTGTGGCCGTTGTTACGCTCAACCGCCCCTTCCCTCACTGATGTCGGGAGGCACCATGCGCACCCGCCCCGGACGGTTCGCCGTCCTGGCCGCCGCCCTGCTCGTCGCCACGGCCGCGCTGCCGGCCGCCGCCGCGGACGGCCAGGGCCGGCAGCACTCTCCGTCCCGTCCGTCGTCCGGTGGTCTGTCCGCCGTTATCCGCTACACCGAGTACGGCATTCCGCACATCCTGGCCAAGGACTACACGAACCTCGGCTTCGGCACCGGCTGGGCGCAGGCCGCCGACCAGGTGTGCACCCTCGCCGACGGCTTCGTGACCGTACGCGGCGAACGCTCCCGCTTCTTCGGCCCCGCCGCGGCACCCGACGGCTCGCTGTCGTCGGCGACCGGGAACCTCTCCAGCGACCTGTACTTCCGCGGTGTGCGCGAGGCCGGCACGGTGGAGAAACTGCTCGCTCGGCCCGCGCCACGCGGACCGAGCCGGCAGGTCGGGGACCTGATGCGCGGGTGGGCCGCGGGCTACAACGCCTGGCTCGCCCAGAACCGCGTCACCGATCCGGCCTGCCGGGGCGCCGCCTGGGTCCGCCCCGTGACTCAGGTGGACGTGGCCGCGCGCACCTACGCGCTGGCTGTGCTCGGCGGCCAGGGCCGCGCGGTGGACGGCATCACGGACGCGCGACCGCCGACGGCGACCGCGACCGCCACCGGGGCCCCCGCACCCGCGCCGCCGGGCAGGGCCGCCGCGCCCTCCGTCGCGACCGCGTCCGCGGGCTCGTCCCCGCTGGGCGGCGCCGTGGCCGCGAAGAGCTTCGCCCGCGCCGCGCGGGAGGCCTTCGACGGCGCCGACATGGGTTCCAACGCGGTCGCCTTCAGCGGCGCCACGACGGCGAACGGCCGCGGTCTGCTGCTCGGCAATCCGCACTACCCCTGGCAGGGCGGGCGCCGCTTCTGGCAGTCGCAGCAGACGATCCCCGGCGAGCTGAACGTCTCGGGCGGCTCGCTGCTCGGCTCGGCGACGATGTCGATCGGCTTCAACGCGCGGGTGGCGTGGAGCCACACGGTCGCGACGGGCGTCACCCTCAACCTCCATCAGCTGACCCTGGATCCGGCCGATCCGACGACGTACCTGGTGGACGGCGTGCCGGAGCGGATGACGAGACGGGCGGTCACCGTCGCGGTGAAGGACGGCACGCCCGTCACCCGTACCCAGTGGTGGACCCGTTACGGTCCCGTCGTCACCTCGCTCGGCGCTCAGCTCCCGCTCCCCTGGACCACCACGACGGCGTACGCGCTCAACGACCCCAACGCGTCCAACCTGCGGATCTCGGACACCTCTCTCGGCTTCAGCAGGGCCCGCAGCACGGCCGACATGCTCAGGGTCCTCAGGACCACCCAGGGACTGCCCTGGGTGAACACGATCGCCGCCGACTCGGGCGGTCACTCACTGTTCACCCAGTCCCAGGTGCTCCCCCGGATCACCGACGACCTGGCCCTGCGCTGCTCGACACCGCTCGGCCGGGTCACCTATCCGGCGTCCGGGGTCGCGGTCCTCGACGGCTCGCGCGGCGACTGCGCGTTGGGCAGTGACCCGGACGCCGTGCAGCCGGGCATCTTCGGGCCCGGGAGGATGCCCATCCTGCGGGACGCTCCCTACGCGGAGAACTCCAACGACAGTGCCTGGCTGGCCAACGCGGACCGGCCGGTGACCGGGTACGAGCGGGTCTTCGGGACGATCGGCACCGCGCGCTCGGTCCGTACCCGGGGTGCGATCGACGACGTCACGGCGATGGCGGCGAAGGGCGGTCTCACCGAACGGGACCTGCTGGCCCAGCAGTTCACCAACCGCGCCCCCGTGGGTGACCTCGCCGCGGCCGACGCGGCCCGGGCGTGCGCCGCGCTGCCGGGCCGGCGGGCGACGGGCGGTGACGGCGGGTCCGTCGACGTGAGCGCCGCGTGCCGTGCGCTCGCGGCGTGGGACCACACCATGGACACCGGCAGCCGGGGCGCGCTCCTCTTCGACCGCTTCTGGCGCAGGCTGACCGCCCTGGTGCCGGCCGCGCGGCTCTGGAAGGTTCCGTTCTCGGCGGCGGATCCCGTGCACACCCCGAACACGCTCGACACCGGTGCTCCTGGGTTCGCCACCGCCCTCGCCGACACGGTGACCGAGCTGCGCACGGCGGGCATCCCGCTCGACTCCCCGCTCGGCGCCCACCAGTTCGTCGTGCGGGACGGCAGGCGCATCCCGGTGCCGGGCGGCACGGAGTCGCTGGGGGTGTGGGACAAGGTCGAGCCGGTGTGGGATCCCGAGGGCGGCGGCTACACCGAGGTCACCACCGGATCCTCGTACATCCAGGCGGTCGGCTGGGACGGGGGCCGCTGCCCGGTCGCCCGTACGCTCCTGACGTACTCCCAGTCGTCCGACCCGACCTCGCCGCACCACAGCGACCAGACGCTGCTGTTCTCCGGCGAGCGGTGGGTCACCTCCCGGTTCTGCGAGAGGGACATCCTGTCCTCGCCCGGTCTGCGGGTGATCCGTGTGGGCGGGCACCGCTGACGGCCGTCCTGTCCCCTCGACGTCGGTCGTCCGCGCGCCGCTGACCCGCGTGGACCGGATCGGGTGAGACCCCGTGGACCCGGTTCGCCGGGAAAGCGACCCGATCGAGCGGGACGGGACGACGGCGGCGCAGTGGTCCCCGCCCGACCGGGGCGGGGACCACGAGCAGCCGGGTCAGTCGGCTCGGGTACGCCCCTCCCAGTACGGGTCACGCAGCCGCCGTTTGTACAGCTTCCCGTTCGGGTCGCGCGGCATCGCGTCGATGAAGTCGACGCTCTTGGGACGCTTGTACCCGGCGAGACGCTCCGCGCAGTGACGCAGGACGTCCGCGGCGAGGTCCGCTCCCGGCGTGTGTCCGGGCGCGGGCTCGACGACGGCCTTGACCTCCTCGCCCCAGTCGTCGTGCGGGATGCCGAAGGCCGCCGCGTCGGCGACGGCGGGGTGGGCGAGCAGGGCGGCCTCGATCTCGGCCGGGTAGATGTTGACGCCGCCGGAGATGATCATGTCGATCTTGCGGTCGCGGAGGAAGAGGTAGCCGTCCTCGTCGAGGCAGCCGAGGTCCCCGACGGTGAAGAAGTCGCCGATGCGGTTCTTCCGCGTCTTGCTCTCGTCCTTGTGGTACGAGAACCCGCCGGTGCTCATCTTCATGTAGACGGTGCCGAGTTCACCGGGCGGCAGCCGCCTGCCGTCGTCGTCGAAGACGGCGAGTTCACTGATGGGCCAGGCCTTGCCGACGGTGCCGGGCTTCTTCAGCCAGTCCTCGGCCGTCGCGAAGGCGCCCCCGCCCTCGCTGGCCGCGTAGTACTCCTCGACACTGTGGCCCCACCACTCGATCATGGCCCGCTTCACATGGTCCGGGCAGGGCGCGGCGCCGTGGATGGCGTGCCGCATCGACGACACGTCGTAGCGGGCCCGAACCCCTTCGGGGAGCGCCAGCAGCCGGTGGAACTGGGTCGGGACCATGTGGGTGTGGGTGCACCGGTGGGTGTCGACGACCCGGAGCATCTCCTCGGGCGTCCACTTGTCCATCAGCACCAGCCGGTGGCCGATGTGCAGGGAGGCGCCGGCGAACTGGAGGACGGCCGTGTGGTAGAGCGGTGAGCAGACGAGGTGGACGTTGTCGTCGAAGGGCTTGATGCCGAAGATGCCGAGGAAGCCGCCGAGGTAGGTCTCCTCGGGGAGTTTGCCGGGCAGCGGCCGCCGGATGCCGCGGGGGCGGCCCGTGGTGCCGGAGGTGTAGTTCATGACCCAGCCGAGGGTGCGGTCGGCGGGCGCCGATCCGTCCTGTCCGGCGAGGAGTTCGGCGTACGGCCGGAAGCCCTCGACCGGGCCGACGCTGTAGCGGCGGGCGGGCGCCAGTCCCGCCTCGTCGGCGGCGTGGCGGGCGGCGTCGGCGAACCGTTCGTGGGCGATGAGCACCTTGGCGCCCGAGTCCGAGACGATCCAGGCGATCTCGGGGCCGACGAGGTGGTGGTTGACGGGGACGAGGTAGAGGCCGGACTGCGACGCGGCGAGGTAGGCGACGAGGAACTCGACGCCGTTGGGCAGGACGACGGCGAAGGCGTCGCCGCGTGCGAGCCCGGCGGCGCGCAGTCCGCGCACCAGTTGGTTGGCCGCGGTGTGCAGCCGGCCGGCGGTCCACTCGTCCCCGTCCGGGGTGACGAGGACCGTCCGCCCGGGGTCGGCGGTGGCCTGGGCCCAGAAGCCGTTCGGTGAGGTCGACGTGGTCACGGTCGGGCGCTCCTTCCGGCGATCCGGTTGATGCGGTCGACGGCCTGCTCGAAACCGCGGGTCAGGTCGTCGAAGACGGCCTGGACGCTCCGTTCGCTGTTCATGCGGCCGACGATCTGCCCGACGGGCGTCCCGAGCAGCGGCTCCACCTCGTACTTCTGGATGCGGGAGACGGCCTCGGCCACCAGCAGCCCCTGCAGGGGCATGGGCAGGGTGCCGGGGCCGTGCGGGTCGTCCCAGGCGTCGGTCCACTCGGTGCGCAGCTGGCGGGCCGGTTTGCCGGTCAGCGCGCGCGAGCGGACGGTGTCGCCGGACCCGGCGGCCAGCAGCTTGCGGGTCACGGCCGGTGAGTGCAGGTCGGCCTCGGTGACGGTCAGCCACAGGGAGCCCAGCCATACGCCCTGGGCGCCGAGGCTGAGCGCGGCGGCCACCTGCTGTCCGCTGCCGATGCCGCCCGCCGCGAGGACGGGCAGCGGGTCGACGGCGTCCACGACCTCCGGCGTGAGCACCATCGAGGCGATCTCCCCGGTGTGGCCGCCCGCCTCGTAGCCCTGCGCGACGACGACGTCGATACCCGCCTCGGCGTGTTTACGGGCATGCCGGGCGCTGCCCGCGAGGGCCGCGACGAGCACCCCCTGTTCGTGGGCGCGCCGCACGACGTCGGCGGGCGGTGAGCCGAGTGCGTTGGCCAGCAGCCTGATCGGGTGGTCGAAGGCGACGTCGAGCTGGGTGCGCGCGACCTCTTCCATCCAGCCCGTGATGCGCCAGCCCACCGCCTCCCCCTCGGCGAGGCCGGGAACGCCGTACTTGGCGAGGGTGTCCGCGACGAACCGCCGGTGCCCTTCGGGGATCATCGCCTCGACGTCCGCCTCGGAGACCCCCTCGACCTTCTTGGCCGGCATCACCACGTCCAGGCCGTAGGGCCTGCCGTCGACGTGCGCCTCGATCCAGTCGAGGTCGCGCTTGAGGTCGTCGGGGGCGGTGTAGCGGACCGCGCCGAGCACGCCGAGACCGCCCGCGCGGCTGATGGCCGCGGCGACGGCGGGAAACGGCGTGAAGCCGAAGATGGCGTGCTCGATCCCCAGTTGCTTGCTCAGCTCCGTCTGCATGGCCGCAGGATGCCGCAGTCGTCCGACCGAGGGAAGGCCTTTTCTGATACTCCGTCAGATTGCATAGGACCCATCCGAGACACCACAGCGTGTCTGTGTACGCGCCCAGCCGACACGCAGCGGAGCCGAGGCCGCGTCCGTCGCCCGGGAAACGGGCCGTCCGACCCGTGTTCAGGGCCGACCACGTAGCGCAGCCAGCACGCGCCGGGTCGACGGTGGAGTCGAGCGCGGGCCCGGCCCGCGGACGCGGCGCGGATCGCGACGACAGGGCTGGGAGCCGTCCCGGGACCGATCCCAGAGACCGCAATTCATGCCAGATCGCAAAGCCGCCGGTCAATTCGGTATTCCTTGACGAGATTGACGCAAGCCTTCCGAAACACCCTCCGAACAGAAACGATCCGGGAGTGGCTTCTTGATCTTGGCGGTGGTACATTACCGATTCGAAGCAATCGGAAATGGAGTAGAATTGAACATCCGCCGAGTTATTTCGACTTCCGCAGTCCCACTGGCCGCCGCGATCGCGCTGATCGTCCCGACAGCAGGTGCCGCATCGGCGACTGCCGGCACCGGCTGCAATACCAGCGGAGCCCACAACGGGTGCATTCGCCTGTTCTACAACAGCAACCGGGCGGGCTCGAGCACCTACTTCGACGCAAACGTTTCGGATCTGGCCGGTTACACCTTCCTCACCTCGGGCACCGGCAAGGGCGTCTCAGTGAAGAACAACGCCGCAAGCGCCCTCAACGACAGCCCGGGAATCGTCACCGTCTATTACAACAGCGGCTACGTCGGGGCCTGTGACACCCTGTCGGCCTATGCGATATCCGACAAGTTGCACTACACGTACAACAATGACGCATCCTTCCGTTGGGATTACACCAGGAGCGACTGCTACGATTTCTGATGGATAAGCCCTGGCCACATTCGGCCAGGGCTCTTTTTCTGCGAGGAGACATATGCGAGGGGCTCACGCTCTCGTCGGTGTGGCATTTTCGAGCATGCTGCTCGTCAGCGCATGCTCCCAGAGTGACAGCGGGATCACCAAGGGTGATGCACGCGATGCCACCACGTCCCGCGAGGCCAAAACTGAGGGCCACAGCGGAGATGTCAAGGACCTCACCCACGCCCTCCCGATCGCGAGATATGAATACAGCGCCACCCAGGAACGCCTGATAGCAAGGGCGAAGGACGGCCTTACTCGTGCTTGCATGCAGCAATTCAACCTCGACTACCACCCGGCAGCTGCCGATGCCACCGAAACCCCCACTGCGTCCGATCGCCGTTACGGGATCTCCGATCCGAGCGAGGCGGAGAGGTACGGTTACCATCTAGCCCCGTCTCCGCGGATCGTGCCGGTACGTTCCACCGACCCGTCCTACCCAGTCCTCTATGGTGTGGTATCCACTTTCGACGGGAAGAAAGTGCCGGAAGGGGGATGTCGCGCCGAGGCGGTCCGCGCGTGGGAGAAGCAGCGGCCCGCCACCAAAGCGGCGGAGGTGGCGCGCGAAATCGCCGTCAATAGTTTTCGTAAATCATTGTCCGACTCGTCGGTTCTGAAAGCCACGCAGCAGTGGGCCTCCTGCATGAAAGCAGAAGGGTTCTCCTACTCATCCCCCCTGACACCTCCGCATGACTTCGACCTGGATACACCTACCGCACCCGACGAGGAACGGAAGGTTGCTGTGGCGGACCTTTCGTGCAAGGAGAAGACGAATCTGCTGAGAGTCTGGTCGGGTGCCGAATCCCGAATTCAGCAAGCAGCTATCGAGGTGAACAAGGGGCGCCTTTCCCAGCTTTCCGTGGAGCACGAGAAGGTAGCGGAATACGCGCGGTCGATCGGCTAAGAGCTGTGCCGTAACTTTTGGCGCTGGTGAGATGAGACGGAGCCGCTCAGTCGGCACCTGCGCACTTGGGGTGGCAGCAGTACGCATCTCAGTTGACGCGTGGCTCCTGCACCCCGCACCGGGTAATTCGCAGGCGTCCCGCCCAGCTCCCGTCCTATCCTGTCCGCTGCCGTCCATGCCGGGACTGGCCCGACGGAGGAGCGGCGGAGTGCCGGACGTGTACAAGATCATGCTGGATGCCGAGTTGAGCAAGGCGTTCGACGTGTGGTCCGGCTATCTGAACGCCCGGACTGGCGAGGATGCTCAGGTCCGTGTACGACTGCGCTCCACGTTGCAGTCGGCCCGCGGGGCAGCCGCCGAGGGCGATCCCGCGTCTGCACGCGCCTTGGTGGCGGAGATGTACGACGACGCCCGAGAAGCTGGCCTTCCCTGGGCTCCCGTGGCGCCTGGTCCCTGCGCGGCGGATCGGCAGGCGCGCGACTACGCCAAGGACGAACTGCGGCAGGTGCTTCCTGTGCACCTGCGTGAGGATCTCGATGGCATCGGGATCTACCTGAGCGTCACGGGCCGCCGCCTCCAGACCGCCCCCGGCCTGGACGCCGCCACCCGCCAGGACATCCTCTACATCTCGGCCCGCGCCGGGATGGCTCTCGACCTCGCCCATCCGACAGCAGCACGACGGGAACTCGAACGCCTGAAGGCGATTGCGCGACGCTGCGGCGTGGAGCCCTGAGAACCGAGCGACAACGGCCTCAGTTGGCGTGCGATGCCAACTCGGGTGCTCAGTCACGTGAGATGATCTTGGTGTGGCTGGTGTGATCACGGCGTCGGAGCCGTCTTGCATAGCCCCGTTCACCGGGCTGAGCCCGCGCAACTTTGGCAAGCTACTGACCGTCTTGCGGCGGGAAGGCGCGGATTCGGTCCGCAAGGGTCGGCCGTGGAGCCTTCCGCTGGAGGACCGGGCCCTGGCGCACAAACTTGACGATGCGTCAGCTTGCTCCGCTGTTCGGGGTCTCGAAGTCGGCGGCGGACCGCATCATCGACCACCTCGGACCCATGCTCGCGCTCCAGCCCCGCAAGCGCTTCGCCAGGGACACTGTGCTCATCGTGGACGGCACTCTCGTGCCCACCCGCGACCACACCGTGGCCGAGTCCAAGAACTACCGCTACTCAACCGCCCACCAGGTCGTCATCGACGCGGTCACCCGCCTCGTTGTGGTGGTCGGCCGGCCGCTGCCGGGTAACCGGCACGACTCCCGCGGCTGGGAGGAATCCGGCGCCAAGGCTGCCGTCGGCAACACGACCACAATCGCCGACGGCGGCTACCAGGGCACCGGGCTGGTCATCCCTCACCGTCGGGCGCCCGGCCAGACTGAACTTCCGGATTGGAAAGAGAAGCACAACCGTTCCCACAAGCAGGTCCGGGCCCGCGTCGAGCACGTCTTCGCCCGGGTGAAAACCTGGAAGATCCTCCGCGACTGCCGCCTCAAAGGCGACGGTGTCCACCACGCCATGCTCGGCATCGCACGGATGCACAACCTCGCACTCGCCGGGTAGGAGAGTGGCCCGCACGGCGGGCGACCACAACCGAAACCGCTCAGAGATCATTTACGGGACAGCCCTTAGACGGCATCGGGATCGAGGGCGGTTGCACCTGCTCTGGACCACCCGCCGTTCCGGTCCAGGCCACATCGGGCTTCGGGCCGGACCGCGCATGTTTCGAACGTCGGCCGGAACAGCGAGGCGAGCCGGCACAGGATCCGATCGGGCCACCCGCCCGCGGCGGCCGACTGGACCCCGTCCTGCAGCGGCAGGCATCAAGGCCGGCCCTTGCGGACGGGGTCCGCGCCCTCGGGCGCAACGCAGTGACCAAGCTGCCGAACTGATGCGACTTCAGTTGCGTGAACGCAGACATCGGAGACGGCTCCGACGACGCGATCACACCGGCAACATCTAGACCATCTCACCGCGACCGGTAGTCACGGGACAATCCTCAGCCTCCCTGGCCCAGCGACTCCAACACCGCCTTCGCCGCGTTGTGCCCCGGCACCCCGCTCACCCCGCCGCCGCGCACCGCGCCCGCGCCGCACAGCAGGACGTTGGCGTGCGCCGTCTCGACGCCCCAACGGCCCGTGCCCTCTTGGACGTACGGGAAGGCGAGGTCGCGGTGGAAGATGTTGCCGCCGGGCAGCCGCAGGTCGCGTTCCAGGTCGAGCGGGGTCTTCGCCTCGATGCACGGGCGGCCGTCCGCGTCGGTGGCCAGGCAGTCCGCGAGCGGTTCGGCGAGCTGGGCGTCCAGCTGCGCCAAGGTGGACTTCAACAGCTCCGCGCGCACGGCGTCGTTGTCGTGCGTGAAGAGCCGCGCGGGGGTGTGCAGGCCGAAGAGCGTGAGTGTCTGGTAGCCCTGCTCGACCAGCTCCGGGCCGAGGATGCTGGGGTCGGTGAGCGAGTGGCAGTAGATCTCGGAGGGCGGGGCGTCGGGCAGCCGGCCGGCTGCGGCCTGCGCGTGAGCGGTCGCCAACTGCTCGTACCCCTCGGCCACATGGAAGGTCCCGGAGAACGCCTCCCGGGGGTCGACGGAGGTGTCGCGCAGCTTCGGCAGTCGCTTGAGCAGCATGTTCACCTTGAGCTGCGCGCCTTCGGCCGGGGCCGGCGCCGCCTCGCCCGTGAGGGTCGCCAGCTCCTGCGGCGAGGCGTTCACCAGGACGTGCCGGGCGGCGACGACGCCCTCGCCGTCCGCGGTCCGGTAGGTGACCTCCGCGGTCCGGCCGTCGGTCTCGACGCGGATCGCCTCGTGGCCGGTCGCGATCACCGCGCCCGCGCCGCGCGCCGCTCCGGCGATGGCGTCCGTGAGCGCGCCCATGCCGCCGACCGGCACGTCCCAGGCGCCGGTGCCGCCGCCGATCACGTGGTAGAGGAAGCAGCGGTTCTGCCGCAGGGAGGGGTCGTGGGCGTCGGCGAAGGTGCCGATGAGCGCGTCGGTGAGGACGACGCCGCGCACCAGGTCATCACTGAAGTTCTCCTCGACGGCGACGCCGACCGGTTCCTCGAAGAGCACCCGCCAGGCCTCCTCGTCGTCGATCCGGCCACGCAGCTCGTCGCGGGTGGGCAGCGGTTCGGTGAGGGTCGGGAACACCCGCTGGGCGACCCGGCCGGTCATGCCGTAGAAGCGCTGCCAGGCCTCGTACTCGCGGTCCGATCCGGTCAGCCGCCGGAACGCCTCGCGGGTGCGCCGCTCGCCGCCGCCGACGAGCAGTCCGGTGGGCCGCCCGTCGCGCTCGACGGGCGTGTACGAGGACACGGTGCGCCCGCGGACCCGGAAGTCGAGGCCCAGATCACGGACGATCTTCCGGGGCAGCAGGCTGACCAGGTACGAGTAGCGCGACAGTCGCGCGTCGACCCCGGCGAACGGCCGGGTGGACACGGCGGCGCCGCCGGTGTTCCCCAGGCGCTCCAGCACCAGGACGGAGCGTCCGGCGCGGGCCAGATAGGCGGCGGCGACGAGTCCGTTGTGGCCCCCGCCGACGATCACGGCGTCATATCCCTCGTGTACAGGCATGGTTCTTGGTAGCACGCGATGATCTAGGTCTGCCAGAGGTGGGCGGCAGCCGGCGGGCGCCCGGATGGCGGCCGGGCACGCCCCGGGAGGCTCAGTGCCCCTCGGCCGCCCGCCGCTGCCGCGCCCCGGCGACCCTTCGGTAGAGCCGCACCGCCTCCTGGGCGCGCCCCAGCTGCTCCAGGCAGTGCGCCTCGTCGGTCCGGCTGGCCAGGGTGTCGGGGTGGTTCTCGCCGAGGACGTGTTCGCGGGCGACGGCGACGGCACGGTACTCGGTGAGGGCGTCGGCCCAGCGGCCGAGCCAGCCGAGGCCGACGGCGACCTCGCGGCGGCTGACGAGGGTGTCCGGGTGGCCGGGGCCGAGGACCCGTTCGCGGATCGCGCCCACGTCGCGGGACTCGGCGAGCGCCTCCTCCCAGCGCCCCATGCGGCCCAGGTTCACGCCGAGTCCGTGCCGGGCGCGCAGGGTCTCGGGGTGGGCGGGGCCGTGCACCCTGGTGCGGTCGTCGATCAGTTCGCGGTACAGCTCCAGTGCCTGCTCGCTGCGACCGAGCCGGCCGAGACTGATGCCCACCTCGTAGCGGGCGGACAGCGTGTCCGGGTGGTCGGGGCCCAGCGCCCGCGCCCGCGCCTCGGCCACCTCCTGGTAGGTGCGCAGCGCCTCCGGCCAGCGGCACAGCTGCCCCAGCGCGTAGGCGACTTCGTAGCGGGTGAGCAAGGTGTCGGGATGGGCCGGACCGAGCACCCGCGTGCGGGCCTCCGCGACCTCGCTCGCCATCCGGTACGAGTCCTCGGGACGGCCCAGCCTGCTCAGGTTGAAGGCGAGATTGTGGCGGCAGCGCAGGGTGTCCGGATGGTCGGGGCCCATGGCGCGTTCCCGGGCGGCGAGCACGGAGGTGTAGGCCTGGTGCGCCTCGAAGTGGCGGCCCAACTGTCCCAGCACGTAGGCCGTTTCCTGTCGGGCGGCCAGGGTCTCCGGGTGGTCGCGTCCGAGGACCCGTTCCCTGGCCTCGGCGACGTGCGCGTACGCCTGGAGCGCGTCGGCGGCCCGGCCGGTGCGGCTGAGGGTGAAGCCGACCTCGTACCGGCTGGCGAGCGTGTCGGGGTGGTCGGGTCCGAGGAGGTGCTCCCGCTCGGCGGCGACGGCGCGGTGCACCTCGCCCGCCTCGGTCCACCGGCCGAGCCGGCCCAGGCTGAGTCCCGCGTTGTGCCGCCCCGCCAGGGTGGTGAGCAACTCCGGTGACGGCGTGGGGAGTCCGGCGCGGTACGGCGGCCCGGAATCCGCCGTCGCCGGGCGTACGGTCCACTCGCCGGTCAGTCCCGCCGTCGCGTCCGGCGAAGTGACGCGCAGCCCGGCACCGGTCGCCCTGCGGCCGGTGGTCATGCCCCGTGTCCAGGCGGGCAGTACCGGATCGTGGGGAGGCTGCGACTGGGGCTGGGGTGTCGGCTGCGGCAAGGGTGTCGGGTTCCGCTGGTCGGGCGCCGGTCCGCGCAGGGCCGGGGACACGACCGTCGGCACGTGCACGGGCGTCGTACGGCCCTCGCTGATCCGGCGGCCGAGCTCACGGGCGTCCTGCGGCCGCCGCTCCGGTTCCTTGGCCAGCAGGTCCAGGATGATCCGCTCGACGTACTCGGGCAGCTCTGCCCGGTGTCTGCGGGGAGGCTCGGGAGAGGTGTCGCGGTGGCTGATGAGGACCGCCCACGCGTCGTCGAGGTCGAACGGCGGTGCCCCGGTGGCGATCTCGTAGAGCACACATCCGAAGGAGTAGAGATCGCTGCGCCGGTCGACCTCGGCACCGCTGATCTGCTCCGGCGACATGTAGTGCGGGGTGCCCATCGCGATACCGGTCCCGGTCAGCCGGGCCGTGAAGCCGATGTCGTGGCCGAGCCTGGCGATGCCGAAGTCGCAGATCTTCACGGTGCCGTCGGCGAGCCGCATGATGTTCGCAGGTTTCAGGTCCCGGTGCACGATGCCCTGCTGATGGGTGTACGCGAGTGCGGCCGACACCTGGTCGGCGATGTCGACGACATCGGCGACCGGCAGCGGATGCTGCTTGTTGTCCTCCAGCAGCTGACCGAGGTTGTACCCCTCCAGAAGTTCCATGACCAGGTACAGCACGCCGTCGGACTCGCCGAAGTCGTGCACCACGGTCACCCCGCGGTGCTGAAGCGCGGCGGCCACCCGGGCCTCGCGCCGGAACCTCTCCCGCAGGACGCCGGAGAAGGACGGGTCGTGGTGCGGGCCGAGGGGCTTGAGGCACTTCACGGCGACCTGCCGCCCCAACGACTCGTCGCGGGCCCGCCACACCTCGCCCATGCCTCCCCGCCCGATCAGATCGAGCAGTCGGTACCGGCTCTGGACCAGCCTGGTCTCCGCCATCTCGTGCGATCGCCCCCGTCGCTGCTCGCCCCCCACCCTGGCTCGTCCAGTATGGCGAGTCATCTGCCGACTTTGTACGACGCCGGGCGGGGCCGGGACGGGCCCGTGCCCGAGCGCGCGGAACGTGTGCGGACAGGAGTGACCGGCGAGGACGTACGGGAACACAGCGCGGGACGGTGTCCCCGGCGCACGGCCGCCGGGTCACCACGAGGCGCGACGGGGCCGGTCCGCCGTACCTCTCGTGGACGTACGGCGGCAGAGCGGCGTACACCGACCGCACCACGCGCCGGCCGGGCCCGGCGCACGCCGGTGACGTGCACCGGAGCGTCCTGACGGGAGCGGCCCGCCCGGCCGCGGATCGACGACGGACCGGCAGCCGGCAGCCGGGAAGCCCTGTCCGGCGCGGCGCGGCGCGACACGACACGACACGTCTCGGCTTGGCTCGGCGCGGCTTGGCTCGGGTCGGCGCGGCTTGGTTCGGCTCGGCGCGTTCAGCCGGCCGACCCGCTCCCGTTCCGCTCCCGTTCCGCTCCCGTTCCGCTCCCGTCCCGCTGGTGGTCGCTGTACGGGGCCGGGCTTCCACGTCGGCAGGTCAGCGCCGCACCCGCGGCATCCCCAGTCCGATCCACGAGATGATCTCGCGCTGGATCTCGTTGTTCCCGCCCCCGAAGGTGAAGATCACCGCCGACCGGTAGCCGCGCTCCAGTTCGCCGTGCAGGACCGCGCCCGCCGAGCCCTCCTTCAGGGCACCCGGTGCGGCGACGATCTCCATGAGCCAGGCGTACGCGTCCCGGCGCGCCTCCGAGCCGTACACCTTGACCGCGGAGGCGTCCTGCGGGGTGAGGGTGCCTTCCTGGACGGCGTTCACCATCCGCCAGTTCAGGAGCTTCATGGCGTCGAGCCTGGTGTGGGTCTGCGCGAGCCTGCGGCGCACCCAGGGGAGGTCGACCACCCTGCGGCCGTCGGCGAGCTTGGTCTCCATCGCCCAGTGCTGGACGTCGTGCAGGGCGCGGATCGCCATCGTGCCGTGGGCGGCGAGGGTGACGCGCTCGTGGTTGAGCTGGTTGGTGATCAGCCGCCAGCCCTTGTTCTCCTCACCGACCCGGCGGGAGGCGGGGACGCGGATGTTCTCGTAGTAGCTGGCGGTGGTGTCGTGCGAGGCGAGGGTGTTGATGAGGGTGCAGGAGTAACCGGGGTCCGACGTCGGTACGAGGAGCATGGTGATGCCCTTGTGGGGCGGGGCGTCCGGGTCGGTGCGGACGGCGAGCCACACCCAGTCGGCGGTGTCGCCGTTCGTCGTCCAGATCTTCTGCCCGTTGACCGTGTAGTGGCCGGTGGTCTCGTCGCCCTCGCGTACCGCCCGGGTCTTCAGCGCCGCCAGATCGGTGCCCGCGTCGGGCTCGCTGTAGCCGATCGCGAAGTCGATCTCTCCGGAGAGGATCCTGGGCAGGAAGTACCCCTTCTGTTCCTCCGTGCCGAACTGCATGATCGTCGGGCCGACGGTGTTCAGCGCCATCAGCGGCAGCGGTACACCCGCCTGGGCGGCCTCGTCGAAGAAGATGAACTGTTCCATGGGCGTGAGCCCGCTGCCGCCGTACTCCTCGGGCCAGCCCGCCCCGAGCCGGCCGTCCGTGCCGAGGCGGCGGATCGTGTCACGGTAGAACCGCTTCTGCGCCGCCGGATCGCCGTACCGGGCATAGGCGTTGTCGGGCACCAGCTCGGCGAAGTACTCACGCAGTTCGGTCCGCAACCGCTGCTGCTCCGGCGTGTATTCGAGATGCACGGCGCCTCCTGGCTCCCCAAGGCGGGACCTGACGGCGCACACCGTAGAACGTGTTCCAGAAATAGGGAATGGCGGTGACATGCGGAAGGGGGCGCCCCGGCGGGCGCCCCCTTCCGTCCGAGCCGTCAGTGGCAGGGGAATCCGAGGAGGTGGCGGGCGTCGTGCACCCACTCGTGGACGTTCTCACCGGACACGACGGAGGTGGCGCCCTGTTCGGCGCCGACGAAGTAGAGCAGGACCAGCATCAGGATGCCGAAGAAGGCCGCCCAGGGGGCGATCGCACCGATCGGCAGCTTGGCGGGAACGGCGGTGGGGGTGGCGGTCGGCTGGGCGACGGACTGCGCCATGGGGCAGTACCTCCTGGGGAACTCGCGTCCCGTCTCGGTGATGCACAGGACGACGGCCGCGGGTCTGACTTGCTCGACCTCCGCCGCCCCGGGAGGGGTGGCGTGCGCTGGGCATACAGTGGCGCGACCGTGCCGGACTCCCACCGGACTTCCGCCGAACCGTCGTCAATATCATCCTGACCGTACCGCGAGGCCGGCGCCCGGCCAAGGGCGCCTGACAGGGCCGCGGTTGCGCCGCGGGGCGGGTGGAGTGCCGCGGATTCCCTGTTCCGGCAGGGGCCTTGGGCACGGGCGACCACGACAGCGCACGAGAGTGAACGTATGACGAGCCGAGTGATCTTGATCTCAGCCGCGATCGGCGCGGCGCTGCGGGAGGCCCGCTTCGACGAAGGGGGCCGGGTGGATGCCGCGGGCCTGCGGCTCGCACGAGCCGCCGCGGGCGCGGTCCCCGGGGCGGAGCGGCAGTGGGTCTCCCCCAGCGTGCGGTGCCGCGAGACCGCCGACGCGCTGGGCCTGGACACGGTGCTGGACGTACCCGCGCTGGCCGGTCTCGACGTGGGCCGGTGGCGCGGCGCGACGCTGGAGGAGGTGAGCTCTAAGGAACCGGCGGCGGTGGCCGAGTGGCTGGCCGATCCCGGCGCGGCACCGCACGGCGGGGAGTCGGTGCGGGCGTTCTGCGACCGGGTGGCGGGCTTCCTCGACAAGGCCGCGGAGTTGACCGGCCGGACCGTCGCGGTGGTGGAGCCGGAGGTCGTACGGGCCCTGGTGGTACGGGTGTTGGGCGCGCCGGAGTCGTCGTTCTGGCGGATCGACGTACCGCCCCTGACCGCCACCGAGTTCAGCGGCCGCTCGGGGCGCTGGAACGTACGGGTCGGACGGCCGCTCGCCCCGTCGGCGGAAGCGGGCGGTTCAGGCGGGTAGCAGCGTCGCGAGGAAGTCGGTGCAGGCCTGGGCGCACGCGCGGCAGGCCCGCGCACTCGCCTGCGCACCGGGACACCGGTCGAAGACGTCCGCGCACTCACGGCAGACGGACCGGCACCACTCGACCTGGACACGGATGCCGGCCTCGCCCCGGTGGTGCTGCCCGTCCAGGACCAGGCAGGTCGCGTCGCACACCTCGGCGCACATCAGGCCCATGCGCCGGGCGAGTTGCCGCACCCCGGGCCCGTCGGGATCGATGCAGCTCGCCCGCAGCGCACAGGCGCGGGCGCACTCGGCGCAGGCCTGCGCGCAGTCGAACCGGTCCTCCAGGAAGCGGATCGGTTCCTGCTCGGGTGCCGGTGCGGTCGCCCGCCCCGCCTTCGTCTTCGCCCTCGTCGTGGTCACCCGGCGCGGGTAGCCCCCGGAGGGCGCGTCAAACCCCGCGGACGGCCGGGCCCGGGGTCACCGGCCCGCCGCCTCCGCCGCCTCGCGTGAGATCTGCTCGAACTGCGCGCCCATCGCCTCGGAGAGCGCGTGGGCAGCCGAGAGCGGGCGGACCATGACCATCAGGTCGTCGATCCTGCCGTCCTCGTCGAAGTGCAGGAAGTCGCAGCCGTTGATCTCCTTGTCGCCCACCTTCGCCGTGAAGACCAGCGCGTGGTCGCGGCCGTCCGCGCCCGCGATCTCCCGTACGTAGCGGAAGTCGGTGAAGACGCGGGTGACGCCGCGCAGGATGGCCGCGGTGATGGCCTTGCCCGGGTAGGGCTTGAAGGCGACGGGGCTGGTGAACACGACGTCGTCGGCCAGCAGCTCCTCGACCGCGGCGAGGTCTCCGGCCTCCACGGCCTTGCGGAAGGGGTGCATCGGGGTCCCGCTCTCATAGTCAATTAATTGAATAGGTGCGCAACAGATTAGTCGCGGGGGTGTACGCCGTCTAGCCTTGGCCCATGGCATTGCGCAACGCGGTCCTCGCCGCGCTCCTGGAGGGTGAGGCGTCGGGATACGACCTGGCCAAGGAGTTCGACGCCTCGGTGGCCAACTTCTGGATGGCGACCCCGCAACAGCTCTACCGGGAACTCGAGCGGATGGCGGCCGAGGGGCTCATCGAGGCTCGGCTGGTGCGACAGGAGCGGCGTCCGAACAAGCGGGTCTTCTCCCTCACCGCGGCGGGCCGCGTCGCCCTGCGCGCGTTCACCGCGGAGCCTCCGAAACCCACCGCCATCCGCGACGAACTGCTGGTGAAGGTGCAGTCCGTCGACGCGGGCGACGACACGGCGGTACGGGCGGCGATCGCCGAACGGCTGGAGTGGGCCCGCGCCAAGCTCGCCCGCTACGAACGACTGCGCGCACGGCTGCTGGACGGACGCACCGAGGACGAGTTCCTGACCCGTGCGGAACGTGTGGGCCCCTACCTCACCCTGATGCGCGGGCGCTCCTTCGAGGAGGAGAACATCCGGTGGGCCGAGCGGGCCCTGGACATCCTGGAACGGCGGGCGGCGGTGCGGCCCTAGGTGAGGCGGTCCGGATCGGGCGCCGGCGGTGCGGAGTGGTGCGAGCCGCCGGGCCGGCGGCTGTCGGACCGCGGGGGCCGCCGGGGCCGCTGAAGGAGCCCTCCCGCCCCGTGGGTGGCGCGACGGTTCGGGGGCCGCCTGCCGGGATCCGGCCCCGCGGAGGCGAACGGTTACGCTGAGGTCATGCCGTCCACACGTCGAACAGCGCGCCAGACAGACCTCCTCGAACGGCTCGTCGCCTTGCTGGCGGCGGAGGGGTTCGCTTCGTTCACGCTCGACGAGCTGACCGAGCGGCTGCGCTGTTCGAAGACGACGCTCTACCAACTCGCGGGCAGTAAGCAGGAGTTGGTCCGGGAGGCGGTGAAGCACTACTTCCGGGAGGCGGCCGGCACCATCGAGAAGCAGGTGGCGGACACCTCCGCGCCGGCCGACCGCGTGGTGGTCTACCTGAACGCGGTCGCGGAGCAGTTGCGACCGCTGTCCCGGCGATTCCTCGACGACATGGCGCAGTTCGAACCGGCCCGCGAGGTGTACGAGGCCAACACACGCCTCGCCGCCGGCCGGATCAGGCACTTGATCGCGGACGGCGTCGCCGCGGGCGCGTTCCGTGACGTCCACGCCGCGTTCGTGGGCGAGGTCGTGGCCGCCACCATGCAGGAGATCCAGCGTGGCGAGGTGACCGCCCGGACCGGGCTGAGCGACGCGGAGGCCTACGCGGAGCTGGCCTCGCTCATCGTGCACGCCGTCTCACCCTGACCGGACCGCCGGCGGCGGCGAGAGCACGACGCCCCAGTCACGGAGCACCGACTCGGTGTCCGCGCCCGCCGCGCGGGGCGCCGAGGGCTGTCTGCTGGGGGTGCGGGAGAAACGCGGCGCGGGGGCGGCCTGCAGGATGCCGTCGACCTCGACCAGGGTGCGCCGGGCCACCATGTGCGGGTGCGCTCCCGCCTCGGCGAAGGTGAGCACGGGCGTCACGCACGCGTCCGTCCCGGTGAAGTGGTCCGCCCACTCGTCGCGCGTGCGGGAGGCGAACCTGCCCGCGAACCGGGACCGCAGCACCGGCCACCCGTCCCGGTCGCCCTGCGCGGGCAGCTCGGCGGGGACGAGATCCAGCCCGTCGAGCAGGGCCGCGAAGAACTGCGGTTCGAGGGCGGCGACGGCCACGTACTTGCCGTCGCCGCACGCATAGGTGTCGTAGAAGGGCGCGGCCCCGTCGAGCAGATTCGAACAACGCTCGTCCGACCACTCCCCCATGCCGCGCAGCGCGTACGCCATCTGGCCCAGCAGCGCCGTCCCGTCGACCATGGCGGCGTCGACGACCTGCCCGGCGCCCGACCGGGTGCGCTCCCAGAGTGCCGCCAGAACACCCACGACCAGCAGCATGGACCCGCCGCCGAAGTCCCCCACGAGGTTCAGTGGCGGGGCCGGCGGCCCGTCGCCCCGGCCCATCGCGTGCAGGACGCCGGTGAGACCGATGTAGTTCAGGTCGTGCCCGGGGTCCCGGGCGAGCGGCCCGTCCTGACCCCAGCCGGTGATCCGGGCGTAGACGAGCCGCGGGTTCGCGCCACGGCAGTCGTCCGGGCCGACCCCGAGCCGCTCGGCGACTCCCGGCCGCAGGCCCTCGACGAGGACGTCGGCCCGCGCCGCGAGGCCTCGCACCAGCGCCCGTCCCGCGGGTTTCTTGAGGTCGGCGAAGACCGACCGGCGGCCGCGCTGGACGGCGTCGGTCGCGCCGGCGGGGCCCAGACTGAGCGCCCGGCCGGACGGCCGCTCGACCCGCACCACGTCGGCGCCCAGGTCGGCCAGCACCATGGCCGCGTGCGGAGCCGGCCCGAGTCCCGCGAGTTCCAGGACGCGCAGGCCCGCGAGCGGGCCGGCGGATCCATCTCTGGACTGCATGGCCATACGGTACCAAAAACGATACTGTTGTATCGATCGCCGTATCAATAATTCTCCGAGCGACCGAGGAATCACCATGCCAGCCACCCGAACGCTGCCCTCCCCGGAAGCCGTCGACCTGATCGGCCTGACCCGCGAGCTCGCCGAGAAGGAGCTCGCCCCCCGGGTGGCCGAGGCCGAGGCCGAGGAGAAGTTCCCCCGCGAGGTCTTCCGCACCCTCGGCCGGGCCGGCCTGCTGAGCCTGCCGTACGACGAGCGGTACGGCGGCGGCGGCCAGCCGTACGAGGTCTACCTCCAGGTCGTCGAGGAGATCGGCGCCGTGTGGGCCAGCGTCGCGGTCGGCGTCTCGGTGCACGCGCTGTCCTGCTTCGCTCTCGCCGCGTTCGGCACCGAGGAGCAGAAGGACAAGTGGCTGCCGGGCATGCTCGGCGGGGAGCTGCTCGGCGCCTACTGCCTGTCCGAGGCCCACGCCGGCTCCGACCCCGCGGCGATGCGCACGCGGGCCGTCAGGGACGGCGACCACTATGTGCTCGACGGCGCCAAGGCGTGGACCACGCACGGCGGGCACGCGGACTTCTACACGGTGATGGCGCGGACGTCCGAATCGGGCTCGCGGGCCATTTCCTGCTTCCTCGTCCCGGCCGACACCCCCGGTGTCATCGCCGATCCGCCCGAGCACAAGATGGGCCTGACCGGTTCGGCCACCGCGACCGTGCGCTTCGAGAACGCCCGCGTTCCCGTGGAGTACCGGATCGGCGAGGAGGGACAGGGCCTCGCGATCGCCTTCGCCGGTCTGGACTGCGGCCGGCTGGGCATCGCGGCGGTGGCCACGGGCCTGGCCCAGGGAGCGCTGGACCACGCGCTGCGCTACTCCCGCGAGCGGGAGACCTTCGGCCGCCCCATCATCGAACACCAGGGGCTGGCCTTCGTCCTCGCGGACATGGCCGCGGCCGTGCAGGCCTCTCGCGCCACCACGCTCGCCGCCGCGCGCCTCAAGGACCAGGGGCTCCCGTTCAGCTGCGAGGCGTCCGTCGCCAAGCTGATCGCCACCGACAACGCCATGAAGGTCACCACCGACGCCGTCCAGGTACTGGGGGGCGCCGGCTACACCCGCGACTTCCCGGTCGAGCGGTACATGCGCGAGGCCAAGGTCATGCAGATCTTCGAGGGCACCAACCAGATCCAGCGTCTGATCATCGGCCGGTCACTGCGGGAGAACGACCGGGGAACCCTCAGGGTCCAGGACCAGGAGACGCACCGGCCCTGACAGGGGGCCCCGCGGTCAGCGCACGGGGAAACCGAAGGCGTACCCCCGCTCCTTCAGCCACGGCAGGATCTCGCGCAGGGGGGGGGGCCGCGGGGGGGGGGGGGGCCCCCCGGGGGGGGGGGGGGCGGGGGGGGCCGGTGCTGTTTGCGGGTTTTTGGTGGGGGCCAAGCAGGGCGGGGCGGGCCGCGCGACATTCTCTG
>NZ_JBHWEL010000001.1:0-3839 GCF_042734135.1 Streptomyces sp. NPDC059668 | reverse complement strand
AAGGCGTACCCCCGCTCCTTCAGCCACGGCAGGATCTCGCGCAGGGCGGCGACCGTCTGGGAGCGGTCGCCGCCCGCGTCGTGGAAGAGGACGGTCGGGCCGTTGCAGATCTCCTGTTTGACGGTGGCGACCAGGACGTCGGTGCCGGGCCGCTCGAAGTCCTTGGAGTCGACGTTCCAGCCGAGCGGCCGCATCCCCCGCGAGGCGGCCAGTCTGCGGCTGTACGGCGTGAAGGCGCCGCCGGGGGCCCGGTAGTACATCGGCCGGACGCCCCCGGACGCCTTGGTGATCATGCGTTCGGCGTCCAGGATCTGCCGGGACTGGTACGACTCGGACTTGGTGTCCATGGCGGTGTCGTGCGACACGGTGTGGTCGCACAGCCGGTGCCCGGCCGCGACCACCTTCTTCACGAGGTCCGGGTGGGCCCGCGCCTCGGTCCCCACCATGCAGAACGTGGCCTTCACCCCGTACTCCCGCAGCACGTCCAGCACCCGCGGTGTCCAGACCGGGTCCGGTCCGTCGTCGACGGTGATGTTGACGCCACGCGCGCCGCGGTCCGAGGCATGGGCGATGCTCACCGGCATCGGCGCTCTCGCGGGGCCCTGGGCGCTCGGCGCCCAAGGGCGGGCCGAGGATTCCGGACGCTCGGGCCGGCTCTCGACGGGCCCCGCCTGCGCGCTCCACACCGACGTGGTGACGGCGACCGCCGTCAGGCCGACCGCCGCCGCGAGTACCCGGCCGTACCATCCCAGCCCGCCACGCCACACCATGTCCGTCCCGCCCCTTGCCCTCTAGTCGTTCGTTCCCGCGCACCCGTCAGGACGGGGGAAAGCCACCGCCGGATCCCTTTGTCATCGATCACGGACAGGTCCACGGAGGAACGGCGACGTGCCCTTCAGGGACCCGCGTCCCGGACGGCGGGGGCACGAAGGCCTGTCCGGACCGGCCGGTGGGCGACCCGAACCGACCCGAGCGTGTCGGTACACGTGACCATCGCCCTTCCAAGACCGATACTTCGCAGTGACGAGCCCTCAGCACCGACGATCCGCCGGAACCGAACGCCCTCCATGCCCAACGAACAGGCGAGAACGCAGGTCACGGGCTCCACTCTTACGCTCACCAGGAGGTACCCATGAAGATGCTGATCAACGTGGCGGAGACGGTGGTCGCGGACGCGCTACGGGGTATGGCGGCCGCGCACCCGGACCTCACGGTGGATGTCGAGAACCGCGTGATCGTACGGCGTGACGCCCCGGTGGCCGGAAAGGTCGGCCTCGTCTCCGGTGGCGGATCGGGTCATGAGCCCCTGCACGGCGGTTTCGTCGGTCCCGGAATGCTGTCGGCGGCCTGTCCGGGCGAGGTCTTCACCTCCCCGGTGCCGGACCAGATGCTGCGGGCCGCCGCCGCCGTGAACAGCGGAGCGGGTGTGCTGTTCATCGTGAAGAACTACACCGGTGACGTGCTGAACTTCGACATGGCGGCGGAACTCGCCGAGGACGAGGGCATCCAGATCGCCAAGGTGTTGGTCAACGACGACGTCGCCGTCACCGACAGTCTCTACACGGCCGGCCGGCGCGGCACGGGCGCGACGCTGTTCGTGGAGAAGATCGCGGGCGCCGCCGCCGAGGAGGGTGCCCCGCTGGAGCGGGTGGAGTCGCTGGCCCGTCAGGTCAACGAGAGCTCCCGGAGCTTCGGTGTCGCGCTCGCCGCCTGCACCACTCCGGCCAAGGGCAGCCCCACCTTCGACCTGCCGCCCGGGGAGCTGGAACTGGGCGTCGGCATCCACGGCGAGCCGGGCCGGGAGCGGCGCGCGATGATGACCTCGCGCGAGATCGCCGACTTCTCGGTGCACGCGATCCTGGAGGACCTGAACCCGCGCAATCCCGTCCTCGTGCTGGTCAACGGCATGGGGGCGACCCCGCTCCTGGAGCTGTACGGGTTCAACGCGGAGGTGCAGCGGGTGCTCGGCGAGCGCGGGATCCCCGTCGCGCGCACGCTGGTCGGCAACTACGTCACCTCGCTGGACATGGCCGGTGCCTCGGTGACGCTGTGCCAGGTGGACGAGGAACTGCTGCGACTGTGGGACGCGCCGGTGAGGACACCGGGGCTGCGCTGGGGCGTGTGAGCCGGCGCACCGCCCGGCAGACCCGGACCACGACCACGGCCGCGGCCACCGCCGTCGCCAAGGCCGCCGACATGACGGCGGCCACGCCCACGACCCATCTCATCGCCCCAACGTTGGTACCACGCAAGGAGATTCTGTGCTCGACGCCGATTTCTTCCGCCGTTGGATGACGGCGACCGCCGCGTCGGTGGACCGTGAGGCGCAACGGCTCACGGCCCTGGACTCGCCGATCGGTGACGCCGACCACGGCAGCAATCTGCAGCGCGGGTTCACCTCCGTGGTGAACGTGCTGGAGAAGGACGCGCCGGACACCCCCGGCGCCGTCCTCACGCTCGCCGGACGCCAGCTGATCTCCACCGTCGGCGGCGCGTCGGGGCCCTTGTACGGCACCCTGTTGCGCCGCACGGGAAAGGCTCTCGGGGACGCCGCCGAGGTCTCCGAGGAACAGTTCGGCGACGCGCTGCGGGCGGGTGTCGACGCGGTCATGGCGCTGGGCGGGGCCGCACCCGGCGACAAGACGATGATCGACGCGCTGGTCCCCGCGGTGGACGCGCTCTCCGACTCCTTCGCCGCCGCGGCCTCGGCCGCGGAGGAGGGCGCCGCCGCCACGATCCCGTTGCAGGCCCGCAAGGGCAGGGCGAGTTATCTGGGCGAGCGCAGCATCGGGCATCAGGATCCCGGCGCCACTTCGTCGTCGCTGCTGATCGGCGCACTGGTGGAGGCGTCCGGTGAGTGACTCCGGCAACACCGCGGAGCCGCTCGTCGGCATCGTGCTCGTCTCGCACAGCGCCGCCGTCGCCACTTCGGTCGCCGAACTGGCGACCGGGCTCGCGGGCGGCGGCACGATCGCGCCCGTCGCCCCGGCCGGCGGCACGGCGGACGGTGGCCTCGGCACCAGCGCCGAACTGATCTCGGCGGCGGCCGCCTCCGTGGACCGTGGTGCCGGGGTGGCCGTCCTCATGGATCTGGGGAGCGCGGTGCTCACGGTGAAGGCCCTCCTCGCGGAGGGCGACGAACTGCCCGGCAACACCCGCCTGGTGGACGCGCCCTTCGTCGAGGGCGCGGTGGCCGCGGTCGTCACGGCCTCGGCGGGAGCGGACCTCGCGGCCGTCGAGGCGGCGGCCGCCGAGGCGTACACGTACCGGAAGGCGTGAATCCGGAGGGCGTGAGGCAGTCCGGCGACGAGAACGTCGGGCGGGCTTTGTACGGGGGCGAGTCGGAGCCCGCCGTTCGATGACCGGAGCCGAAGCCGGCACCGGTGCCGGAGCCTCGATTCAGGAGCCGGTACCGGTGTCGGAGCCTCGACTCCGGAATCTCGGTTCAGGCGCCGGTGCCGGAGTCCCGATTCCGGAGCCCCCGGGTCCACTCCCGGGGGTTCCCCGTCCGGCGCACCCTCGTGGGAGCGGCCTCCTTCCCCGCGACGGCGCGACACCTGCGGCCGCCCCACCGGAGCCGAGGACAGGGACTCCCGACTCATTCGTCCCGCAGGAACCGACTGGCCAGTCGTTCGCCCTCGGCCACGGCGGCCGCGTGGTCCTCGATGGGCTTCACCATGGAGTTCTTGAAGGCGATGTACGTGACCCCGGAGGGCGTCCCGCCGTCGCGCGGGTCGGCGCGGATACCGAGCGCCTTGGCGGTGGCGTACGAGGCCTCGCCGATGATGCGGCGGGGTCCGGTGTCTCCGACGACCGCGTACTGGACCCGGTCCTGGTAG